>NZ_JAEVHL010000031.1 GCF_016803395.1 Micromonospora tarensis | reverse complement strand
GGGGAGGAGGGTTCCCAGGGCGGTGGCGGTCAGGGCGTCGCGGATGGTGGCGGCGTCGCCCTCGACGACCAGGGTCAAGGAATCCGGGTGCAGGTGGGTGGCCGCCGCCGCGGAGACCTGGTCCACGTCGGCGGCGAGCAGCGACTCCCGCAGGCGTGCGTGGTAGTCGTCCGGCAGGTCGTGCACCACGAGCGTGGTCAGCGCGGAGGCGATCGCCCGAGGGCTCTGCAACTCCACCGAGAGCTGCCCGGCGCGCCAGGAACGGGCCACCTCCAGCTCATCCTCGGTCACCCCGGTTGTCTGGGTACGGGTGATCTCACTCACCGCCTCGACCAGGGCCGGCGCGGTGACCGCCGTCTGCACGCCGGAGCTGACCGCGAACCGCCCGAACCGCCGGGACGACGCGAACTCCCCCCGAATGCCGTAGGTGTAGCCGTGCACCTCGCGGAGCAGGTGGTTGAGCCGGGAGGTGAACGCGCCACCGAGCACCGTGCCGGCGAGGGTCATCGGCACGTGGTCGGGGTGCGCCCGATGCGGCGACGGGTGCCCCAGCCGCAGCGTGGACTGCACCGACCCGGGCCGGTCCACCAGGATGATCCGCCGTCCGGTGTGCGGCGGCACCTCGATCGGGCCACCCCGCTCGACCGGGCCCCCACCGGTGCCGGCGAACGCCGCGGCGGCGAGCGCGTCCAGGTCGATCCGGTCCAGGTCACCGGCGACGACCAGGGTGCCGGGGCGGAGGAACCACTCGGAGTGGAAGACCGTCACGTCCTCCACGTCCAACCCGGCGACCGACTCCGGGTCGCCGTACATCGGTCGTCCCCAGCGGTTCTCCGCGCCGAACAGGTCGGCGCGCAGCGCGGCGTCGGCGCGCGGACCCGGGTTGGCCCAGTCCATCCGCAGCGCGGTCGCCTCGTCGTCGCGGACCCGACGGACGTCGGCAGGATCAAGCCTGGGCGTGCGGACCGCCTCGGCGAGCAGCTCCACCGCCGCGCTGAGCCGGTCCACCGGGACCACCACACTGGCCTGGAACGAGTCCCAGTCCAGGCCGGTCGACAACGCGGTGCCGAGCCCCTCGACGGCGAGCGCGTACGCGGCGGCGTCCCGCTGCGCCGTCCCCTCCTCCAACGCCTTGGCCAGCACGCCGGACAGGCCCTCCTTGCCGAGCGGCTCCTGGCCGGCGCCGACGTCGAGCAGGAGCAACGCCACGGCGAGGTTCTGCCCGGGCAGATGCGCGGCGACGACCTGACCACCGGCCACGGTGCGGCGGACCACCGGCGGGAACCGGTACGGGCGGGCGGCACCCGGGCCGGGACGGTCGGCGATCAGCGTCATGAGGTCTCCTCGGGCAGGTAGGTCAGGATCACCCGGTCGGTGGCGAGCACGTCGGCGGCGGCCTCGGCGATCTGCTCGGCGGTGACCGCGAGCAGGGCCGGCAACTGGTCGGCGACCCGGGCCGGGTCACCGAACTGGGTGGCGTACCTGCCGAGCAGGTCGGCCCGTCCGTCGACGGTGGACAGTTGACGCCACCAGCCGGTGCTGAGCAACGCCTTGGCCCGGTCCAGCTCGGCGGCGGTGACCGGCACGGTGGCCAGCTCGTCGACGACCTCGGCCAGCCCTTCGGCCAGCCGCTCAGCGCTCACCCCGGGGCGGGCGGTGATGGTGGCGATCAGCGGTGCCGGGGCGTGCGCGAGGTCCACCCCGTACGCCCCGACCAGGTCCGGCTGGGCGATCCGCTCACCGTCGGCGAGGCGCTGGTAGAGCCGGCTGCCCCGGCCGCTGCCGAGGATGGTGGCGAGCACGGTGATCACGTTGTACCCCGGGCTGCCGAACGGGTGGGTGCGGTGGGCGATGTACACCCGGGGCGCCGGCACGTCGGCGCTCACCGCCTCGATGGCCGTCTGCCCGCTCGGCGACACGCTGCGGCCGTCCGGCGCCGGCGGGATGTCGTCGCGGGCGGGCAGCGCGCCGAAGTACTTGTCGGCGAGCGCGAACACGTCCGAGGCGGTGGCGTCACCGACCACGGTGAGCACCGCGTTGTTGGGCGCGTAGTAGGTCTGGTGGAACGCCTGGAAGGTGGCGAGGTCGGCGGCGTTCAGGTCGGCCATCGAGCCGATCGTCGCGTGGTGGTAGGGGTGACCCGGCGGGTAGAGCAGCGGCAACAGGCGCAGCCAGGCGTCGCCGTACGGCACGTTCTCGTAGCGCTGCCGGCGTTCGTTCTTGACCACCTCCCGCTGGTTGTCCAGCGTCTCCTGGGTGAGGGCGGGGACCAGGCCGCCCATCCGGTCGGCCTCCAGCCAGAGCGCCAGCTCCAGGTGCTCGGCCGGCACCGTCTCGAAATAGTTGGTCCGATCCGGGTTCGTGGTCGCGTTGAGCGAACCGCCGGAGCCCTGGATCAGCTTCATGTGCTCGGTCTTCGCCACGTTCACCGAACCTTCGAACATCAGGTGCTCGAAGAGGTGGGCGAAGCCGGTCTGCCCGGCTGGCTCGTGCCGGGAGCCGACGTCGTACCAGAGGTTGACGGCCACGGCGGGCGCGGTGCGGTCCTCGCTCACCACCACGCGCAGGCCGTTGTCCAGTCGGGACGTCTCGATGGGCCAGGGGTAACCGCTGTCGGGCATGCCCCGACGCTATCCGATCTCCCGGGCGGAAAGGTGACGTGTGGTCGGCCGGCGAGCCGACCCGCCGGCATCGGAAGCGCCGCTCGGGGTATCGCAGTGCGATGACCATCACCCCGCCACCGTCCCGATCCGCCGGTCGGGCCGCCGCCGCCGTCGAACGCGCCAGCACCGCACTCGGCCGGCTGCGCCGTGGCCGCCTGCTGCATCCGGCCGGTCGCTCGTTCGCCGGCGAGACCATGATCTGGGGTACGCCGGGACCGCCCACCGGGGTCGCGCTGCTGGACGACCCGGGCCGCTACCGGAGCACCGTCCGGCTCTCCAAGGGGACGCCCACGCCGGGCAGCTGGCCGGACGTGCTGGGCCTCGCGCTGCGCCTGCAACCCGACGGCGGTCGCCCGTTCGACCTGCTGGTCAGCTCCAGCGGCGCGGCCCCGGTGCTGCGGAACCTGCCGCTGCCCCGGCGCCGCTTCACCGGCACGTACAGCACGATCGTGTGCTACCGGGTCGGCCGCCGCCGGCTCTGGCTGGCCGCGCTGGCCGACCCCGACGCGGTCGACCTCGGTCGCAGCCTGGACACGGTGGCCGCCGCGACCCGGGCGGACACGCCACGACTGGTGCTCGCTGTCGCGTCCGCCGTCGGGCCGTGGCGGCCGGTCGGGCAGGTCAGCCTCGGTGCCCAGCTCAGCGCCGAGGTGGACGCCGCGCTCGCGTTCGACCCGGTGCGCAACCTGCCGACCGAGTTACGGATGGCGGGTCCGGTGGCCGGGCTTCGCGACCTGACCTACCGGGGCTCGCGCCGGGCCCGCGGGGCGACCGCTCAGTCCGGCGGCTCGACCGCGACCACGGTCTGATCGGAGGTACGACGTTCCAGCACGGTGTCCGGGGCCGCGTTCTGGTCCGCCGTCCGCATGTCCGACTCGGCGAGGATGGCCGCGGCCTGCGCCTGTGGGTCGTCACTGCCCACCGCCGCCTCCTCGGGCAGCAGGTGGGCGCGGGACTCCACCCGGTCCTGATCGCTCTGCTCAATCGTCATGGCCGCACTGATACCCCGACCGCGCCTCCGGCACGCGATGTTCACCCCGCATCTTGGGACGACTGGCCGGGCTTTCGCCCCGGTCGGGTAGGCTGGCCCGGTGACGCGTTCCTATCGATGGTTTAGGCAGCCGGCTCGCACGCCGGTGACTTCACCATGAACTGACGTCACCACGAATCGAGCCGGCTGGGCAGGAGCTGTCGTTCCTGCCCTTTTGCGTACGAGCAGCCGGCTCGTCCCGGGCACCGGCCCCGGGCACGGTCGGCGGAAGGATCACCCACCGTGACGACCCCGGAGACCGATCGGGTCAGCGATCAGCGGATCGACCGTGTCGTGCCGCTGACCACGCCCGCCCTGCTGCACCACGAGTTGCCCCTCGACGCCCCGCTCGCGTCGGCCGTACTGACCGGCCGCCGCGCGGTGGGTCGGGTGCTGGACCGCGAGGACGACCGGCTGCTGGTGGTGGTCGGCCCCTGCTCGGTGCATGATCCGGCCGCCGCGCTCGACTACGCGCAGCGGCTGCGCACGGCGGCCGACCGGCTCGCCGACGACCTGCTGATCGTCATGCGGGTCTACTTCGAGAAGCCCCGGTCCACGGTCGGCTGGAAGGGCCTGATCAACGACCCGGGCCTGGACGGCAGTGGGGACGTCAACACCGGCCTGCGGCTGGCCCGGGCGCTGCTGCTGGACGTGCTGCGCCTCGGCCTGCCGGTGGGTTGCGAGTTCCTCGACCCGATCACTCCGCAGTACATCGCGGACACGGTGGCCTGGGGCGCGATCGGTGCCCGCACCGTGGAGAGCCAGGTGCACCGCCAGCTCGCCTCCGGCCTGTCGATGCCGATCGGCATGAAGAACCGCCCGGACGGCAGCATCGGCACGGCGGTGGACGCGATCCGCGCGGCCGGGGTGCCGCACGTCTTCCCCGGCATCGACTTCTCCGGCACCCCGGCGATCATGCACACCCGCGGGAACACGGACGGGCACCTGGTGCTGCGCGGTGGGGGCGGCCGGCCCAACTACGACGCGGAGTCGGTCGCCGGTGCGCTCGACCTGCTGCGCGCGGCCGGGTTGCCGGAGCGGCTGGTCATCGACGCCAGCCACGCCAACAGCGGCAAGGACCACCGCAACCAGCCGCTGGTCGCCGCGGACGTGGCCGCCCAGTTGGCCGCCGGCCAGCGGGGCATCACCGGCATCATGCTGGAGTCGTTCCTGCTGCCCGGCCGGCAGGAGCTCGACCCGACCCGGGAGTTGGAGTACGGCCGGTCGGTCACGGACGCCTGCCTGGGTTGGGACGACACGGCCGAGGTGCTCGACCACCTGGCCTCGGCCGTGCGGGCCCGCCGGGCCACCCTGCGGACGATGGCGTGAGAACGTGACCGCCGTCACTCCGGTGCGTGGAACACGAGTGGGGGTCGGCTCGTTGACTGGGGTGTCGGTGTGTCCAGTGTCCCCGGGCCTCACCTAAACAGCCTCCGCGGAATACCGTTCGGCTGGAGCCGCGCAGTGCCACTCGCCGAGAGGCGACCTGCACACCGACACCAGCGCCGCCCCCGGCTCACCAGGCCGGGGGCGGCGCTGTCTGTGCACCCGGCCCCCGCGGCGTGGGCGGCGGCCGCTGTTGACCGGCGGCGACTCGTGTGGCGTTTGACCGATTCCGGCCGGGGTAGCTGATCGGCGTGACCGACGACGCATCCGTGGCCGGGGAGCCGGACACCCGGGACCTCGACGATTTCCTTGACGACATCTACCGGGCGCAGGAGCGGATCAGCCAGGCAGAGATCTACCGCCGGGCGGTGGCCGCCGAGCTTCCGCCGGACCTGCTCGCCCGCGTCGACGCGATGCCCGAGGGTGAGTACGCGGTGGACGAGGCCAGCGACCTGCTGGGCGGCTCGGTGGGGTGAGTGACCGCAGAAGGGACCCGAGATGAACCACGACGACCACGACGAGAAGGTGCCGGCGCTGGGACAGCCGCCGAAGGGCCGGGACACCACGCCCGAGCCGGACTTCGCCAACGAACACGACCGCACCGCTGTGGACCGGGACATCATCACCGGCGAGGACGATGACGAACGGGAGCCGGAGTCGCCGCACGGTTGGTCCGGCATGCAGCGCTGACGGGTAAAACGGAAGGGGCCGGCGGGAAACGCCGGCCCCTTCCGTTTCTGTTCGGTCAGTCGTCGTCGTGCTTGCCCTCGGCGGCCTGCTGCGCCGTCGCGTACGCCATCTGGAGGAAATCGGACGCGGCGACCGCCGTCAGCGCGGTGGCCACCAGCCGGGTCAACCGGGGGGCGAGCACCAGGCCGCCGGTCAGCCCGGTGGCCACCCAGACCGCCAGGCAGAACGGGCAGCTCAGCAGTTCGCCGATGGCGTGCCGGGTCGGGCTGCCCGAGTCGCGGACCTGCTCCATCACCTCGCCGCTGCCGATCGGGTGGTCGTAGCGGGTGAACGGGGCCCGCAGCGGGCTGGTCACCGCGTCCTTCGACAGCAGCCGGCTCAGTTTGTGGGTGGCGATGGAGAGCAGCACCACGTCGGATGGCGCGGGACGCTCCGGCACCGGCCGACCGGTCGCCTTGACCAGACCGGCGAGCGCGCCGGCCACTCCCGCGTAGGCGCCCATCGCCACCAGGTAGCCGCCGAGCGGCCGGTGTTCGTGCGGCGCGTACGCCCGGCGCAGCCGCGCCACCTTCTGTCGCAGGCCGGTGTCGGTCACCCGGTCTCCTCCCAGGTCATGATGTCTACGGTGGGGTTGGTGGCGGCGTCAGCCGGCCTGGAGGTTGTCCGCGACCTCGCGGACCAGGTTGACCAGCGCCTCGTCGGCGAGCTGGTCCGGGTCCGCGCCATCGGACCCGTCGGCGAGGTCGAGCTGGATCCGGGCGCCGCCGGAGTCCGCCGGGTCCACCTTGATCTCCGCGGACCAGTCGGCGTCGCCGCTCCAGCGGGCGCGCAGCTCCTCGCCGTTGATCTCGGCGGCGGGGCTGCCGTCGCCGCGCAGCGGCTCCGGCAGCCAGGCCGAGGCTCGGTCGGGGTCGGTAGCGGTGTTGAAGACCACCTCGGGTGGCGCGGACATGCCGCGCACCGCGCGGGCCGGCATCACGCGTCCCGCAGGCGGCTCGGGTCGACCTCTCGACCCGGGTGGCGGGCCAGGTACTCGGTCTCCAACTCCGCCGTGCGCCGCAGGTGGTTGGCGAGCGCGGAATCCGCCGCGTGCCGCAGGGTGTCCAGGCGGGTGCGGTGCAGGCTGTGCATCTCGCGGATCAGATCCTCGTCGGTCAGTTCCGTCGGGTCGATGCCGGGCAGGTCACCGTCGAGGCCGGCGGCGGCCGGGTCGGCGGGCTCGTCGCCGCTCCACTCGGGCACCCGCTGCTCCGGGCTCATCTCCGTGCTGCCGCTGGACGCGAAGTCGTCCTCGCGTACCGATCCGGTCATGATCGCCCCCATTGATCTCGTTTGGGCTGGCGTCTAGATGAATGCCCAGGCGTGCTGACGCCAAACCATCTCGACCAGAGACACCTACGACACGGTGTCGGAGAGCGGCGGTGGCCCCGGTACCCTCGATGCCATGAGGCGGCTCTGGACCCCGGCGTGGATCGCGCGTCACGTGGCCATGGTCGTGCTGGTCGTGGGCTTCCTCGGGCTGGGCTGGTGGCAGATCAGCCGGGCCACCGCCGGCAACAGCCTGAGCTGGGGGTACGCGGTCGAGTGGCCGATCTTCGCGGGCTTCGTGGTCTACGTCTGGTGGCGCGAGGTGAAGTTCGCCCGCCGCCGGACGGCGGAGGCCGACGCGCCGTCGCCGGAGCCGACAGTCGAGCCGGTGCCGCCGGTCGGCGCCGGGTCCCGACCGGCCGTCCGCCGACCGGTGCGGGTGTCCCGGGTGCCGGCCACCGGCGACGTCGTCGAGGACACCGACCTGGCCGCCTACAACCGCTACCTGTCATGGTTGAACGCCAATCCGGGCGCCCGGCCCGGTGACTATCCCGGCTGAGCCGGGTTCGGAAGGACGGACGAAGGTGGGCGCTGCCCTTACCCGCTACCGCGTGATCGCCTGGATCGTGGGCGTGGTGCTGATCCTGCTGGTCGTGATCGGCATGCCGCTGAAGTACGCGTTCGACAACCCGGTCGTGGTGGAGACGGTGGGCCCGGCGCACGGCTTCCTCTACATGATCTACCTGGTGGCCGCGTTCGACCTGAGCCGCCGTGCCGACTGGCCGCTGAAGCGGATGCTGCTGGTGATGCTGGCCGGCACCGTGCCGTTCGTCTCCTTCTACGCCGAGCGCCGGGTCAGCGCCTGGCTGGCCGCGCCGCGGCAGGAGCGCGCTCCGGAACCGGTCGCTCGCTGAACCCCGGCCGACCGACGCCACCTGACGCCGCCCACCGTCGGGGGGTCAGCGGTTGGGTCGCCACGGGTCGGTCGAGGCGAGCGGGTCGACCCAGCCCCCGTAGCGGTTGACCTCCCGGGCCCGCAGCAGCGCCCGGGTGACCTGGCCGAACTGCCGCTCGTCGTCGGCACTGAACAGCAGCGCCTCCGTTCCCCGGTACCACCCCCACAGCTCGTACGGTGGTGGACGCCAGCGATCGCCCACCAGGGCGAGCGCGGCCGGCAGCAGGAACACCGCGCCGAGGATGAGGTACGCCCCGGCGGTGAGGTGTTGCAGGCCACCGGTGAAGCCGAGGAGCAGCGCGACCCCGCCGAGCATGCTGGCGGTGATGACGACGGCTCGGACGGCGATCCGGTCGTGCGGGCCCCGGGTGGTACGCAGATGGGTCAGCTCGGCGACCCGGTAGCTGATCGAGCCGACGGTGAACCGGTCGACGGTCACGATGATGCCGGGCCGTGCGTACAGCAGGGTCGTTCGGGCACCCGGCACTGTTCGCGGCCGTCGCGTCTTTGCGCCTTCACGATCCACGGTTCCTCCCGCGGGGGACGGTCGGCCGAGCGATCACGCCGGTGGCTGGCATCGCTATCAGTCGACGGGATTCCCGGCTCCGTCCTCATTGTGTTGTGGCACTCCCAGTCGACCTGGGCATTTGCCGACTCTCGACAGCTCCCCCGCCCGAGAGACATCGCCGAGAAACAGCATCCATTTCAGGTTTTATCGGTTATGGCACCCAGTCATCCGGCGGCATACGCCCGGAACGACGAAAGTCGCATATCCGTCAGAACGGAGGTCATAACCGCAAACCGGCAGCACCGCAGGCGTCATCCGCCACGATGACGCCACCGAACCCAGCGGCACGCCGGGCAACTCTGCCAACTTTCGCCGCTGCTTCAACTGCGAGCGACATCCGTCCCGGGTTAGGTTGGGCAGGCCGGTCCGGCCCAGCGCCGTCCGCCCGGATGGCCCCGGCCGGTGTCGCCGAGGGCGTCAGCAGCCCCGACGGCCGTGGGAGAGGGGCTTTCCGCTCTTGTCATCCCTGAGAAACCTGCTGCGCACCATGGCGCTGGCCGGCATGTCGGCGGCGCTGATCGTCCCGGCGGCGGTGGCTCACGCCGAGCCGTCCCCCGCCGAGCTGACCAGTCGGATCGAGACGTCCTCGGCTGAGCTGGAGCGGGTCGTCGAGTCGTACAACAAGCTCCGTGAGGAGATCAAGACCAACGAGGCCGCGGTGGGCCGATTACAGACCCGCATCGGCCCACTGGAAGAGCAGGTCGAGCAGAGCCGGGCCGACGTGGCCGAGTTGGCCGCCACCGCGTACAAGAGCGGCGGTCTGCGCACCGCGGACGCCCTGCTGCGTCCGGGCGGCTCGTCCGCGCTGCTGGACCGGCTCGGCACGCTGGAACAGTTGACCCGTCAGCGGCAGGAGCGCATCTCCGGCTTCACCGCCGACCAGCAGCGACTGCTCGACGAGAAGACCCGCCTGGACGCCACCCTGGCCCGGCAGGCCGCGCAGGCCCGGCAGCTCGCCGCCGGCAAGAAGCAGATCGAGCAGGACCTGGCCAAGCTGTACGAGCTACGCCGGCAGGCGTACGGTGCCGCCACCGAGCGACCCGAGCCGAAGGCCAGTGCGGCCGAGGCCAAGAACGTGCCGGCGGTGGCCGGAGCTGCCGGCACGGCGGTGCGCTACGCGTTCGGCGCGCTGGGCAAGCCGTACCAGTGGGCGAGCGACGGGCCGAACAGCTACGACTGTTCCGGGCTGACCTCGGCGGCGTGGCGGGCAGCCGGCAAGTCGCTGCCGCACAACACGCGGATGCAGTGGAGTGCGGTCGCCCACATCGGGCGGGGCGACCTGAGCCCCGGGGATCTGGTCTTCTACAGCGGGCTCGGGCACGTCGCCCTCTACGTGGGCAACGGTCAGGTGATCGACGCACCCAGCGCCGGTCGCAACGTGCTCAAGCGCGGCATGAACATGATGCCCATCCAGGGCTACGGTCGGGTCCGCTAGCCGCGACCAATGACGCGAACGCCGGCGTCCCCTCATCGGACGCCGGCCGTTCGCCGTCATTACTACCAGGTCAGGCTGCCTGTAGACCCTCTGCCCGGGCCAGCTCGCGCAGCCGGCCGAGAGCCTGGATCTCCAGCTGCCGGATCCGCTCGCGGGACAGCGAGAACCGGGACGCGACCTCGGTGAGCGAGTGCTCCCGACCGTCCTCCAGCCCGTAGCGGGCCCGCATGATGCCGGCGGACCGGTCGTCGAGGTGGTTGAGCAGCCCTTCGATGCGCTGCCGCTCCAGGCCGCTGAGGACGATGTCCTCCGGCGACGGTGCGTCGCTGTCGGCGACCAGGTCGCCCAGGTTCGTGTCGCCGTCGTCGCCCACCGGGGTGTCCAGCGAAACGGTGTCCTGCGACCAGCGGCGCAGCTCGTTCACCCGCTCGACGGTGACGCCCAGGGCGGCGGCGATCTGCTCCGGCTCCGGGTCGCTGCCCAGCTCACGGGTCAACTGCCGGGCCACGTTGCGCATCCGGTTGACGTCCTCCACCAGGTGCACCGGCAGTCGCACGGTGCGCTCCTGCTGGGCGATCGCCCGGCTGATCGCCTGACGGATCCACCAGGTGGCGTAGGTGGAGAACTTGTAACCACGCTCGTAGTCGAACTTCTCGACCGCCCGGACCAGGCCGGTGTTGCCCTCCTGGATCAGATCCAGCATGGGCATGCCCGAGCGTACGTAGCGTCGGGCGATCGAGACGACCAGTCGCAGGTTGGCGCGGATGAAGAGGTCCTTCGCCCGCTCCCCCTCGACGACCAGCCACTCCAGGTCAGCCCGGTCGACACCGGCGGGGACGGCTTCCTCACCGAGCAGGTGCTCAGCGTAGAGGCCGGCCTCGATCGCCTTGGAGAGATCGACCTCCTTGGCGGCGTCCAGCAGTGGCGTCCGGGAGATCTCGTGCAGGTAGACGCCGACCAGGTCGCGCTCCTCGGCAACCTCGTCGGTTCGCATGCCGATGTTCTTGTCCACGTTGCCCACGGTCCCCTCGCTCGCGCCGGTTGCCCGGTTCCTTGCCATTCCCCACGTCCGTCAGCCCCTGGTAACTTCTGCTGTGCCCACCGGTGCTGACACCTACACAACAGATGAGACGTGTCGGGGATTCCATGTCGTGAGTCGAAAGTGTCACGAATGCCTGAGTAGTAGCTGAGAGCACGATCCATGTTTGCTGTCAGCACCCCGTCGGGTGGCTCGCCACTGGGCACCACGTACGGGTTACCGCACCATGGCAACACCGCCCGCCGTGGGGGCACAGCGACCCGGGTCACCACCCGGCTGCGATCCTGGTCACTGCCAGATACGCACCGGGGAACCGGTCGGTTCATCCACTGGGTGTTATTACCCCCCGGCCGAACGAACAATCCGGAGGGCCGTTCGCTTCCCGCCCGGTCGGGGGCTAGGAGGCGAGCAGGGCGAGGGCGCCGCGGACCTGATCGGCCGAGCGGGCCAGCGCGGCCCGGGCGGCGTCGATCTCGGCGCCCGAGACCAGGGAGACCAGGGCCGTTTTCAGGTCGCCGTCGGCCTCGGTGAGGGCCCGCTGGGAGATCTCCTCCGAACAGCCCGTGGCCTCGATCAGAATCGAGATCATTCGGCCGCGGAGTTTGGCGTTGGTGGCCACCATATCGATCATGAGGTTCGAGTAGACCCGACCCAGTCGCACCATGACGGCGGTCGAGAACGTGTTGAGCACCAACTTCTGCGCGGTGCCCGCCTTCATCCGGGTCGACCCGGTGACCACCTCGGGTCCGGTGTCCACCCCGATGAACACGTCGACCGACCGGGCGGCCTCCGCCTCCGGATTGGCGCAGAGCAGCACTGTCGAAGCGTCCGTGGCGCGGGCTGCGGCAAGCGCCCCGAGGACGTACGGCGTGCGCCCGCTGGCGGCCAGACCCACCACCAGGTCCCCGGCACGTACACAACTGGCCGCCTCGACCGCGCCGCCCCGGTCGTCGTCCTCGGCGTCCTCCACGGCCCGCCACATGGCGTCCGGGCCGCCGGCGAGGTGGGCGCAGAACCAGTGCCGGGGCGAGTTGAAGGTGGGGGCCAGCTCGGCCGCGTCGAGCACGCCCAGCCGACCGGAGGTGCCCGCGCCGAAGTAGTGCACCCGGTGACCACCGCGTAGCGCGGCGACCGCCAGGTCGACGGTCGTGGCGATCTCGTCGAGCACCGCGGCGACTGCGCCGGCACCCGCCGGTCCGCCTCGTTGATCACGGTGAGCACGTCCCGGGTCGACATCAAATCGAGGTCGACGCTGAGCGGGTTTCGCCGTTCGGTGGGGGCGCCGACCCGGACCGTCGGGCGGGCGGGCGGTGCGGGCAGGTCCGCACCGGCCGTCATGCCCGCCTCCGGTTGGCACCCACCCGGTGCGACTGGACCGCCTCGGCGGTCGCCTCGAGGGCCTTGCGAGCCCGGGCCCGGTTGCGGGCGGCCACCCCGACGAAGAGGCAGTCGACCACGGTGAGCTGGGCCAGCCGGCTGGCCGTCGCGCCGGAGCGGTAGGTGGTCTCCCGGGCTGCCGTGGTCAGCACGAAGTCCGCCACGTCGGCGATGGGCGACCGGGGGAAGTTGGTGAGTGCCACTGTCGCGGCGCCGCGGGTACGGGCCTGTTCCAGCACCTCGATCACGTCGGAGGTGGTGCCGGTGTGCGAGATGCCGATCGCCACGTCGCCCCGACCGAGGAGGGCGGCCGAGGTCAGCGCGGTGTGCACGTCGGGGAAGTAGAAGGCGATCCGGCCGATGCGGTGCAGCTTCTGCTGGAAGTCCGAGGCGACGAACCCGCTGGCGCCGGCGCCGTAGATGTCGATCCGTCCGGCGCCGCTGATCGCCTCGACCACCTGCTCGCACACGGCGGGGTCGAGCTGTTCGGCGGTCTCCTCGACCGCGCGGGCATCGTTGAACGCGATGGTGGCGATGATCTGGGCGAGGTCGGCGCCGGGCGGGATGTCACCGCCGACCACCCGGGCGTCCGGCGGCTCGATCCGGCGGGCGGCCTCGGCGGCGAGCCGGATGCGCAGCTGGGGGTAACCGTCCATGCCCACCGAACGGCAGAACCGGATGACGGTCGCCTCCGATGTCTCGGCTGCGGTGGCGAGGTCGGTGATGGTCCGCCGGGCGGCGGCGGCCGGATCGGACACGACCAGCCGGGCAACCCGCTGCTCGGCGGGCGACAGCGACGGCAGGAGCCCACTGATGTGGACGATCAGCCCACCGGGCTCATGACTCGCAGAAATCTTCGGACTCTTCGCCACGGGTGAAACTTACTTTCACCAAGCGTGAGCGTCAACTATGACTGCCCTGGGTGGGAAAAGTGTCTGTGCCGGGATCACCGGTCCCGCACAGCGTGCCACTTCCGCAGGATCTCCGCCTCATCCGCCGGGTCGAGTCCACCCTGCCGGACGGCCGCCGGGTGCGCTGCCATCCAGGACGCGGTCGCCCGAACGGTGTCGGGTAACGGACGGATGACCAGCCCGGCCGCCAGCGCCTCGGAAGCGTCTCGGTCCATCAGGCCAGCGGACTCCGGCAAGCTCACCCAGAGCGGCAGCGCCCGCTCCCCCGACCACTCGCGCACCTCGTGGGACAGCAGGAAATCCTGGTCGACCCAGGTGAGGCGCGGATCGACGCCCAGCCCGGCGGCCACCCCGGCCATCATCTCGGCACGGGACATCGCCGGCCCGGTGCCGTCGTACGTGCCGCTGAGACGGGTGTCGGCGGCGTGCAGCAACCAGCCGGCCAGATCCTCGACGTCCACGAACTGCACCCGGTCGGTCGGCTTCCCTGGCGCCAGCACCTCCCCGCCGGCCGACAGCCGCCGCACCCAGTACGGGAAACGGTCGCTCGGGTCCTCCGCGCCGACGATCAGGCCCGCCCGGCAGAGGAACGATCGATCCACGCCCATCCGTTCCCGTACCAGCCGCTCGATGCTGACCTTGCACCCGCCGTACCAGCGGTGCTCCGGACCGACCGGGCCGTCCACGTCCGACGGAGCCGGCGCCAACAACGGCGTGTTCGCGGTGGACCGACCCGGGGTGGCGTGCTCGGCGTACACCGAGATGGTGGACACGAACGACCAGTGGCCGACGTGGTCGGCGAGCGCGGCGAGCGCGTACCGGGCGTGGCTGATCTGGCGGGTCACGTCGACCACCGCCTCGAAGCCCGCGCCGGCGAGTGACCCGAGCGCCGCCGGGTCGTCCCGGTCCACCCTGACGAACCGGGCCCCGGCCGGCACGACGCCGGACACTCCCCGGGCCGCACAGGTCACGTCGTGGCCCTGCGCGACGGCGAGCCGGGCCAGCGCCCGGCCGAGGAACTGGGTACCACCGAGAATGAGGATCCGCATCCGCCGATCCTGCGCCGCCAACCCCCGAACCAACCAGCAACTCTGCCCAGGGCAGAGCACGATCACGAAGCTGTTACCCGACCCGCCGACCTCGGCGGCGACAACTTCATGATCGCCGGGAGCGCGCGGGAGGCGCGGGGTTCGCTAGCGTGGGGGCATGGTGCAGCGGAGCGTTTTGGTGACCGGGGGCTCCGGCGGGCTCGGCGGGGCGGTGGTCACCGCGTTCGTCGAGGCGGGCTGGCGGGTGGTCGTACCGGAGCGGAACCCCCGACCCGGGTCGGAGCCGGCGGCGGGCGGCCTGGTCCGGGTGGTCGCGGACCTGGGTGAGCCGGCGGGCGCGGCGCAGGCGGTCGAGGTCGCGCCGGTGAGCCGGCGGCACCGCTGCGAGCGGTGGTCAACCTGGTCGGTGGGTACGCCAGCGGCGGGCTGGTGCACGAGACGCCGGTCGAGGAGTTCGAGCGGATGTTCACCGTCAACCTGCGGCCGACCTACCTGGTCACCCAGGCGGCACTGCCGCACCTGGTGGCGGCCGGCGGCGGCGCGGTGGTCTGCGTCTCGTCCCGCGCGGCGCTCGCCCCGTTCCCCGGCGCGGCCGGCTACGTGACGGCCAAGGCCGCCGTGCTGGCCTTCGCCAACGCGGTAGCCGTGGAGTACCGGTCCCGCCACGTGCGCTGCAACACCGTGCTGCCCAGCGTCATCGACACCCCGGCGAACCGGGCGGCCCAGCCCAACGCCGACCACTCCCGCTGGGTGACACCGGAGGAGATCGCACCGGTGGTCCGGTTCCTCGCGTCGGCGGACTCCGCGCCGACCAGCGGCGCGACCGTTCCGGTCTACGGGCGGGCCTGAGCCTAGGAGCGGGTCTGGGTCACCAACGGGCCGACGTCGTCGCCCGGCGGCGTGGACGGCGGCGGCAGCCAGGTCTCCAGGTACGACTGGATCTGCTCGGTCACCTCCTCGGTCGGGCGACCCGCGTCCACCAGCACGAAGCTCGGGTATTCGGGAAGGGTCCGGTAGGCGGTGTCCGCCGCGGTCAGCCAGCCCATCGTCTCGTGGTCGGTGCCACGTTCCTCGATCCGCCGGTACGCCTCGGCGGGGTCGACGGAGAGCAGGAAGGTCACCTGCGGCGTCGGGAACAGCCGGTAACCGGCCCGCGCGAGCCGCTCCCAGCGTTGCCCGCCGTGCGCCCGGATGCTCGCGTACTGGCAGGCCGAGTAGCGGTCCATCACCGCTGTCCGACCGGTGAGCAGGCAGCTGAGCAGCGCGATGGCGATGGCGAGCCAGCGCAGCACCGACTCCACCGCCAGCACGCCGTCGCGCCCGACGAGCCGTTGCGCGTCCGGCCGGCCCAGTCGGCGGGCGAGCCGGCCCAGCCAGCGCCGCCCGCTGGCGTTGCGGCGGTAGGTGGCGGGACGCCCGGCGGCGTTCAGCGCGTCGGCCAACCGGTGTGCCTGAGTGGTCTTGCCCGAACCGTCGATGCCGATCAGGGCGACGGTGCGCAGCCGGGCCCTCCGTCGACGCATCCCCGAAGATCTGGCCACCTTCCACAGGTTATCCGACCCGCGCACCTGCCCCGTGTGGTTTGGGTGCTTCATCCCGGTTGGCACCCGACCGCTACGCCAGCAGGTGTGGCCGACCGGAATGCCGGGTACCGGAGTTCGAAACCCCACCGCCGGACCGAAACGCAACCGCCGGACCACCGACACGACGACGGGAGAACCAGATGGCTGAGCGCGGAGACGAGAGTCTTGTGCACACCCTCAAGAAGGTCGCCGCCGTGCTCAAGCAGTCCGAGATCCCGTTCGCCCTGGGCGGCAGCTTCGCCGTCTACGCCCACGGGGGCCACTCCAGCGAGCACGACGTCGACTTCCTGATCCGGGAGGCCGACGTGGAGCAGGCGCTCCAGGCCCTGGTGGCCGCCGGCTTCGTCGCCGAGCGTCCACCCGAGGACTGGCTGGTGAAGGTCTTCGACGACGGCCGAATGGTGGATCTGATCCACCGCCCGATCGAGACCCCGGTGACCGAGGAGACGTTCGCCGACACCGTCATCCGGCCGGTGGACGCGATCCACATGCCGGTCCTGTCCGCCACCCAGCTGATGGTGCACAAGCTGCTCAGCTTCTCCCAGCACTACTGCGACTTCGCCCGCGGCCTGCCGCTGGCCCGGTCGCTGCGGGAGCAGATCGACTGGGAACGGGTACGCAAGGAGACGCAGCACTCGCCGTACGCCGAGGCGTTCCTGGTGCTGCTGGACCGGCTGGAGGTGGTGTCGGCCGCCGGCACCCAGCCAGGAGAGGGGACATCGTGAGCCACGATCGCGACATCGGCGCCGGGCCACCGGACGAGTACGTCGAGGCCGAGATCCAGCGGCTGCTGGCCGAGGACCCCGCCGTGGCCGAACAGGGCATCACCGTGGTCCGCCGGGAACGCGCCCTCGTGCTCTACGGCGAGGTGGAGAGCCCGCACCGACGGGAGGAGATCCTGCGTCGGGTCTCCGAGCGCTTCCCGGACGTACCGATCACCAACGACATCGGGGTGATCCGCGCCCAGGCGCCCACGGAGATCGAGCAACTGCCCTGAGGGAGGTTTCATGGTGATCCGGATCGCCGCCGTGGGCGACGTGCATCTGGACCAGGACGTGGTCGGCCGGTTCCGACCGGCGTTGGAGGAGCTGCCGGAGTGCGCCGACGTGCTGCTGCTGGCCGGGGACCTGACCCGGCACGGCACCGAGGCCGAGGCGCGCTGCGTGGCGGAGGAGTTCGGCGGGTTGGCGGTACCGGTGGTGACCGTGCTGGGCAACCACGACCACCAGTGTGACCAGGTGCCGCAGGTGGTCAAGGTGCTGGAGGACGCGGGCATCACCGTGCTGGAGGGCAACGGCGTCGTCCTGGACTGCGCCGGCGGCCGGCTCGGCATCGCCGGCGTCAAGGGCTTCGGCGGCGGGTTCGCCGGGCGGTGCGCGAGTGACTTCGGCGAACCGGAGATGAAGGCCTTCGTGCGCACCACCACCGACAGCGCGGACCGGCTGGGCGACGCGCTGCGCTCGCTGGACTGCGACATGCTTGTCGCGCTCACCCACTACGCGCCGGTGCCGGACACGCTGGCCGGCGAACCCTTGGAGATCTATCCGTTCCTCGGGTCGTACCAGCTGGGGCAGGCGATCGACTCGGCGCCACGGCGCTGGCCCTGCACGGGCACGCGCACGCCGGCTCCGAGCGCGGCACGACCCCCGGCGGGGTGCGGGTACGCAACGTCGCGCACCCGGTGATCAAGCAGGCGTACAGCGTCTTCCACGTCGGCGATCAACTCGACACGGACCAGGTTTCCCCGATCGGCCAGTCGGGTATTCAGCGGCCATGGAGCTGATTCTCTGGATTCTCGCAGTCGTACTCGTTGTCGCCGGCATCCTCGCGCTGTTCCGCCGGCAGATCCTGTGGGGCATCGTCCTCATCGTCGTCGGGCTGTTGGTCGGCCCGGGTGGCGTCAGCATCTTCAATTGACGTTCGCATCCTGTAATCACACCGGGACCCGCCGGGGTCGCCGCGACCGGAGCTTCGTCCTCCCGACAGAAGCATCGGCCGCAGCGGCCCCGGCGCTTTCTTGTGCCCGGGTTTGACTCGCAGGCGGACGGAAATATCTCGACAATGAAGACATCTCGGGAGGCGCCGGCGACGTCGGGCCGCCGGGCGTGGTGGGCCCTCGCCGGCTTCGCGGCGGCGGTGTTCGTGGCGGCCGCCATCGGCGCTCTGGGCGTGCAGGGCTGGTGTGGCGCCGGGTCGGCTTCTCCGCCGCGTTGAACCTGGCGATCTGGCGGCTGAACACCTGACCGGCGATGGCCCCCGGCAGGCGCACGCCTACCGGGGACCTCCGTGCACCTCCGCTCAGCAGCGGGGGATGCCCGGGATGTAGCCGTCGTACCCGGTGTAGACGTAGGCGTCGGAGATGAACCGGCCACTGCCGATCCGGTCCCAGATCGAGCTGGTGCCGTACGTGCCGGTGACCGTGGTGCCACTGGTCTGGCAGGCGATGGTCACCCGAGTGCCGTCCGCGACGGTGCCCACCGAGGCGTACCCGGTGCCGGGGCCCGAACGAACGGTCAGCGGCGTGCCGCTGGTGTCGACAGTGGCGTTGCCGGCGCCCGAGGAGCACCCGTTGTCGCTGGTGTAGCTCTTGGTGCCCCAGTACAGGCCGAGGGTGCCGTTGAACCTGACCTGGATGTCGTTGCCGTTCAGGCGCTGCTCGTAGTGCAGGTGCGGGCCGGTGGATCCGCCGGTGCTGCCCACCCAGCCGAGCACCTTGCCGTACCCGACCGTCTGCCCGACGGAGACGTTGAAGCCGTTGAGGTGCGCGTAGTAGGTGCTGTAACCGCCGCCATGGTTGATCCGGACATATTTCCCGTAGCTGGTGCCGCCGAGGTCGGTCACCCGGTCGACGGTGCCCGGCGCGCTGGCGACCACCGGGTCGCCGAGGTCGTCGGTGCGGTTGAAGTCGACGGCGTTCGCCGGGCTGTGGTCCGAGCGGGTCTGCCCGGACCAGGACTGGCCGCACGGGAACGGCACCTTGAAGGTCGGCGCGGCCAGGGCCGGACTCGCCGGCACCAGCGCTCCCCCGACGAGCAGACCCGTCACCAGCAGGCTCATCCACCGCTTACGCATACAGCTCCTCCTATGTCGAAAACCTTCGATGAGGTGGCTACAGCCTGACAGATATCGTCAATCTTCGAAAGAGTCCCAAGCGTGGCCGGGGAGCGCGCCCACCAGGCAACTCCGAGGTTTCCGGATTGTTACTCGCTCGTGTCTGACAGGGGGTGGACCGGACCGGATGCAAGCGCTTACATGTGTGCACGCCCAATCGGACCGGCGACGGGTCACCAGCGGAGACCGCGCCGGCTAGGAAGGAGGACGGCATGGCGGTCTTTACCAGACCACGCCAGGCCTTCGTGATCGCCGGTGTACTCGGGCTGGCGTTCAGCGCCACCGCCTGCGGCACCGGCAATGACAAGAAGAGCGACAAAGCGGGATCCGCGGAGTGTGCCGCGTACGAGAAGTACCAGGGCCACGACGGCAAGAAGGTTTCCATCTACGCGTCCATCCGTGACGCCGAGGCCGACCTGCTGGAGAAGTCCTGGTCGCAGTTCACCGACTGCACCGGCATCGAGATCGCCTACGAGGGCAGCGGCGAGTTCGAGGCGCAGCTCCCCGTCCGCGTCGACGGCGGCAACGCGCCGGACATCGCCTTCGTGCCCCAGCCGGGCCTGGTGAAGCGCTTCGCGGACGCCGGCAAGCTGAAGTCGCTCAGCGCCGACACCAAGGCGCTCGCCGAGCAGAACATGCCGGCCGACTGGCTGAAGTACGGCACCGTCAACGGGACGCTCTACGGCGTGCCGCTCGGCGCCAACGTGAAGTCCTTCGTCTGGTACTCGCCGAAGACGTTCAAGGAGAAGGGCTGGGAGGTTCCGACCACCTGGGACCAGCTCATCGCCCTGAGCGACAAGATCGCCGCCAGCGGCATGAAGCCGTGGTGCGTCGGCGTCGAGTCCGGTGACGCCACCGGCTGGCCGGCCACCGACTGGATCGAGGACGTGATCCTGCGGACCCAGGGCCCCGAGGTCTACGACCAGTGGACCACCCACAGCATCCCGTTCAACGACCCGAAGATCGTCGACGCGGTCGACCGCGCCGGCAGCATCCTCAAGAACGAGAAGTACGTCAACGGCGGCTTCGGCGGCGTCAAGAGCATCACCACCACCGCCTTCCAGGAGGCGGGCCTGCCGGTGACCACCGGCAAGTGCGCGATGCACCGCCAGGCGTCGTTCTACGCCAACCAGTTCCCGCAGGGCACCAAGGTGGCCGAGGACGGCGACGCGTTCGCCTTCTACTTCCCGGCCATCGACCCGGCCAAGGGCAAGCCGGTGCTGGGCGCGGGCGAGTTCGTCGTCGCCTACGCCGACCGTCCCGAGGTCCAGGCGGTGCAGACCTACCTCGCCTCCGCCGAGTACGTGAACAGCCGCGCGAAGCTCGGCAACTGGGTCACGGCGAACAACAAGCTGGACATCGCCAACGTGGCCAGCCCGATCGACAAGCTCTCCGTCCAGATCCTCCAGGACAAGACCGGCACCTTCCGGTTCGACGGATCCGACCTGATGCCGGCCGCCGTCGGCGCGGGGACGTTCTGGAAGGGCATGGTCGACTGGCTGAACGGCAAGCAGACCGCCCCGGTGCTCCAGGGCATCGAGAGCAGCTGGCCTAAGTGATCCCGGCGGTGGCCCGGTCCGCGATCGCGGGCCGGGCCACCGGCCGATCTGGACCCGAGAGGGAGGGTTGATGGAGTTCGACTTCGCCGATGAGCAGCCGAAGCTCCTCATGCTGATGTACGGGCTGGTCGCTTTCGTACTGGTGGTGGGCGGCCTGCTTCTGCTGCTCGACGTGGTACCGGCCTGGTTCGCCCGGCGACGGGAGGCGCAACTCGTCGCCGCCTCGACGGGTGGAGCTCCACTTCCCCGCCGACCCAGGCAACGGGAGGGGCTCTTCGCACTGTTCTTCCTGTTGCCGACCCTGTTGCTGCTCACCGTCGGTCTGATCGTGCCGGCCATTCGCACCCTGCTGCTCTCCCTGATGAACGGGAGCAGCACCGAATGGGTCGGGCTGCGCAACTACGGCTTCCTGTTCTCCGACGACGCGATGCTCCGGGTCCTGATCAACACCCTGGTCTGGGTGCTGCTGGTCCCGTTGGTGGCGACCGGCTTCGGCCTGATCTACGCCGTCCTGGTGGACAAGGCCCGGTTCGAGGCGGTGGCGAAGTCACTGATCTTCCTGCCGATGGCCATCTCCTTCGTCGGCGCCAGCATCATCTGGAAGTTCGTCTACGCCTACCGGGGTGAGGGCGACCAGATCGGTCTGCTCAACCAGATCGTCGTCAGCCTGGGCGGCGAGCCGAAGCAGTGGCTTCTCGAGTCACCGCTGAACACGCTGCTGCTGATCGTCATCATGGTCTGGATCCAGGCCGGTTTCGCCATGGTGGTGCTCTCCGCCGCGATCAAGGCGATCCCCGGTGACATCGTGGAGGCCGCCCGGCTCGACGGGGTCAGCCCGTGGCAGATGTTCTGGCAGATCACCATGCCGAGCATCCGACCGGCGCTGATCGTCGTGATGGTGACCCTCACCATCGCCACGCTCAAGGTCTTCGACATCGTCCGGACCTCTACCAACGGCAACTACGACACCAGCGTGATCGCCAGTGAGATGTACAACCAGGCGTTCCGGTACGGCCAGAACGGGCAGGGATCCGCGCTCGCGGTCCTCCTCTTCATCCTGGTCATCCCGGTCGTGATCTACCAGATCCGCAACCTCCGTCAACAGCGGGAGGGCTGAGATGACGACCGCAACGCCCACCGTGGCGGCAGGCACGCAGAAGACCGACGGCACCCCGTCCACCACCGCCGGCCGGGTCCGCAAGCGGCTGAACAGCCGCACCGCGACGCTCGTCTCGATCGTCATCGCGGTGGTCTGGACCATCCCCACCTTCGGCCTGCTCGTCTCCTCGCTCCGGCCGGAGGACGAGATCAAGACCACCGGCTGGTGGACGGCCTTCACCAACCCGCAGTTCACGTTCGAGAACTACGAGCAGGTGCTGTTCGGGCGGTCGGCGTCCTCCGGGCAGCTCGCCGGGTCGTTCATCAACTCCCTGGCGATCACCATCCCGTCGGTGCTCTTTCCGCTCGCCTTCGCCTGCCTGGCCGCGTACGCGCTGGCCTGGATCAACTTCCGGGGCCGGGACTGGGTCTACATCGCGATCTTCGCGTTGCAGATCGTGCCGTTGCAGATGGCCCTGGTGCCGCTGCTGAAGTTCTTCTCCACCGGCGTCACCCTCGGCGGCGTCACAGTGATGCCGGCCTGGGACCTGGTCGACGAACAAAAGTTCGCCCAGGTGTGGTTCGCGCACACCTGCTTCGCGCTGCCGTTCGCCGTCTTCCTGCTGCACAACTTCATCTCGCAACTGCCGGGCGATCTGATGGAGGCGGCCCGGGTCGACGGAGCCACCCACCCGAAGATCTTCCGCACCATCGTGCTGCCGCTGATCACGCCGGCGCTGGCGGCGTTCGCCATCTTCCAGTTCCTCTGGGTCTGGAACGACCTGCTGGTCGCACTGATCTTCGCCGGCGGAACCGACGAGACAGCTCCACTCACCGTCCGGCTCGCCGAGATGGCCGGCACCCGGGGCAACGAGTGGCAGCGGCTCACCGCCGGCGCGTTCGTCTCGATCGTCGTACCGCTCATCGTTTTCCTGTCCCTACAGCGCTTCTTCGTGCGAGGCCTGCTCGCCGGCAGCGTCAAGGGCTGACCCGAGCGCCCGCCGCCGCCCGGCCCCTCGGGCGGCGGCGGGCGCACCGGGGCACCGAGCGGGGGAAAACCGTGACGAGGATCGATGATGTCGCCCGGCTGGCCGGAGTGTCCACGCCACCGTCTCGCGGGCACTGCGTGGACTGCCGACCGTCTCGGCCGCCACCCGACGTCGGGTGCTCGCCGCCGCCGAGCAGCTCGAATACGAGGTCTCGCCGAGCGCGTCCCGGCTCGCCGGTGGCCGGACCGGCACGGTCGCCGTGGTGGTCCCCCGGATCACCCGCTGGTTCTTCAGCACCGTCGTCGAGGCGGTCGAGGAGTACCTCCACCAGTCCGGCTACGACCTGCTGCTCTACAACCTGGGCGGCCGAGAGCAGATCCGTCAGCGCGTCCTGCGTACGGCCAACCTGCACAAACGGGTGGACGCCATGATGCTGGTCGCCACCCCGCTGCGGCGGGCCGACCTGACCGCGCTGGCCACCCTGGACCTACCCGGGGTGACCATCAGCTCGGGCAGCAGAGTGCCCAACTGGCCGTGCGTGCGGATCGACGACGTGGCGGCGGCGCGGGTCGCCACCCGGCACCTGATCGACCTCGGCCATCACCGGATCGCGCACATCTCCGGCGACCCGGACGACGAGTTGGCCTTCACCACCCACCTCGACCGACGGCGGGGTTACCAGGCGGCGCTGCGCTCCGCCGGCCTGCGACCCGACCCCAGCCTGGACGTCGAGTCCAGCTTCACCATCGACGGCGGCAACCAGGCCACCACGGAGCTGCTGGCCCGTGGTGAACCGCCGACCGCGATCGTCGCCGCCTGCGACGAGATGGCGATGGGCGCGATGACCGCGCTGCGCGATGTCGGGCTGCGGGTGCCGCAGGACGTCAGCGTGATCGGCATCGACAACCACGATCTGGCTGGCGTGCTCGGGCTCAGCACCATCGCCCAGCCCGCCGCCGAGCAGGGACGGCTCGCCGCCCAACTGCTGCTCGACCCGCTCGGGGCCCGCCCGCCGGGGCCCGTCATCAGACAACCGGGCACCGGCCACGACACCCCGGTGATCCTGCCCACTCGGTTGGTGGTGCGGGAGTCGACCGCACCACCCCGGGCAGACTGAAAACCTAACCACAGCGCGACACGGGAGAAGACCCTGAACACCGATCCGACGCAGCAGACGCCCTCCGGTCACCCGGTCACCGGCTGGTGGACCGAGGCGACCATCTACCAGATCTACCCCCGCTCGTTCGCTGACTCGGACGGCGACGGGATCGGTGACCTGCCCGGCATCACCGCCCGCCTCGACCACCTGGTCGAGCTGGGTGTGGACGCGGTCTGGCTGTCCCCCTTCTACCCGTCTCCGCAGGCCGACGCCGGCTACGACGTGGCCGACTACCGCGACATCGACCCGCTGTTCGGCACCCTCGCCGACGCGGACAAGCTGATCGCCGAGGCCCGCTCCCGCAACCTGCGGGTGATCGTCGACCTGGTGCCGAACCACACCTCCTCGGCGCACCGCTGGTTCCAGGCGGCGCTGCCCGCCGCTCCCGGCAGCCCGGAACGGTCCCGCTACATCTTCCGGGACGGCCGTGGCCCGGCCGGCGACGAGCCGCCGAACGATTGGCAGAGCGTCTTCGGTGGTCCCGCCTGGACCCGGACGGTCGACCCCGACGGGCGACCCGGCCAGTGGTACCTGCACCTGTTCGACACCGGGCAGCCGGACCTCAACTGGGACAACCCGGAGGTGCACGCCGAGTTCCTGGACGTGCTGCGGTTCTGGCTGGACCGTGGCGTGGACGGCTTCCGGGTGGACGTGGCACACGGTCTGATCAAGCAGGCCGACCTGGCCGACTGGCAGGAGCCGCAGGAGATCCTCTCCGGCAACGAGGTCGACAAGCCCCGCCCGCCGATGTGGGACCAGGAGGGCGTGCACGAGATCTACCGGCAGTGGCGGCAGGTGCTCGACAGCTACCCCGGCGAGCGGGTGCTGGTCGCCGAGGCGTGGGTCGAGCCGGCCGAGCGACTGGCCCGGTACGTCCGCCGGGACGAGATGCACCAGGCGTTCAACTTCGAGTACCTGCTCGCCGCGTGGACCGCGGCGGCGCAGTACGCCGTGATCACTCGCTCGTTGCAGGCCACCGACTCGGTCGGCGCTCCGACCACCTGGGTGCTGTCCAACCACGACGTGGTGCGGCACGCCTCCCGGCTCGGCCTGCCGGTGGGCGGCGGCCGACCCAACGGCATCGGCATCGGCGATCCGCAGCCGGACGCCGCCCTCGGTCTGCGCCGGGCTCGGGCGGCCACCCTGCTGATGCTCGCCCTGCCCGGTTCCGCCTACCTCTACCAGGGCGAGGAGCTGGGCCTGCCCGAGCACACCACGCTGCCCGACGAGGCCCGGCAGGACCCGACCTGGGCGCGCAGCGGGCACACCCAGCGCGGTCGGGACGGCTGCCGGGTGCCGATCCCGTGGGAGGCCGACGCCCCGTCCTACGGCTTCGGGCCGACCGACGCGAGCTGGCTGCCGCAACCCGCGCTCTGGGCGGAGTACGCGCTGGACCGCCAGCGCGGCGTGCCCGGCTCGACGTACGAGCTGTACCGCAGCGCACTGCGGTTGCGGCGGTCGCACGGGCTGGGTCGCGGCACCCTGGAGTGGCTCTCCTCCGGCGACGAGGTGCTGGCCTTCCGCAACGGTGAGCTGACCGTGCTGACGAACTTCGGCGCCGCCCCGGTGCCGGTGCCGGCCGGTGCCGAGGTGCTGGCCGCCAGCGCGGCCCTGGACGACGACGGCGCGGTCCCGACCGACGTGACGGTCTGGCTGCGCGGCTGATCCCCCACGACGACCCGTTCCGAGGAGCGACCCTCCCGGGGCGGGTCGGTCGGGCACACTGTGGACCTGATGCCGTAACGAGTCACTCGCACCGCGCGGCACCGCCGTCCCACTCGCGCCGCCGCCGTCCCACTCGCGCCGCCGCGCCGCACTCGCGGCGCCGCGCCTCAAGATCGTGCTTCTTCCAGGATGTAGTGGCGTCGGCCGTGACGGGAGGCCACTACATTCCGGTAGTAGTGCGATCTTCGGGCGTGCGGCGGGCACGGCCGGTGGTCAGAGCCGGTCGGCGCGGGCGTGCAGCAGGTCGTGCACGTCGTCGATGTCCGCCGGTGAGGTACGCGAGGCCAACCAGTACATGACACCGGTCGGGACGAAGAAGAGCTGGAACGCGGCCAACCCGACGGCGAAGTTCAACGGCGGCGGGAATGCCGCCCGTAACGCCTGGAACGCCACCCCGACCAGCCCGTTGCCCGCCGCCCGGCCCACCCCGTTGACCAGGTTGCCCAGGCTGTAGACAGTGCCCCGGTGCTCCGGCGGGTTGACGTCGGCGATCAGCGCGAACCAGTTCGGCGAGTTGGCCGAGGTCAGCGCGAGCGCCACGATCGCGGTGAGCAGGCTCAGCCCCACCGACGGTTCGGTGAACACACTGGCCAGCACCGCACCGACCACCGCGCCACCGCCCGCGCCGTCCGGCACGTCGATGGTCACCGGCACGAAGAACAACACCAGGTAGAACGGCAGCGCGGCGAGGATGCCGACCGAGGCGACCAGGGCCCGCCCCCGCGGCGTACGCCGTTGCACAGCGTCACCGACCAGCCCGCCCACGATGGACAGCACCCCGCCCAGCTGGAACAGGGTGGCGAAGACGCTGCCCACCACCACCGCGGTCGCCGCCGAGTAGCCCTGGGCCTCGGCCCGCTCGGCGAAGAGCACCGGCAGCCAGACCAGCGAGCCGAAGGCGGCCTGTGCGGTCAGCCCCTGCAGGATCAGCCACCGGTTGGTCCGTCGGGCCAGGATGCGCGGCAGGTCGGCGCGGCTGATCCGATAGTCGTAGTCGGCGCCGGCGTCCAGCCTGCCGGCCAGTTCCGGCTCGCTCTGGCCACGCCGGATGTCGTAGGTGAACAGGTAGGCCACCGTGGCGACCAGGCCGACGCCGGTCAGCACCAGGAACGGCCGCCGCCAGTCCGTCGCGCCGAGCAGCCCGCCGACGAGCGTGCCGGCCAGGGTGCCGACCCCCTGGGAGAGCCCCCAGAAGCTCATCACCAGCCCGCGCCGGGTCGGTGAGATCAGGTCGGTGACCACCGAGAAGCCCACCGAGCCGACCGCGCCGAGCCCGACCGCCGCTACCAACTGCGCGGCCAGGAACGTCAGGTAGCTGCCCGCGAGCGCGCTACCGCCGGTGCCCGCCGCCCAGAGCAGCGTGCCCACCATGAGCAGCGGCTTGCGGTTGGTCCGGTCGCCGACGTACGCCCAGCCGACTGCGGCCACCGCGCTGACCAGGAAGCTGACCGCGGTGACCACGCCGAGCAGCCGCCCGGACACGTCGAACGCGTCGGAGATCGGACCGTACAACGGCGGGACCAGCCCGATCGCCACGTTGTCCAGCGAGGCGAGCACCACGAACACCACGACGCTGTACAACCGGTGCGTCGGTCCACCGCCCCGACCGTGCGGGCGCTGGCCGGGCCCGCCACTGGTCACCGTCATGACCGGCAGCCAACCAGACTCCGCTGAGCAGGTCGTCACGCGGGTGGGTGCCGGTCACCACCGACCGGCACCCACCCGTGTCGATCCCGACGCTCAGCGCCGGTCGAGGACCAGTCCGCGCGCCGCGGCGTACTGGTCGCGCACGGCGGGGACCCGCTCTGCCGCGTACTCCTCGGTGCCCTCGACCGCCCAGACCGGCGGCGCGGCACCACCCAGCGCGACCCAGGCGGCCTGCCGGGCGGCACCGTCGGCGACGTACTCCCCGGCCGGCGGCACGACGACCGGGCAGCCGAAGACCTGCGGAGCGATCCGACGCACCGCGGCCGAGCGGGCTCCGCCACCGACCAGAATGACCCGGCGGGCGGTGGCGCCCTGCGCGGTCAGCGCGTCCAGGCCGTCGGCGAGGGCGCAGAGCATGCCCTCCACGGCTGCCCGGGCGAAGTGCGCGGGGGTCGAGGTGCGCAGTGTCAACCCGTGCACCGCGCCGGTGGCGAGCGGCCGGTTCGGCGTCCGCTCGCCCTCCAGGTAGGGCACCATGACCAGCCCGTCCGCCCCGGCCGGCGCGGAGAGCGCCAGCTCGGCCAGCTCGTCCAGGCTGACCCCGAGCATCGCGGCGGCGGCGTCCAGCACGCGGGCCGCGTTCAGCGTGCAGACCAGTGGCAGGAAACGACCGGACGCGTCGGCGAAGCCGGCGACGGCGCCGCTGTCGTCGGCGGCCGGTACGTCGGCGACGCTGCACACGGTGCCGGAGGTGCCGATCGAGACGACCACGTCACCCGGGCCGGCACCGACGCCGAGCGCGGCGGCGGCGTTGTCCCCGGTGCCCGCGCCGAGCAGCGCACCGCCCGGCCCGCCCAGGCCGTCGGCAAGCTTTCCCGCCGACTCCGCCGGACCGAGCACCTCGGGCACCACCAGCCGCCGACCGAAGCCCCGCTCCAGCAGGTCCAGTCGGTAGTCGCCGGTCGCCGGCGACCAGTAGCCGGTGCCGCTGGCGTCGCCCCGGTCGGTGCGCAGCGCGCCCAGCCCCGGCGCGCCGGCCAGCCGCCAGGTCAGCCAGTCGTGCGGCAGGCAGACGGCGGCCACCCGGGCCGCCAGTTCCGGCTCGTGCCGGGCCAGCCACCGCAGCTTGGTGATGGTGAAGCTGGCCACCGGCACGCTGCCGGCGGCCTCGGCCCAGAACTGACGCCCGGCCGTGCCGCCGCCGGCCTCCTCCACGAGATCGGCGGCGGCGTCGGCGGATCGGGTGTCGTTCCACAGCAGGGCCGGGCGGACCACCCGACCGTCCTCGTCGAGACACACCATGCCGTGCTGCTGGCCGGCGACGGAGATCGCCGCCACGTCGGCCAACCCACCGGCCTGGTCGGCGGCGCTGCGCAGCGCCTGCCACCAGGCTTCCGGGTCGACCTCCGTGCCGTCCGGGTGCGGTGCCCGGCCCTGCCGGAGCAGGGCGCCGGTCTCCGCGTCGCGGATCACCACCTTGCAGGACTGGGTGGACGAGTCAACGCCTGCGACCAACGGCATGGCGGCGGCCTCAGCGAGCGCCGAGCAGGTGCTCGACGGCGAGCTGGTTGAGCCGGACGAAGGCGAAGCCCCGGGCGCCACGGCGTCCACGTCGACGTCCTCGAACGCGGACCGGTCGGCCAGGAACTCCTGGTAGCCCTCGCCGTCGGCGAGGGTCGGCGTGCTCAGCTCGCCGACCTTGCTGGCGGCCAGCGCCTCGACCACCTCGGAGTCGGCACGGAACGCCGCGGCGCGCTCCTTGAGCAGCAGGTAGGTGCTCATGTTGGCCGCCGCCGACGCCCACACCCCGTCCATGTCCTCGGTGCGCGACGGCTTGTAGTCGAAGTGCCGGGGGCCGTCGTAGGTCGGCCCGCCGTTCGGACCGCCGTTCTCCAGGAGGTCCACCAGGGCGAACGCGTTCATCAGGTCACCGTGGCCGAAGACCAGGTCCTGGTCGTACTTGATGCCACGCTGACCGTTGAGGTCCAGGTGGAACAGCTTGCCCTGCCAGAGCGCCTGGGCGATGCCGTGCGCGTAGTTGAGCCCGGCCATCTGCTCGTGCCCGACCTCCGGGTTGAGGCCGACCAGCTCCGGGTGCTCCAACTGGGAGATGAAGCCGAGCGCGTGCCCGATGGTGGGCAGCAGGATGTCGCCGCGCGGCTCGTTGGGCTTGGGCTCCAGCGCGAACCGCAGGTTGTAGCCCTTGTCGATGGAGTACTGGGTGAGCAGGTTGACGGCCTCGCGGTAGCGGTCCAGGGCGGCCTGGACGTCCTTGGCGAGGTCGTACTCGGAGCCCTCCCGGCCACCCCACATGACGAAGGTGCTGGCGCCCAGCTCGGCGGCGAGGTCGACCTGGCGCAGCACCTTGCGCAGCGCGAAGCGGCGGACGTCGCGGTCGTTGCTGGTGAAGCCGCCGTCCTTGAAGATGGGGTGGGTGAAGAGGTTGGTGGTCACCATCGGCACCACCAGGCCGGTTTCGTCGAGGGCCTTGCGGAACCGGGCGATGTGCTGGTCCCGGGTGGCGGCGTCGGCGCCGAACGGGATCAGGTCGTCGTCGTGGAAGGTGATGCCGTACGCGCCCAGTTCGGCGAGCCGGTGCACCGCCTCGACCGCGTCGAGTTCGGGACGGGTGGCGTCACCGAACGGGTCGCGGGCCTGCCAGCCCACGGTCCAGAGCCCGAAGGAGAACTTGTCGGCGGGGGTGGGACGGGGTGCCATGAGCGACCTCCGGGGTGGTGTTGTCCGCTATTTGTTCAGCGATTGAATTATTTGCCCACACTATGGCACTGTCAAGGGGTGAGCCTCACCCACGCCCCGGCCGGCGCAGTCCGTCAGGGCAGCCTGCGCGAGCTCAACCTCGCCCTGGTCCTCGGCCGGATCGCCAGCGCCGACCGACCTCCCTCCCGGGCCGACCTGGCGACCGCGACCGGCCTGACCAGGGCCACCGTGTCCGCGGTGGTCGAGGACCTGCTCGCCGGCCGGTTGGTAGGTGAATCCGACCCCGCGCCCCGCTCGGGCGCCGGCCGCCCGGCCCGCGGGTTGGTGCTGGCCGATCAGGGGCCGGCCGGACTCGGCCTGGAGGTGAACGTCGACTACCTGACGGTCTGCGTGGTGGACCTCGCCGGCCAGGTGCGGCACCGCACCGTGCGCCGGGTCGACCTGCGCCCGGTTGACCCCGCCGACGCCCTGGCCCAACTGGTCGAGCTGGCCGGGGCGGCCCGTGACGACGCCGCCCGGCACGGCCTCACCCTGGTCGGGGCCGCGCTCGCGGTGCCCGGCCTGGTGGACGACGCCGGGGTGGTCCGACTCGCGCCGAACCTCGGCTGGCACGACGTGCCCGTTCCGGCGCTGCTCGCCGAGCACCCGCCGCTGATCGAGCAGGTGCCCGGCGTGCCGGCGCTGGTGGTGGACAACGAGGCCAACCTCGCCGCGCTCGGCGAGCTGCACTCCCGGCCACCCGGGCCGTCCAGCTTCCTGCACATCTCCGGAGAGGTGGGCATCGGCGCCGGCATCGTTCTGGACGGGGCGCTGTTCCGCGGCGTCCGTGGGTGGAGCGGCGAGATCGGTCACCTGCCGGTCCACCCCGAGGGCCGTCCGTGCCGCTGCGGCGGGCAGGGCTGCCTGGAGCAGTACGCCGGCCAGGAGGCGATCGTGTCCGCTGCCGGGCTGGCCCGGGCGGAGCTTCCCGCGGACACCGCGACGGCCCGACTGGCCGAGCTGGCCAGGGCCGGCGACGCCGACGCGCTTCGGGCGCTGCACGACGCCGGGACGGCGCTCGGCGTGGCGGTGGCCGGCGTCGTCAACCTGCTCGACCTGGACACCGTCGTGCTCGGTGGCGGCTACGCGGCGCTGGCACCCTGGCTGTGCCCCCCGGTGCTGGCCGAGATCAGCGGTCGGGTGCTCACCGCCGCCTGGTCCCCGGTCACGGTCCGGCCGTCGACACTCGGCGCGGAGGCCGCCGCGGTCGGCGCCGCCGGCTCGGTGGTCCGCCGGATCGTCGCCCAGCCCGCCGGCTGGCTGGCCCGCACGGGCTGATCGCGGCCCCCGCGTCGTGGCCGGCTGTCACCCGGCATCGGCATCCTCGCCCCCGGGCAACGATCCCTGGCGAGGAGCCGAGAAGCAGCAGGCGCACACGTCGTCAGACGCGGGCCGGCGTCCGGCGGTGACCACGGCCCGGCAACCCGACGGCACTCCGCTGCCGGCCGACCCGCGGTTGGCCCGCGAACTGCTCGACGGGCTCGCCGAGGCCGTGCTGACGACCGATGAGACCGGCCGCGTCACAGTGGTCAACGCCATGGCGGCGGAGCTGTTTCCAGAGATCGACGCCGGCACCGAGCTGGCCGGGTGCCCGGTGACGGCCCTGGCCCGGGCGGTCGCCACCGGTGCTGACCACTTCGACGCCGAGCAGCACGGCCGGCGACTGAGCGGTGCCCGACGGCAACTCGCCGGCCGCCGCCACGCCTGGTACGTCCACGACGTCACCGAGGAGCAGGCCCGCGCCGATGCCCTGCTCGCCGAGCGCTCCCGCGGCGCGACGAAGCCAGTTGACCACCCTGCTGCTCGGTTCACTCGGCACTGGCCCGGCCGGGCTGGACGTGCGGATCGCCGGCGGTGGGCACCCCGCGGCACTGCTGGTCACCGCCGCCGGCACGGTCACCGGAATCCCGGTCGGCGGCATGCCGGTGGGGGCGCTGGCGGCCGCCCGGTTCGCCGAGACCCGGGTGCACCTCGATCCGGGCGATCTGCTGCTCGCCGTACACCGATGGGGTGACCGGGGCGCGCGGCCGCGCGACGCGGCGGCGTTCGGCGAGGCCCGGCTGCGCGCCGTGCTCGTGGCGGCGGCCGGGCAGCCACCGGCGGCGCTCATCGACCGGGTCCTGCGGGCTGTCGACGACTGGCTGGACGGGCAGGCGCACGACGACATCGCCATGCTGGCAGTGGGTGTCCCGCCGCCGGTGTGACCGACGCCTTCCGGCCCGGTCAGGCGGTGCGCGCCACCGGCGGGTCACCGGCCGGCCACTCGCGGGTGGGGCCGACCGACCGTTCCGGACCGGCCGACCGTTCGACGCCGACCGACCGTTCCGGCCCGGTCCACAGCGCGCGAGTCTGCTGGCTGGGGTCGACTGGCCGCCCACCGGGTCGGTCCGGGCCATCCGGCCGGTCGCCTCCAGCGGCTCGCCCGCGGCAGCCGCGTTCCGCGCCTGCTCGCGGCGGGCGATCTCGTCGAACTCCCGCATCCCGAGCAGCAGCGCCTCGCGGCCCTGGGCGCTCATCGCGCTCAGCACGGCGGAGATCTGAGCCTGCCGGTCGGCCCGCAGCTCGGCGAGGAGCGACGGGCCTCCGGGGTGAGGTGCAGCGCGATCTCCCGCCGGTCGAAGCGACCCGGCTCGCGCTCAAGCATGCCGGCGGCGACCAACCGGTCGCAGAGGCGACTGGCGGAGCTGAGCAGCATGTCGAGTCGGGTGGCCAGCCGCCGCAGGTTGATCCCGTCGAACTGCTCCACCACCATCACCGCGCGAAGCTGAGCTCCGGAGACCCGGTTGGCGGTCCCCTCCCGGGCGGATTCCCAGATGCCCAGCAGGGCAGCGGCCGCCGCGTCGAGGGCGGCAGCCATACTCGTCTCGGGGTCCGGTGGACGGTTCAGTTCGGCCATGGTGGCCCGAGACTACTCCGAACCCGCTGGTGGTCGAGCTTTCCGTGAGGGAGTGAGGATGAGCGAACCGGTCAGTCGGGCACGACGTGCCCTGAACGAGGCATCAGCCGACCGGCTCGTCGCTGGAATCACCGACGTGCTCGCCCCGTCGTACGGAATCACCGACGTGGAGCTCTATCAGGTCGACTACCGACTCGCTGAGCTGTTGCCCCTCGGCGAGGCCGACCCGATCACCAGCCCCGGCCACCCCGCCTGGCGGGCCTTCGACCACCAGGCGCCGATACTGACCGACGGCACCGCCTGGATCCCGGTCACCATGCGGGGCGAGCGTCGAGGGGTGCTGTACCTGTCACCCGTCCCGGACGACCCGCAGCTCCTCGCCGCGCTGGCCGACGTCGCCACCGCGCTCGCCCACGAGCTGGCGGCGGTCTCCGCCGGCACCGACGTCTACCGGACGGCGCGCCGCGCCCAGCGCCTCACCCTCGCCGCCGAGATGCAGTGGGACCTGCTTCCCGGCCGCAGCCGGATCCGACCCTCGTTCAGCCTCGCCGGGCAGTTGGAGCCGGCGTACGCGGTGCGCGGTGACAGCTTCGACTGGTCCGACGACGGGCAGCGGCTCTGGTTGTCCACCATCAACGGCACCGGCGAGGGTGTCGCGGCGTCCCTGCTCACCTCGTTGGGCACCCAGGCGCTGCGCAACGCCCGCCGGGCCGGGCTGAGCCTGGCCGACCAGGCTGCCCTCGCCGATCAGGCCATCTACGACCTGCACCGGGGCGAGCAGCACCTCTCCGCGTTGCTGATGGAGCTGGACCTGCGTTCCGGGATGATGACAGTGGTGGACGCGGGCTCACCCCGGCTGGTCCTGCTGCGCGACGGGGAGGTCACCCAGCAGCCGCTCGAGGCGCAGTTCCCGCTCGGGATGTTCGAGGCGACCGACTACCACGCGCAGCAGTTCCCGCTGCAGGTCGGCGACCGGATCTTCGTCGTCAGCGACGGGGTGGTGGAGGCCACCGGGCAGCACGTGCGCTACGGCGAGACGGCGCTGGACCGGTTCCTGCGACGGACCGGCCCGATGGCGCCGCTGGACGCCGTCCGGTCGCTGATCGGCGATCTGCGCGCGTTCGTGGCCGGTGACCTGGCCGACGACGCGGTGGTCGTCTGCCTGGACTGGACCGGCCCGCACTCCTGACCGGCGGTCAGTACGCTCCGCGCCCGTTCAGCACCGCCCCGAAGGTCTTCCAGAGGATGGTGAGGTCGGCGGCGAGGGACCAGTTCTCCACGTAGTAGAGATCGAGTCGGATGCCGTCCTCCCAGCTCAGGTCGGAGCGGCCACTGACCTGCCACAGGCCGGTCATGCCCGGCTTGACCAGCAGTCGCCGGGCCACGTCGCCGTCGTAGCGGGCCACCTCGGAGGGCAGCGGCGGGCGCGGCCCGACCAGGCTCATCTGACCCAACAGTACGTTCACCAGCTGCGGCAGCTCGTCGAGTGACCACTTGCGGAGCAGCCGACCGACCCGGGTGACCCGGGGGTCCTGGCGCATCTTGAACATCAGGCCGTCGGTCTCGTTGCGCGCGGTCAACTCGGCGAGCAGCGCGTCCGCGTTCACCACCATGGTGCGGAACTTGAACACGCCGAACTCCTGCCCACCCCGGCCGACCCGGACCTGCCGGAACAGCACCGGGCCCCGGCTGTCCAGCTTGATGGCCAGGGCGATGAGCCCGATCAGCGGCAGCAGCACAGCCAGCGCCAGCGACGAGACGGACCGGTCGACCAGACCCTTCACGAGCTTGCGCGCGCCCCGGAACTCCGGCGCCTCGACGTGGATCAGCGGCAGGCCGGCCACCGGGCGGGTGTGGATCCTCGGGCCGGCGACATCGGTCAGCGCGGGTGCCACCACCAGGTCGACGCCGGTCCCCTCCAACTGCCAGCCGAGGCGTCGCAGCCGGGCCGCGGTCAGCTCGCCGGAGGCGGTCACCGCGACGGTGTCCGCGCCGATCGCGGTGGCGGCCTCGGGATGCCCCGGAACGACCCCACCACCGGCACGTCACCCAGCCGCTGCGCCACCGGCGCGAGCAGCGCGTCCGGAATGCACGCGCCCACCACCTGGTAGCCGGCGTACGGCTCGCGGCGCAGCGTGTGCACCAGCTCCAACACGTGGGCGGTGTCGCCGACCACCAGCACCCGGCGGGACCAGCCGGCGCCCACCGAGCGGGCCCGGTGCAGGCGCTTGCGGGCGGCGAACCGCGCCACCTCCAGCCCGACTGTGCCGACCGCGAAGGAGATGCCCAGGAAACCCCGGGAGACGCCGACGTCGGCGATGTAGCCGACGATGGCGATCGCACCGGCCAGCCGCAGGCTCGCGGAGCTGACCCGCCGGTACTCGTCCGCCCCGTAGCCGATCACCCGGTCGTCGTAACAACCGAGCGCCTTGAGCGAGATCAGCCAGGCCAGCACCAGGCCGGGGGCGACCAGCACGTACGGGATGTCCGAGCCGGTCGGCTCGTCGTCGCCGAAGCGGAGGACGTACCCGACGAGCAGCGCCGAGATGAGGATGGTGGTGTCCAGCACCACCAGAACCCGGACGTAGGACCGTTCGTCGGCGCGTGCCACCAGCCCGCCGCGACGGCCGTCCGGCTCCGCCGACGTGGCGGGGGTCAACAGTGTCGCCGCGCTCACCGGCCCTCCCCCTCTGTCTCAGGATGGCCCCGGCCGACGGGTCGGACCGGAAGCGGACGACCATGCCGGAACAGTCGACATCCTGCCTCGATAACTATGACTGCCGATTGCTTCCGACGTATTGCCGTCACTTTTCGTCAACCCCGTGGCCGAAAAGGGGCCCGCCACACCGGATCGGCGTACGGCAGGCCCCCTGACGTCTGAGCGTCGGATCAGCGCGGTGCTGGCGGACGGCGCGCGATGGCGCTGAGGAAGATGCTGCCGATCTCGCTCGGGTCCTTGGTGACGAAGACGTCGCCACCGGTCACCTTCGTGATCGACTCCAGCTCGGCCTTGCTGACCCCCTCGCCGATACCGATCATGATGACCTGGACCGGTCGCTCCGGGTCGGCGAGCTGCTTGAGCTTGGCCAGCAACTGCTGCTGGTTGATGCCGTTGTCGTCCTCGTTCTTGCCGTCGGTGAACAGCACGATCGAGTTCACCCGGCCGGGCTGCCAGTCTTCCTGCACCGCCTGGTACGCGGCGAGCATCGTGTCGTACAGGCCGGTGTCACCGCTGGACGGCTTGACCCCGGCGAGCGCGCCCTCCAACTGGGCCCGCTGGGCGGAGAGCGGCCCGATGGGGACCAACTGGCGATAGTCCCGGTTGCCGACCAGCTTGGTGGAGAAGGTCCACAGCCCGATCGACCAGGAGTCGTCGAAGAGACCGAGGCCGCGCCGCGCGGCGTCCACGGTGACCTCCTCCCGGCTGCGGTTGTTGGCGCTCGGCACCTCGTCCTTCATCGAGCCGGAGACGTCGATGACGGCCAGCATCCGACCGGACTGGGTGGCGATCGACCAGCTGGAGACGACCCGCTGGATGGCGGCCGGATCCAGACCGCCCGCCGCGGTACCGCCGTTCGCCGGTGCGGTCGGCGCGCCGCCGGACGGGCTCGGCGCACCCTGCGGGGCCTTGAAGCCCTCACCCCAGTTGCCGTCCGGCGCGCGCAGCGACTGGGCGGCCAGCCGGTCCCGGAAGGCGGGGCTGGTGAGCAGCTCGAACAGCACCCGGGCCGCCGACGCCTTGCTCGGTTCGATGCCGGGCAGCACCGCGTACGGGTAGTCCAGCGGCATCGGTGCCGGCTCCATGTAGAGCGCGGCGAGCGGCACCGGCGGCTTCTTGCTGTTGTAGGCGATCACGTCCTCTTCGGACAGCGCCGCCGCGCCGAGACCACTGGCGATGGAGGTCGAGTCGTTGGCCGTCGGGAAGCGGGCCAGCAGGTCGTTGCGGAGCGAGGAGCGCCCGGTGGCCAGCGCCCGCAGCGCGCCGACGGTGTTGCGCTGGGCGTCGCCGCCGGCCCCGTTGGCGGCGGCCGTCAGCGAGAGCAGGCCGGACAGGCCCGCCGCGTCGCGGGTCGGCTCGACGATCCCGGTGCGCAGCGGCGTGCTGGTGTTGTTGACCTGCTTGAGCAGGTCGGTCCAGTTGAACTTCTTCTCCGGCCAGCCGAGCCGGTTGGCGATCGGCTCGGGCATCGCGACGACGATCGGGCTGCGGGCGATGGACGCGCCGTTGGTCGGGGCGAACGCCGTCGCGTCCTTCTTCAGCCGCAACAGCCAGGTCGACGAGTCCGGCACCCAGACGTCCGGGCTGACGGCGGTGCCACTGGCCTGCCCCACGCCGGCCAGGACAGCTCCGTGCTTGGCCGCCACCACGGCGGCCACGTCGACCGGGTCGGACGCGGAGACGTCGACCCGGATGCAGGTTGGACCCACCGCCGCGCCGTCCTTGACCCACTGGGACGCGGCGGCGTCCACCGCGGGCGCTAGCTCCGAGGCGACCGCCACGGCGAGCCGGATCTCCCCGGAACAGCTGGGCTGGATCAACTCCCGATAGCCGAACCACGCGCCCGTCGTCACGACGAGCACCCCCGCCGTTGCGGCGGCGGCTGCTAGGTGGAGTTTCGAACGCATGCGATGGCGGCCTGCAGACACGGTGACCATCTTGCGTACAAGATGCCGTCTCTGCCACATCCGTTCGGACTAAAGTTACGGAGGAGAAACAGTTGACCACCTTTTCGCGACGGAGAGTGACGCAGCAGCCCCGTGGCGTGGCCAAACCGGTGCAGTCCTCACGTCTCGACTCCGACGTTCAGGGCAGCACACAGGTCGGGCTCGGCACCGGCACCGGCTCGCCGACCGCCTCCGGAACGCCGGTGTCGGCGTCGCGGCGGAAGACCCGCACCATGTCCGCCCGCTCATCGGCGACGTAGAGGTGCTCCCCGACCAGCGCGAAGTGCCGGGGCCACTCGCCGCCGGTATCCACTTCGGTCACCAGCTCGGGTAGCTCACCGGCCAGGGCGAAGACCGCCACCGTGCCCACCCCGCGATTGGCGACGTAGAGGAACCGCCCGTCCGGGGCGACAGTGACCTCCGACGGCTGGACGTGACCGGAGCGCTCGCTCGCCTCGACCCGACCGCGCTGGTGCAACGCGCCGTCGTCGGTCACCTCGTACGCGGTCACCGACGCGTCCAACTCCCCGACCAGGTAGCAGCGCTGTCCGTCCGGATGCCGGGCCAGGTGCCGGGGCCCACTGCCGGGCGTCGTGCGGATCCGGGGAGCCCGGGGCACCAGTCGTCCGCTCGCGTCGTCCAGGTCGTACCGGTAGACCGAGTCGGTGCCGAGGTCCACCGCGAGGATCGGCCCCCGGCCGGTGCCCGGCGAGACCATGTGCGCGTGCGCGCTGTCCTGGCGCTCCGGGTCGGGGCCGTGCCCCTCGTGCACCACCAGGTCGGTGCGCTCGCCGGGCACGCCCTGCGGGTCGAGCGGGAAGACGGCGATGCTGCCACTGCCGTAGTTCGCGGCCAGCAGGTGGTCGCCGCCGGGCCGCACCGCCAGGTGGCAGGGCTCGGCCCCGCCGGTGGACCAGCTGCCGAGCGGGTCCAGCGCGCCGTCCGCCCCGACCCGCCAGGCGCTGATCTCGCCGTCCGTCAACTCGTTGACCGCGTAGAGCACCGGCCGGGTGGGATGCCGCGCCAGGAAGGACGGCGACGGGGTGACCGCCACCGTGCCGAGCGGGGTGAGCGCCCCGGTGCCCGGGTCGCGACGCGCCGCGACGATGCCGCTGCCCCGACCACCACTCTGCGCGGTGTAGCCCCCGATGTGGACGACCTCACCCTGACCACTCACGTCGCACTCCTCCGCCGGCGTCCTCCGTTGATCCAACCAGAGGCTGCCCGCGTTGCCCGCCGGTTAACCGGCTTTCCGGCCCCGATCTCAGGCCGCTGGCACCGGCTCGCCGCGCTGCCGGGCGACATGCTCGACCAGAGAGATCAACACCATCTTGCAGGACTGCCGGTCCCGGGCGTCGCAGAGCACCATCGGCACGTCCGGGTCGAGGTCGAGTGCTCGGCGTACGGTCTCCAGGTTGAAGCGGCGGGAGTCGTCGAAGCAGTTCACGCCGACCACGAACGGGATGCCCCGCTGCTCGAAGTAGTCGATGGAGGGGAAGCAGTCGGCCAACCGACGGGTGTCGGCCAGCACCACCGCGCCGAGCGCGCCGAAGGCCAGCTCGTCCCAGAGGAACCAGAACCGGTCCTGACCCGGGGTGCCGAACAGGTAGACCTGCAGGTCGTCGTTGATGGTGATCCGACCGAAATCCATCGCCACCGTGGTGGTGGACTTGCCCTCCACCCCGGAGGTGTCGTCGGTGCCCACCCCGGCACCGGTCAACACCTCCTCGGTCTGCAACGGACGGACCTCGCTCAGGGCACTCACCAGCGTGGTCTTGCCAGCCCCGAAGCCCCCCGCGATGAGGATCTTCAGTGCCAGCGGAATGGTGGTGCTGGTGCCCACCTGGTCACAGCGCACGGAGTCCACTGACCACCGCCTTGAGGATGTCGTCGTCGGGAAGGATGCCGGCGGCCGGCGGCTCGTGCACCGCGACCAGGCCCTCGGTGAGGAGGTCGCCGAGGAGGACCCGGACCACACCGACAGCGAGGTCCAGCTCGGCTGCCAACTCGGCCACCGACACCGGCCGGCGGGCCAACATGACCAACCGTCGGTGCTCCGGCAGCAGGTGCGGGTGGCTCGCCGCGTCAACGTCCGATCCGGCCAACACGAACGCAACCAGGTCGAAACCGTCGACGGCGGAGCGTACCCGGCCTCCGGTGAGGGTGTACGGGCGCATTACCGGGCCGGCGTCGCCGTCCAGCCACTCGTGCTGCGGGCCGGGCGGCTCAGCCCGCATCACCGGCTCCGGCCGACGACCGGGCCGGCGCGGCGAGGCTCTCCCCCACCCGGATGACAAGCATCGCCATCTCGTACGCGACCAGCCCGATGTCCGCGTCGGCGTCGCTCACCACCGCCAGGCAGGCACCCTGCCCGGCGGCGGTGACGAAGAGGTACGCCGACTCCATCTCCACCACGGTCTGCCGGACCGGGCCGCCGTCGACGTGCCGGCTGGCCCCACGGGCCAGGCTGGAGAAGCCGGCGGCGAGTGCGCAGAGGTGCTCGGCGTCGGCGCGCTCCAACTCGGTCGTGCAGCCGAGCAGCAGACCGTCGGCGGACAGCACCACCGCCTCCCGGGCCGCCGGCACGCGTTGCACCAGCTCGTCGAGCAACCAGTCGAGGCCGGCGCTCTGCTTCGTCGAATTCCGCACTAGGCGTCCCTCTCAGTCGCGGTCGGGGTTTCGGGGGGCGGTGGCGGGCCGGCGGGTGCCGTGGGGGTGATGACGGTGGCGCGTCCGCGCGCGGTGCCGGCCTGTAGCGCTGCCATCACCCGGCGGACCTCCTCCGGAGAGCGGGGTGACGGCGTGTCGGTGACCGTCGACCGGGGCTGAGCGGCGGGGGTACGGCGGCGTACCCGCTGCGGCAGGCCGTCCAGCTCGTCGGCTGCCTCGTTCGAGGTCGTCGACCCGGCGTCGCCGGCGGTTGCCGGCGGCCTGACCGACGCTTCGGCGGGCGCGGCCGGGCCGGCCGGCAGGGCCGTCGCCGAACGGGTACGAG
>NZ_JAEVHL010000030.1 GCF_016803395.1 Micromonospora tarensis | reverse complement strand
CGGCGCGGCGGAGAGCAGCGCCTGCGTGTACGGGTGGGCGGGCCGGCGAGATCCGCTCGCGGCTGCCCGCTCGACGAGTTGACCCAGGTACATGACGGCGATGTCGTCGGCCAGGTACTCCACGGCGGACAGGTCGTGGGTGATGAACAGGCAGGCGAACCCGATGTCGCGTTGCAGGTCGGCGAGGAGGTTGAGCACCGATGCCTGGACGGACACGTCGAGGGCGCTGGTGGGTTCGTCCGCGATGAGCAGCATCGGCTCGGAGATCAGCGCCCGCGCGATGCTGACCCGTTGGCGCTGCCCCCCGGACAGCTCGTGCGGGTAGCGACGCGCCACCTCGGCACGCAGTCCCACCCGTTCGAGTTGCGGGGCGACGCGGGCGTCCCGGTCCCGCCGGGAGAGCCGCCTGCCGGCCAGCCGCAGCGGTTCGGCCACGATCTCGCCCACCAGCATGCGCGGGTCCAGGGACGCGGCCGGGTCCTGGAAGACGATCGACACCGCGCCGCGGTGCGGCCGCAACCGCCGCCGGGACAGGTGGGTGACGTCCGTGCCGGCGATCCGGACCGTCCCGGCGGTCGGCTCGACCAGCCGCACCACGCATCGGCCCACTGTCGACTTTCCGGAGCCGCTCTCCCCCACCAGGGCCGTGACCCGGCCCCTCGGGATGGTCAGGGAGACGCCGTCCACGGCGCGTACCGGACCGAAGTGCATCACCAGGTCCTCGATCTCCAGCGCGTTCGGCTGCGGCGTCATCGGTTCGCCTCCTGGGGAGCCACGGAGCAGGGGTGCCAACAGGCCGCCAGGTGCTCGCCGACACCGATGTTCACCAGGGGCGGGGCGGCGTCGTGGCACTGCCCGTCGGCGGCGGGGCAGCGGTCGGCGAAGGTGCACGCGTCGGGTTGGCGGGACAGCACCGGCACCAGACCGGGGATCTCCGTCAACCGGTCCGTGCCGGCGTGCCGCCCCGGCTGCGGCGACGCCGACAGCAGCCCGGCGGTGTACCGGTGCCGTGGGTTGGCGAACAGGTCGTCCACCGGCGCCCGTTCCACCACCCGGCCCGCGTACATGACGACGACGCGGTCGGCGATGTCGGCGATCACGCCGAGGTCGTGGGTGATGATGAGGACGCTGGTGCCGAGCCGGTCGCGCAGGTCGCGCAGCACCTGGAGGATGCCGGCCTGGACCGTGACGTCCAGCGCCGTGGTCGGCTCGTCGGCCACCAGCACCTTCGGGCCGCAGGCCACCGCCATCGCGATCATCACGCGTTGGCGCATGCCGCCGGAGAGCTGGTGGGGATAGTTGTCGACCCGAAGCGCGGCGGACGGGATCCCGACCAGGGTCAGCAGCTCGACCGCCCGCGCCCGCGCCGCCCGCCGGGACATCCGCTGGTGGGCCTGGAGCACCTCGCCGATCTGCGACCCACGGTGAGCACCGGGTTCAGCGACGTCATCGGCTCCTGGAAGATGTAGGCGATCTCCTGGCCGCGTACCCGTCGCAGCGCCGACTCGCGGGCGCCGACCAGCTCGGTGCCGTTCAGCCGCACCGAGCCGGTGACCCGGGCGCTGCCCGGGAGCAGGCCGGCGAGGCTCATCGCGGTGACGCTCTTGCCGCAGCCCGACTCGCCCACCATTCCGACGATCTCGCCGGGCGCGAGGTCCAGACTGACCCCGTCGACCGCCGAGACGGTGCCGGTCTCGGTCGGAAACGACACCGAGAGGTCGCGTATCTCCAGGACGGGCGCGGCGGCGCCGGCCGGGGCCGTGCTCATCGTCGATCTCCCTTCGGGTCGAGGGCGTCCCGCAGGGCGTCACCGAAGACGTTGAACGCCAACGCCAACCCCATGATCACGACACCGGGGAGGACGGCGGCCCACGGCGCGCGGGCGGCGAACTGCTGCGCGGTGGCCAGCATCGTGCCCAGACTGGGCGCCGGGGGCTGGATGCCGAGGCCCAGGAACGACAGCACCGCCTCGCCCAGGATCGCGGCCGGGATGGCGACCGTGGCCTGCACCAGGATCACCGAGGTCGCGTTGGGCAGGATGTGCCGGGCCAGCACCCACAGGTCGCCCGCGCCGTCCACCACGGCAGCCGCGACGAAGTCCAGCGACTTGAGGCGCAGCGTGTCCGAGCGGACGACCCGGATCACCCCGGGGATCTGGGCGATGCCGATGGCCACCGCGGCGTTGCCGAGGCTGGCCCCCCGGATGGCCGCCAGCCCCACTGCCATGATCAGGAACGGGAAGGCCAGCAGCAGGTCGGTGAAGCGCGAGATCACCGCGTCCCAGGCCCGGAAGTAGCCGGCGGCCAGCCCGAGGGGCACCCCGATGACCAGCGAGGTGGCCACCGCCAGGAGCCCCACCAGCAACGACGCCCGCGCGCCGAGCATGATCCGGGACAGCACGTCCCGGCCGAGGTCGTCGGTGCCGAGCAGGTGCCCGGGGGTGCCGGGAGGCGCGAACGTGCGGGCGAAGTCGGTCTGGTCGACCGAGTAGGGCGCGAGCCACGGCGAGAGCAGCGCGATGGCGATCGCCAGCGCGAGCACGACGAAGCTCACCACGGCGAGCGGGTTGCGGCGCAGCCGCCGCAGCACCCGGGCCCGCCGGGTGACACTGCCGGCGGTCTCCGCCATGGGTACGGAGAGGACGGTCATGCCGGTTCTCCCGTCACCCGGATGCGTGGATCGATGACCGAGTAGAGCAGGTCCACCAGGAAGTTGATCACGATGTAGGCCGCCGCGGTGAGCAGGACGACGGCCTGGATCACCGGGTAGTCCCGCTGGAACACCGCGTCGATGGTCATCTTGCCGAAGCCGGGCAGCCCGAAGATCTGTTCGGTGACGACCGCGCCCGAGATCAGACCGCCGAGTTGGAGACCCACGACGGTCACCACCACGATGAGGCTGTTGCGCAGGGCGTGCCGGGTGATCACGGCGCGCGGTCGCAGCCCTTTCGCCTTCGCCGTCCGGACGTAGTCGGAGGAGAGCGAGTCCAGCATCGCCGAGCGGGTCTGCCGCATGATGATGGCCGCCAGGCCGGTGCCGAGGATCACCGCCGGCAGGACGAGGTGGTGCAGGTTGTCCACGGGATCGTCCAGGAACGGCACGAAGCCGGAGGCGGGGAACAGCCCGGTCGCCACCGAGAGGTAGAGGATGGCGAGCAGCCCGAGCCAGAAGTGCGGCACCGACAGGCCGATCAGGGCCAGGCCGTTGGCGAGCCACTCCGCCGGGCGCCCGCGCCGGACCGCCGCGAGCACCCCCGCACCCACTCCGAGCACCGTGGCGAGAAGGATCGCCAGGATGGACAGCTCGACGGTCACCGGCAGGGCGGTGGTGAGCATCGACGAGACCGGCGTACCGGTGCGGATCGACACCCCGAAGTCGCCCTGCGCCATCCGCTCCACGTACTGGGCGAACTGGACCGGCAGTGGCTGGTCCAGCCCGTAGTGCCGACGGATCGCCTCCAGCGCCTCCGGCGACCGGTCCTCACCGGCCAGCGCGAGGGCCGGGTCACCGGGGAGCGCCCGCACGCCGACGAACACCACGATCGTGGACAACAGCAGGGTCAGCGCCGACTGCCAGGCGCGGGTGAGCAGATACCGGGCCACGGCGAGCTACTTGGTGTAGCCGGCGAAGGCGGCCCGGAGCACGCCGTCGGGGAAGACCTGCAAACCCTGGATCTGCTTGCTGACGGCGGTCAGGTTGCGCTGCCGGTAGAGGTAGATCAGGGCGTCGTCCTGTTGGAGCACTGTGACCGCCTGCCCGTAGAGCTTCTTGCGCTCCTCGACGTCGCCGGCCTGCCGGGCCTGGGTCAGCAGGGCGTCGAGTTGCGGGTTGCTGTAGCCGGCGACGTTCTGGCTGGCGCCGGTGCCGACGAAGTTGGTGATATTGGCGTCCGGGTCGATCCGTCCGCTCCAGCCGAGCTGCAACAACTCGAAGTTGCCCCGGTCCTGCTCGTCGAGGAGGGAGGAATACTCCACCGGGTTGATCTTGAGGTCGAACCCGCCGTCCTTGACCATGGACTGCAACGCCTGCGCGAGACGCAGCGTGTCCGGCGTGTTCGAGGCGAGCATCGTCACCGGGTACGGCGTCGGCACACCCGCCTCGGTGAGCAGTTGCTTGGCCTTGGCCGGGTCGTGCGCCGGGCAGGCCTGCGCCTCGGGCGACGAGAACGGGCTGGCGGGCGAGATCGGCGAGCAGGCGACGGCGTGCAGACCGTTGAAGACCGCGTCGACAAGCGCCTTGCGGTCGATGGCGTGCTCGAAGGCCTGCCGCACCTTGGCGTTCTGGGCGAGCGGGCGGTTGATGGGCTTGGGGGCGGTGCCGACGCCGTCGACGTTGCCGATGTTGATGGTCAGGCCCTGATATCCGAGGGACTGCGACTGCAAAACGGAGACCGACGCGTCCTGGCGTAGCGAGGCGAAGTCCTGGGTGGAGACGCTGTCGGCGACCTGCGCGTCGCCGGAGCGCAGGTTGGCCGCGCGGATGCTCGCGTCGGTGAGGATCCGCCACGAGATGGCGTCGAGGTGCACCTTGCTCGCGTCGTAGTAGTTCGGGTCCTTCACGACCTCGATCGAGTTCTGCGGCACCCGCTTCGCGAACTTGAACGGGCCGACGCAGACCGGCGCCGAGGCGAAGTCGTCACCCCGGGTCCGCAGCGCCTGGGCACTCATGATCATGCCGGCCCGGTCGGCGAGGGCGCCGAGCAGCGGGGCGAACGGCTGCTTCAGCCGGAGCACGACGGTCTGCGCGTCGGGGGTGTCGACGCCGTCGATGGGGCCGAGTTCGCTCTTGCGCGCCGACCGGGCGTTGCTGAGGTGGCGCTGCAGGGTGGCCTTCACCGCCGCGGAGTCGAACGGCGTCCCGTCCGCGAAGCGCACACCCGGACGCAGCGGGATGGTCACCGTGCGGCCGTCGCCGCTCGTCGTGGGCAGGGCCGTGGCGAGCTGCGGTACGACCTGCGCCCGCTCGTCGACGTCGTAGAGCTTCTGGCACATCGCCTGGAAGACGTACCGGGAGTAGAGGCTTCTCGACAGCGTCGGGTCCAGCGCGTCGGGCTCGGCGGAGAGGGCGATAACCAGCTTGCCGCCCTGCTTCACGGCGGCGGGGTCCGCCGGCGTACCGAAGGAATCCTGACCGGCCGACTGGTTGTCGCCGGGCTGGCCGCCGTCGTTGTTCGACACCGGTGAGCAGGCGGCGAGCGTGCAGACGACGGCGGCCGCGGCCACCGCGGCCCGGAGCACACGGCGGCGGGGCAGGTTCGTTTCCCGGACGGAGAGGTTCGTCATGGAGAGCTCCTCAAGTGGGCGATCCGGGGAGCGTATGTTGTATACGATGACCGCCGCAAGACCTCCGTGACTGGCTCCGCGGCCCCCCTCGCCACGCCGGCTCAGGACGCCTCCGCGCGGCAGGACCAACCACCCGGCCCGGGACCGGACCGGCTCTGCCCACCGGGCACCCGGTCGGCGCCGCCGCGCGACCCCGGCGCTGGTCGTCGACACCGACCCGGTTCGACGACCAGCCGCCAGGCCCAGTCCACTACGCCGACACGTGGGCCACGCCGGGCCGGCCGCTCTGCACGTGGACGCTGGCCCGGGTGGTGATCGGCGCGCCCGGCGCGGTCACGAACGGCACCACCCGGTAGTCGGTCCGCATCTCGCCACGACCGAGGTGACAGACCTGGTATCCCCGCTGGGAGTTGTGGAACCTCATGTGCGGGTTCTCGGCCAGCCACGTCACGCCGAGCGCGTCCATGTCCTGCCCGTTGCCGCCCGAGCTGATCGCGGTCCCGAGGAACTCGGTGCCGATCGTGCGCGAGGCCGGGTCGGCGAAGTTCAGCTTCAGGTCCGCGGCGACGCTGCGGTGCGCGTCACCGGTGATGACCAGGAAGTTGTCGACGTTGCGCCGCGCCAGCCCGTCGAAGAGCCGTTGCCGCGCCGCCGCGTACCCGTCCCAGGTGTCCATTCCGAACGTCTCGGTCGGACCGTCGGTGTGGTCGGCCTGCATGGCGAAGACCTGGTTGCCGAGCACGTTCCAGCGGGCGGTGGACGCGCCGAGGCCCGCCAGCAGCCAGGCCTCCTGCCTGGCGCCGAGCAGCTGCCGGTTCGGGTCCCAGCGCAACGACTGGTCGGTGAGCTGCTGGTCCCGGAAGCGCCGGGTGTCGAGCACGTCGAGCTGGAGCAGGTCGCCGAACGTCAGCCGCCGGTAGACCTGCATCTCCGGCCCTCGGGGCATCGACGAGCGGCGCAGCGGCAGATTCTCGTAGTACGCCTGGTAGGCGGCGGCCCGGCGCAGCCGGAACACGGCCGGATCCTGGTCCGGCTCGGTGTCCGGCTGCGAGTGGTCACCGGCCCAGTTGTTCTCCACGTCGTGGTCGTCCGGGGCGACCACCCACGGCGCGGTCCGGTGCGCGGCCTGGAGCGCCGGGTCGAGCTTGTACTGCGAGTAGCGGATCCGGTAGTCGGTGAGGGTGAACGTCTCCACCGCCGGGAGGTGTGGCCGGCCGATCGAACCGGCGCCACCGCCCTCGTAGATGTAGTCACCGAGGTGGACCACCAGGTCCAGATCCTCCCGGGCCATGTGCTCGTAGGCGGTGAAGTAGCCGTCGGTGTAGGCCTGGCAGCTGGCGAACGCGAAGGTCAGCGACCCCAGGGCGGCCTCCGGCCGAGGTGCCGTGCGGGTGCGGCCCACCGGGCTGACCTGGTCCGCGACCCGGAACCGGTACCAGTAGACGCGGTCCGGTCGCAGGCCGTGCACCTCCGCGTGTACCGAGTGCCCCCACGCCGCCGTGGCCCGCTCCACGCCGCGCCGCACCACCCGGCGGAACGTCTCGTCCTCGGCCACCTCCCACCGCACGTTGACCGCGCGCTCGGGCATTCCTCCCAACCCGTCGAGGGCGAGCGGTTCCGGTGCCAGCCGGGTCCACAGCACAACCCCGTCGGGCATCGGGTCGCCGGACGCGACGCCGAGCGTGAACGCGTAACCGGACAGGGTGATCCGGTCGTCCGCGCCGACGGAACTCGCCGAGGCGGGCTCGGCGCCGAGCATCGCCGCGCCGGCGGCGACGCCGCCCAGGGCGAGGAAGTGACGACGCGGCAGCGTCGGAGGTGACTGCGACATGGATGAATGACCTTCCGGAAAGCAGACGATGTTGCCGTGCTTTCCTGATCCCAACCGCCCGACATGACGCTCGCCGAAACACCCAGTGAACGGCGCCGGGGCAATCCACTGACGACAGCCGGGGCCGCCGGAACGCGGTGGGAGGCGGCGATCGGGGCGCCGCCTCCCACCGCGAGCTGTCAACTGCTGGCCGAGTTGTACGCCTGCGCGGTCACCGTGGCCTTGCCGGTGAGGCCCGCGCGGGCGGGCCAGGAGATCCGCACCTCACGGGTCTCCCCCGGCAGCAGCCAGAAGTAGTTGTCGCTGTAGCGGGCCGGCAGCACCCGGTTGCCGCGCTGGTCACGGACCGCGAGTCGGACCAACGCGGCGACGGTGCGGCCCTGGTTGCGGACCGTCGTGGTGACGGTGTTCCGGCCGTCCACGACGCGTGCCGTGCTCGACGAGGTCGACAGCCGGGTGCTCGGCAGGTCGTTGAGCGCCCGCATCTGCTCAGCCCTGTCGTAGCGCCAGTAGGTGTTCTCGGTGAGCAGCCGGTCGCGGCTGTCCCGCAGTTCCAGCCGCACCAGGTGCAGCCCGGCACCGTCCGGGGCGGCGAGTGGGAAGACCGGCGTGGTGGCCGAGCGGGCCACGTCCACCCGTTGGCGTTGCGCCGTGCCCAACGGCCTGCCGTTCAGGTCGTACCGGCGGGCGCTCACCGTGACACCGTTGAGCGCCGCGGCGGTGTGGTTGACCACCCGAACCTGCCAGCTGCCCGGGTCGGCCTGCACGTGCAGCGGCTCGCAGCCCTTGCGGGCACCGTAGTAGGCGCCGTTGACGTCGAGGTCGTAGTCGTAGGTCTGCCAGACCGTGCTGTGCCACGCCGGGTGCGACATCCACAGCAGCAGGCCGGTGGCGTCCTGCCACAGGTTGGCGTTCCACGCCTCGAACATGGCGCGGTGGCTCTCGTAGTTGACGAACTGCGCCCGGGTGGCGAAGTCGTCAAGCGAGTCGGACGCACCGAGCCGCGCGTCGATCGCCGCCTGGTACGTGCCGACGCGCTGGTTGCCGATGGTCGACCAGTCGTGGTAGTTCCACACCTCGCCGATCGGCCACTGCGGTGCGTCGCCGACCAGGTTGCGCATGCTCTCGACCACCGACACCACCGGCATGCCGATCTCGGTGTGGAAGCCGAACGAGTCGGCCTCGTACATCTTCACGTCGGTGTAGGTGCTCGGGTCGACCCAGTGGTACGGCCCGCGTCCGCTCACGATGCCGCTGGCGGAGTTGGGGATGTAGAGGATCTCCGGGTGTTCCGTGCTGACGGCCTGCTTGAGGCCGGCGTCGACGATCGGCGGCGGGTCACCCTCGTTGGCGCCGCACCAGACCACGATGCACGGGTGGTGCCGGAAACGCCGGATCGTGTCGGCCGCGATGTCGACGTAGCCGGGCGGGTTGGGCAGGAAGCCGCCGGCCTGCCAGAAGTCGTTCCAGACCAGGATGCCCTGCTCGTCGCAGGCCCGGTACAGCTCCTCGCGGTTGCTGCTGCCGAGCCAGTTACGGATCATCGTGAAGTTCATGTCGCGGTGCATCTCGACGGTGTCGGCCAGCCGGTCCGGCAGCACCCGGCGCAGCAGCTCGTCCCAGCCCCAGTTGCCGCCCCGGGCGAACACCGGCACCCCGTTGACGCTGATCTTCAGCTCAGTGATCTTGTTGCTGACCGACTTCACATCGGTCCACGACCGCCCGTCGGTGGAGACCTGGATGACGAAGTCACGGGCGTAGGCCTGCTCCCAGACGATGGTGACCTGGTCGAAGCTGACCGGCGCGCCGAGGTCGACCTGGATCCACTGGTCGTCCTCGAACGTCGACGACCACCGGGTCCGGGGGTTGCCGTCAACCGCCCGGTCCGGGCCGTTGGAGTCGCCGTCGGACGACGACGCGGTGGCGGTCCGGCCCAGGGCCAGGTCGACGTCCGGCTCGGCCTGCCGCTGCACCGAGAGCGCCCACATGGACACCCCCCACGAGGTCACCCGCGCGCCGGTCTGGATGCGCACGTGCTGGGCGGTCTGGCTGGCGAACGTCTCGACCTGGGTGGCGCGGCTGCCGAGCGGGGTGTCGTTGCTGACCGACGTCACGTCGCTCCAGGCGTCGCCGTCCGCGGAGACCTGGACGCGGTAGTCCAGCGCGTACGCCTGCTCCCACACGATGGTGACCCGGTCGAAGTCGACCGCCGCGCCGAGGTCGACCTGGATCCACTGGTCGTCCTCGGCCTTCGAGGCCCAGCGGGTCGCCGCGTCGCCGTCGACAGCCCGGGCGGGCACGTTCGTGTCGTTCTCCGACGACGAGGCGGTGGCGTCGCGGCGCAGGGCGAGGTCCGGGCCGGTGCCGTCGGCCACCGACAGCGCGTACATCGAGATGCCCCAGCCGGTGGCGCGCTGGCCGGCCTGGATCCGGACGTGCCGGGCGTGCTGCCGGTCGAACGTGACGGTCTGCGCCGCGGCGCCGTCGACGAACTCCAGCGGGGGCTTGCCGGGCGGCGAGATCACGATCGGCTGGTGCCAGTCGTAGCCGAACTCACGGACACCGAAGCGCAGCTCACGCCGGTCGCTGACGGTGCGCCTGACGGTGGCGGTGAGGGTCAGGTCGTACAGGTGCGGGTCGCCGTAGCCGTTGGGCCACCACAGCCGGGGGTTGCGCAGGCGCAGCGCGGGGAAGCGCTCAGGCGTGAAGGTGACGGTGGTGCTCGCGCCGGCGGGGATGGTGACAGTGGACTCGACGCGTACCCTGTCGAACTCCGCGCGGACGGTGACAGAGGTGGCGGTGCCGGTCGCGTTGCGGACCGGCACCCGGATGGTGACCTCGGCGTTATCGGTCTTCGGCAGGTCCGGCAGTGTGGTGCGCACGTGCGGGTCGCCGACGACCACGGGGCCGGTGCTGCGCAGGCGGACGTGGTCCCAGAGGCCGGTGACCCGGTCGCGGACGGCGGGCATCCAGTCCCACCCGGACACCGCCAGGTAGGTCGGCGCGTCCAGGTAGTGGTGGGCCGACTGGAGGAAGGTGCGACCGTCGGCGCCCTTGTCGCCGGGGGTGCCCTGGTGCGGCATCGGGGTGACCCGGACGGCGAGGACGTGCTCGCCCCGGTGACCGGCGAGGGCGTCGGTGATGTCGAAGGCCGCCCGCGCGAACGGGTGCTTCACGCTGCCGACCCGCACCCCGTTGACCCAGGCGGTCGCCTCGTGGTTGATGCCGTCGAACTCCAGCCAGATCCGTCGACCGGCCGAGGTGTCCAGCTCGCGCGGCAACCGCAGTGCGCGCCGGTACCACCAGGTGTGCCGGGACAGCGCCTCCGGGATGCGCATGTTGTTGAAGCCGGCCACCGGGTCGGGCAGGTGGCCCTGCTCGACCAGGGTGCCCAGCACCGTGCCGGGGACCGTCGCCGGCAGCCAGGAGCTGACGTCGACGCCGGCCCGGGAGAGCTCCCCGCCGTCGGTGGTGCCGGCGAAGTCGTCAATCGTCAACGACCAGCCCGACTCCAGCGGCACCGTGCCGTCGGCGGCCACAGTGAGTGCCGGGGCCGGGCCGGTGTTGCCGCCCTCCCAGCTGGTCCAGCCCTCGGCCTTCGGGCGGCCGGCCAGGGGTACGCCGTAGACCTGGAAGCCGTTGAGGCCCACCGGGTTGCTGTTCGAGCGCTTGGTGGCGGTCATCCGGATCCACCGGGCCTCGACCGGATCGGGCAGCTTGATGGCCTGCACCCCGCCCTGCCCGTCGGCGGTCTCGTACACCGACCGCCAGGCGCGGTTGTCGGTGGAGACCTCGATCCGGTACGCCGTGGCGGCGCTGGAGAGGATCTCGTCGCCGTCGGTCTCGGTGTAGTTGCCGTCGAACGGGCCGTCGGCGAGGGTGGCCTCGAAGACCAGTGTGACTGCCTCGACCCGGCAGAGCGCCTGGAGGTCCACCGAGATCCACTGGGGATCGCCGTTGGCGGCCCGCCAACCACTGCCCCGGACACCCACCTGCGGCAGCCCGTCCACCGCGAAGGTGGCGGGCGTGGGCGCGTAGTCGGTGGAGGAGACCGCTACCGGACGGTATTTGGCGAGGTCGGTGGCCGAACCGCCGGCGGTCGGCGTCGCCGGGGCGGCGGCCGCGACGGCGTCCGGCAACAGCGCGGTCACCCCGACCGACGCCAGCAGTGTGGCTCCGGCGGAGAGGAAGGTACGCCGCGAAACGGGCGTGGGCTCGGACATCGTGCCTCCAGTAATGACAACGTTGTCAGATAACGGGGGTCGGTGACAACGTTGTCAGATGGTGGCCCGATGTCTCACCAGAGTCAAGAGCCCAGGTCCATCGTGATGTACCGGATACGTTCGGCAGTTGCTCCACTGTGGACAGGGGCCGCAGCTCGACGGCCGGGCGTCACCCCGGCGGCGTACTCAACCCGTCCAGGGCGACCGTGAGCACGCGTTCGCGCTGCTCAGCCTGGGGAAAGTGCCCGGAGGCGATGGCGCTGGCGAGGCGCATGACGTCGTCGATCGCCACGTCGGCACGCACCTCGCGGGCTCGCTGGGCACGCTCCAACAACGGCCCGCCGGCCGCGTAGAGCGCTCGCCGACACTCCAGGTAGGCGGTGGACTCCCGGTTGAGACCGGCGGCCAGGGGCTGCTTCGCGCCGATGTACTCGACGAAGCGCCGCAGCCACGCGTACAGACCGGCGCGGGGGGCCAGACTCTCGGCCTCCCGGGCCGCCTCGCACACCACCTCGACCTCGGTGATGTAGACGTTCTCGATCAGCACCTCTCGGGTGGGGAAGTTGCGGTAGAGGGTCGCGATGCCCACCCCGGCGCGGCGAGCGATCTCCTCCAGCGGAGCGTCCGCGCCCTGCTCGGCGAAGGCGAGCCGGGCCGCCGCCAGGATCGCGTCGTAGTTACGGGCCGCGTCCGCCCGGTGCGGGCGAGCCACGCGCAGATGGGTGAGGGCCGTCACGGTGCCGATGTCTCCCAGCGCTAGCAAGCGGAGGGCAACTATCACTAGAGTGATAGTGCGCCTCCACTTAACCGGAGGTTCTCTATCAGACTAGCGCGAAAGAAGGCGGACCATGTCCCCGACTCCCGCAACCCGTCGCGGGATCGCCCTGGCGCTCATCCTCGGCTCGCAGCTGATGATGACGCTGGACACCTCGATCATCACGACCGCGCTCCCCCACGTACAGCGGCAGTTCGGTCTCTCCCAGTCCGGGCTGTCCTGGGTGCAGAACGCCTATGTCCTGGCCTTCGGCGGCCTGCTCCTGCTCGGCGCGCGAGCGGGCGACCTGCTCGGCCGCCGCCGCGTCTTTTTCGCCGGGATCACACTGTTCACCGTGGCGTCCCTCGCCGCCGGCCTCGCCCAGAGCGGCAGTTGGCTGATCACCGCCCGCGTCGCGCAGGGCCTCGCCGCCGCGCTGGCGGTGCCCTCCACGCTCGCGCTGCTGGTCGCCGACCACCCCCAACCGGGTGCCCGGGCCAGGGTGATCGCCCTTTACAGCGCGGTCATCGGCGCCGGCGGCAGCGTCGGCATCGTGATCGGCGGCGTCTTCACCGACCTGCTGTCCTGGCGCTGGGGCATGCTCGTCAACGTCCCGATCGGCATCGCCATCGCACTGCTCGCGCCGCGCTTTTTGGCCGAGACCGAACGCCGCTCCGGCACCTTCGACCTCGGCGGCGCGCTGACCTCCACCGGCGGCATGACCGCCCTGGTGTACGGCTTCATCCAGGCCGCCGCAGCCGGCTGGAGCGCACCGGCCACCGTGGTGTCACTGGGCCTCGGCGCAGCACTCCTCAGCACCTTCGTGCTGATCGAGCACCGCGCGCCCCAGCCCATCACCCCACTGCGACTCTTCCGCAGCATGGAACGCTCCGGGGCGTACGCCGGTCGGATCCTCATCGTGGGCGCGACCTTCTCCACCTTCTACTTCCTCAGTCAGTACCTGCAGGAGGTGCTGCACCTCAGCGCCCTGCAGACCGGCTTCGCGTACGTTCCCATCACCGGCATGTTCTTCGCCATGGTGTACGCCATCCGGCCACTGCAGAACCGGCTCGGCCGTCCCGCCCTGCTGGTGGTGTCCCTCATCATCGCGCTGGCCGGCATGGCGTGGCTGTCCCGCATCTCGACCGGCTCCAGCTACTTCCCAGACGTCCTGCTGCCACTTCTGGTGATCGGAATCGGCCAGGGCATCGCCATCATCCTGATGACCCAGGGCGGCGTCGCCGGGGTGGAAGCACAGGACGCCGGCGCCGCGTCCGGTCTCGTCAACGTCGCCCACCAAATCGGCGGCTCACTGGGCATCTCGATCCTGACCATCGCGTACACCCGAGCCAGCTCCGCCACCGACCCGACGGCGGGCTTCCACGCGGCCTTCACCGGCGCGGACATCTTCTTCCTGATCGCCCTGGTCCTGGCCGTCGTCGTGGCCGTCGCGGGACGACGAGCCAGCCGTCTCGCCGGCCTCCCCACCACCTGAACGTCCTGAGGGATGACGGGCTGCCGGGCGGGGCGCGGCGTGGTGGATGGGCGTCCTATGGAGCTGATGTCGCAGACGATTCAGCTCCATAGGTAACGACCAGGACATCCCCACCCCGGCGGAGCGGAGGCCGATCGGACCCCGAGGTCCCTCGGCTACCTGGCCGAATGACGGCCAGAAGTCCCGGCGGTCAGCTCGCCGGCCCACCATCGAGACGCCCGGGTTCCCGGGGGTGGTACTCGGGGCGCAACTTGGCGCTCGCGAACGCCGACTTCACCGCCGCCGAGAGCGCGGCGATGTCGTACGCCCCGTGGTGGCGTCGGCCGTTGACGAAGAAGGTCGGGGTGCCGGTGACGCCGCTGAGGTCGGCGGAGTCGACGTCCTCGGCGATCCGGTCGACGCCCATCCGCTTGGCCATGTGCTCCCGGAACCCGTCCAGGTCCAGGCCGAGCTGTTCGGCGTAGCCGAGCACGTCGGCGGGGTTGAGGGCGTCCTGGTGGGCGAGGAGCAGATCGTGCATCTCCCAGAACGCGTGCTGCTCCCCCGCCGCCTCGGCGGCCTCGGCGGCGAGCTGGGCGTGCGGGTGGACATCGGTGAGCGGCAGGTGTCGCCAGACGTACCGGACGTTGGCGAAGTCGGCCAGCAACTCCCGGACCACCGGCTCGGCCTGCCCGCAGTAGGGGCACTCGAAATCGCCGTACTCCACGATCGTCACCGGCGCGTCGAGGTCCCCGCGCATATAATCACGGTCCGGATCGACCGGCAGCATCAGGTCGACGATCCCCTCGGCGACCCCCAGCAGCGCGCGCGCCCGGCGTGCCGGCGCGAGCCGCCCGACCGAGCGGAACACCACCCAGGTGACGAGGGACGCGGCGAGCGTCGCGACGATGATGCCGAGCTTCGCCTCGTCCAGGGCGGGGCCGTGCAGCGCGTGGGTGGCGATCAACAGCGCGACGGTGAACCCGATGCCGGAGACCGTGCCGACCCCGGCGACGGCCAGCCAGCCCACCGGCGGCCGGAACCGGTCGCCGCTCAACCGGGCCACCAACCACGAGGTCACCACGATCCCAGCCGGCTTGCCGACGACGTACGCCAGCACGACGCCGAGGGTGACCGGCGAGGTCACCGCTCGGGCCAGCAGGTCACCGTCGATCACGATCCCGGCGTTGGCCAGCGCGAAGAGCGGCACGACCAGGTAGCTCGCCCACGGATGGTAGAGCGTCTGGAGCCGCTCGTTCGGCGACAGCGCCGAGACCAGCCCGGCCTGGGCCATCCGGGCCAGCTGCGGGGTGGGCTGTTCCCGGAGAGTCGGAACTGGTCGCTGGCCCGCTGCAGGTCGCTGCGCCCGGGCGCGTAGGCGTAGGTCAGCAACCCCATCACCAGACCCACCACGACCGGGTCGACACCGGATTCCGAGACCGCGAGCCAGGCCGCCACCCCCAACAGCGCGTAGACCGGGCCGAAGCGCACACCGCAGCCCCGGGCCAACACCACGACGACGAAGATCGCCGCCGCGACGAGCAGCGCGGTCACCGACGGGTGCTCCGGGTACGCGATCGCCAGCACCGCGATCGCCACCAGGTCGTCGACGACGGAGACGGTCAGCAGGAAACCGCGCAACCGATCCGAGAAGCGCGGCCCGAAGACCGCCAGCGCGCCCAGCGCGAGCGCCGTGTCGGTGGCCATCACCGCACCCCAGCCCGCCGCGGTGGTCTGCCCGGCGTTGAACGCGAGGTAGATCCCGATCGGCAGGAGCATGCCGCCGAACCCGGCCAGCATCGGCAACGCCAGCCGACGCCGCTCCCGCAGCTCGCCGATGTCGAACTCACGACGCAGCTCCAGCCCGGCGACCAGGAAGAAGAACGTCATCAACCCGCTGTTGACCCAGGTGCGCAGCTCGTGTGACACCGGCCAGTCGCCGAGCTGGACCGAGAAGGAGGTGCGCCACACCGACTCGTACGACGACACGTCCAGGTTGGCCCAGACCAGCGCCGCCACCGCGGCGACCAGCACCACCCGCGCCCCGCCGGTCTCGGTGCGCAGGAACGCGCGCAGCGGAGCGTCGAACCGCCCCTGCCAGGCCGTTCGGCTGGTCCATCCCCGATGCATGTTGCTGCTCGTCACGGGAGCAATCTTTCCCGACCCGCTCCCGGCGCGACTCCGATTCCCCGGCGGGGGTCACGCCGGACACACACGGGGCCACACGCAGCGCCACCAGTTGGTAGCGTACCGGTGACCTCGTCGGCGCTGCCCGGCGGTGGGGTCCCCTGGGGAGGGTCGACATGTGGGCGGACGACGCCGCGCTGGACGCGGCGAGTCGCCGGCTCGACGAGTGGGAGTCGTCGCTCGCCGACCGGGCGGAACGGACCAGGGCGCTGGCGGCGAACGTGCGGGCGCTGACCGGCACCGCGCACCACCCCGAGCGGACGGTCGACGTCACCGTCGACTCCGCTGGCCAGCTCATCGACCTGCGACTGGACGAGCGCATCCGGCACCAGTCCGCGGCACGCACCGCCGAGCAGATTCTGGAGACCAGCAGAGCCGCCCGCGCGGAGCTGCTACGGCAGGTCAGCGCGTTGACCACGGACACCCTCGGTGGTGCCGACGCGAGCGCCCAGGCGATCATCGACTCGTACCGCAGCCGGCTCGGCCACGACCAGGGGCAGCGCGATGCCGGCCGGTGACGGCATCCAGGTCGACCCGGACGACCTGACCGCACACGCCGCACGCCTCGACCGCCGCGCCGACAGCCTCGACACCGCCCAACAGGCCGGCCAGCACGTCCGGCTGGGCGGCGACGCCTACGGGCAGCTCTGCGCGCTGATGCCGGTGCTGCTCGGCGGCCTGCAACAAACTCTGGTCGACGGCATCGGCGCCGCCGCCGGGTCGGTACGGGACACCGCCGGCAGGCTGCGGACCAGCGCGGAGCGTTACCGACACTCCGACGCCCACGCCCAGCGACTGCTCGACGGGGTGCGGCAGCGTCGGTGACCGCCAACCCCCTCGTCGCCGCCGCAGCGGACACCCCGCCCAGCGCCTGGGCGGGCGCGTGGATCTGCGAGGACATCGAACTCATCGCACAGGGGGTGCGCGCCGGCAGCTGGATCGACGGCAGCCTCGGCGTGGTCAGCGCCGGCCTGGATGCGCTCGCCATCGTCTCCGACCCGGTCGGCGCCCTCCTCCAGTACGGAATCGCCTGGCTCATCGAACACGTCAAGCCGCTCAGCGAAGCCCTGGACTGGCTCGCCGGCGACCCGGCGGCGATCACCGCGCATGCGCAGACCTGGCGCAACGTCGCCGGGTCACTACGCGAAGAAGCGGCCACGTTGACCCGCGCCGTCACCACCGACGTCGCCACCTGGGGCGGCAGCGCCGGCCCCGCCTACCGCGCCTGGGCCGCCGAACAACAGCAGGCCATCGCCGGCCTCGCCCAGGGCGCCGACACCCTGGCCACGATCACCGAAGGCGCCGCCGGCCTGGTCGCCGCCGTCCGACTCCTGGTCCGCGACGCCATCGCCACCTGCGTCTCCCGCCTCATCACGTACGCGGGCGAACTCCTCGTCACCGGCGGCCTGGCCGCCCCGCTGGTCGCGGAGCAGGTCAGCACGCTTGTCGCGTCCTGGGGTGCGCGGATCGCGCGGCTGCTGCGCGCACTGCTGAACAGCCTGCGCCGGCTGATGCCGGAGATCCGCCGCCTCGGCGACCTGATCGACAAGCTCAAGCAGGCGCTGAGACGACTCCAACGTTCGCCGGACGCACGTCCAGGCAGCGCGGCCGGTGCCGCACCAGGCATTCATGGCGGCCACACCACCCGGCCTCGCAACTTGGCGGACTATGGAGGACAGGACCGTTGGGCGGAGGAGGCATATGAGGCGATCCGTCGGCAGGACGATATCGACGCCATAGCACGCCAGGTCACGGACGCGCCCCGCCTAGACGGTTCCCGAGGGTTCTCAGTGGAGGAGATCGAGCAGATCCGTCGGCACATCTTCTTCGACGCCCATCCGATGGATGACTACGCGGGCGGGATCATCCATCAACGATACGACCCGAGCCCACCGATGGCTGAGGCATGGTTGCGCTTGCGGCGAGGCGACCCGTTGCCCGAGGATTACGCACTGCTGGAGCACGAATTGGCAGAGCTGCAGTACTACCAGGCCCATCCGGAAGCGGCATACCGGGAGGCACACCTTGCGGCCAACCAGGTGTCCGACTGGGGCGGATCCATACCCGGGCCGACCTACGAGGACTACTCGGAGTTTGGAGGCTAGGCAATGGGGATGATGGTGACTGCGCGGCGTGTCGAGGCAACGTCGGACGAGGTCCGCTACGAATTCGGTCTGGATGACAAGTTCGACCGTGTGCTGACTATCGACCCACACACCCTGACCGCCCGCGTGGAAGACGGCGATTTCAACTCGGCGGCAGGTGCGATCACGGCAAAGATCGTCAAGGCCTGGCGTTCCAGCGGCGAGTTCCCGACGAGGATGCTGTTCGCGAGTTGACCGTGGCGGGCCATCCAGGCTTCCTGAAAGAACAGAGCAACCGATGTCCCACCACTGACAGGGCCGGAGGGACGAGCCGGTACGCGCTGTGGCTTCAGTCGTGACGTTCGACGACCTGACGGCCGCGAGTGGCTGGATACGCTGGCCCTCGGCGAGCACCGCGCCTGGCTCAGGTTTCACCTCCGCCGTGAAGTCGGTCGGCCTTTCCGACAAGTAAGGGCACGGCGCGGGCTGGTGCGGGACGTCTGCGATGCTCCCCGCCATGGATGACCTGACAAGCCGGGTACGGGCGTTTGCCGACGAGCGGGACTGGCAGCAGTTCCACACGCCCAAGAACCTGGCCATGGCTCTCGCCGGTGAGGTCGGTGAGCTGATCGCCGAATTCCAGTGGCTCACACCTGAGCAGGCCGCGGCCGTCATGTCCGACCGAGAGGCCGGCGGCCGGGTCAAGGCCGAGATCGGCGACGTGATGATCTACCTGACCCGGCTCGCCGATGTCCTCGGCATCGACCTGGTCGAGGCCGCTTCGACCAAACTCGAGGAGGTGGCTCGTCGCTACCCGGTCGGCCAGGCTCGCGGGTCGGCCGCGAAGCGATAGCTGCCAGGCTGCGCCAACGTGGCGCTGAGTTGATCTCTTCGCTACAGTCCATCACGTAGGAGCGCGTCACGACGGGCTTCCGGCGGCTGCCGGACACGCCCCCCATGCGCACGATCACTTCGTGCTGCCCGGGGGCAAGTGTTGTCAGCGTTCCGTACGTCTGCCGATGGTCTGCTGCGCTTGGCTGGCGGCGGCATGCTCGAAGACCGGATCGTGGAGCAGATCGGTCGCAACGTGAGCCCAGCGGAACGACGCTCCTGGTCACGGAGCCTTCAGGTACTGGGTCAGGATCTCGCCGACGCGGGCCTCGGCCAAACCGAGATGCTGGTCGAGTACCAGTTGCCACTGACCAGCAAGCGGGTCGATGTGGTGCTCGCTGGCGTGGACCCGAGGACGTCAGACGACTCCTACGTGGTCGTGGAGCTGAAGCAGTGGTCCTATGCCGAGTCCTACGAGGGCTCCGACACCCTGGTGGCCGTGGAGCACGCGCACGGCCCGCGGCTCCATCCCGGCGTTCAGGTTGAGCAGTACTGCGAGTACCTGACGGATTTCCTCGGCATCCTCGCCGACCAAAGAAATCCGGTCCGCGGAGTGGCGTACCTGCACAACGCGACCGACCGCGACGTCAGCGACCTGTTCGACCGCCGGGCAACCGAGCAGAGCCGGATCTTCACCAAGCAACGGCGTGGCCAGTTTCTCGATTACCTCCGCACCCACCTGGCGCCAGCATCAGGCGCGGGTGCCGCCGACCGTTTCCTGACCAGCTCGGTACGGCCCAGCCGCCATCTACTCAGGTACGCCGCACAGGAACTGAAGGACCGTTCACACTTCACGCTGCTGGACCAGCAGCGTGTGGCGTACGAGTTGGTGCTGCATGCCGTGGAGCGGGCCCGATCGGCGGACCGGAAGTCGGTCGTGGTCGTCAAGGGCGGGCCGGGCAGTGGCAAGAGCGTGATCGCGCTCTCGGTGCTCGGTGAGTTGGCGCGGCAAAACCGTTCCGTCATGCACGCGACGGGCTCACGGTCGTTCACCCAGACGTTGCGTCGGTACGCCGGCAGGGGGTCGACCCGACTGAAGAATCTCTTTGGTTACTTCAACAGCTTCATGTCCGCCGAACGCAACGGGCTGGACGTTCTGATCTGCGACGAGGCGCACCGCATCCGGGAGACCTCCGTCAACCGGTTCACGCCGAAAGCCAAGCGGGAAAAGGCTCGTCCCCAGATCGACGAGCTTGTCGCGGCGGCCCGGGTACCGGTGTTCCTGCTCGATGAGCATCAGGTCGTGAAGCCGGGCGAGTTGGGCAATGTCGAGGTCATCTCGACGTACGCGAGGCAGCTCGACCTTGAGATCGAGGTCGTGTCGCTGCACAGCCAGTTCCGCTGCGGGGGCAGCGAGACGTACGAGCGATGGGTCGTCGACCTGCTCGGTCTCGACGGTGGCGAGCCGTCGGTCTGGACCGGCGACGGCAGGGTCGACCTGCGTCTCGCCGAGTCGCCGGAAGAGATGGAAGCCTTCCTCGCCGGTAAACAAGGGTCCGACGTCAACGCCAGGATGTCCGCCGGGTACTGCTGGCCGTGGAGCGATCCGCGTCCGGACGACAGCCTGGTGCCGGACGTGCAGCTCGGGAACTGGTCGCGACCCTGGAACGTCAAGAGCGACCGGAGCGTCGGCGATGCACCAGGCAGCGCGTTCTGGGCCACCGACCCGAACGGTTTCGGCCAGGTGGGCTGCGTCTACACCGCACAGGGCTTCGAGTACGACTGGTCTGGCGTCATCATCGGTCCGGACCTGGTCGCCAGGGACGGCCAACTGGTGACCCGACGCGAGGAGTCGAAGACCCCGCTTTCCGCAGTCGCAAGTCGGTCAGCGACGCCCAAGCGGATCTGCTGATTCGCAACACGTACAAGGTCCTGCTCACGCGCGGGATGAAGGGCACCGTCATCTACTCGACCGATGCCGAGACGCGGGAGTACCTCGCCTCGATGGTCAGGGTGGTCCGGCCGGTCGAGACAGTCTACGAGACGGCCCGCCAGGACGACCTCGGCTGACGACAGAGCTTGCTCGGCGGCCCGACGCGTGCGAAGAACGCTCCCACCCGCCGAACTCGTCAAGAGACGTCTGGGCGAGCAGGTCAGCGCGACGAGTCCGGTGGCTTATGGTGAGAAACCGGGCGCCCCGTGGGCGGGTGTCCGGTCCGGGCCGTGGGATTCACGCTGTTCAGCCGGAGGGTGGACCGATGACCGAGAATGCCCGCGACGTCGTCGACTGCTGAGATGGACTGGGCCGGATGGGCGTTGTTCGGGTTGGCCGCCACCGCGGCGCTCACCGCGGCGATGATCACCGCTCAGCTGGCCGGCCTCACTCGGCTCGACCTTCCCCTGGTGCTCGGCGCGTTCGTCACCGAGGATCCCGATCGGGCCCGGGTCGTCGGGTTCTTCCTCCACCTCTGCGCCGGTCAGGGTTTCGCCCTCGGTTACGCGGCCACGTTCGCGCTGTTGCACAGTGCCACCTGGTGGATCGGGGCGCTGTTCGGGATTCTGCACGTCGGGATCGCGCTGACGGTGATCCTGCCGCTGCTCCCTGGGGTGCACCCGCGGATGGCCTCGCAGCGGGCGGGACCGGCCAGCACGGCGGTGTTGGAGCCGCCCGGGCTGTTCGCGCTCAACTACGGCGTCCAGACTCCCCTGGTCACGGCTGCTGTGCACGTCGTCTACGGGGCCCTGCTCGGGTTGCTCCTGCAAGCCAGCTGAACCCCGGCTTGGCGAGGAGCGACCTCCATGACTGACGGGGCACCGATCAGCGACTACGGGTTGCTGGGCGACACCCGCACCGCCGCCCTGGTCTCGAGTGACGGCGGGATGGACTGGCTCTGCGTGCCACGCTTCGACGGCGATCCCCTGTTCGGCCGTTTGGTCGGGGGCCCGGACGCCGGCACGTTCCGGGTCGGCCCGGCACGGCCGGCCACTGTCGTCGAACGACGGTACCGGCAGCACACCGCCACCCTGGAGACCACCTGGGCGGTGGGCAGCGGCCGGCTCCGCCTCACCGAGGCGATGGTGGCCGAGGTCAGCGGTCGCCTGCTGCCCACCACGCTGATCGTGCGACGGCTGTCGGCCGAGCAGGCGGCGGTCGACGCGGTGGTGGAGTTCGACCCCCGCCTCGGCGCGCGGCACCGCCGGCCCCGGGTCCAGCACCGGCGCCAGGGCCTGGTGTGTGAGTGGGGGGCGCTCGCGGTCGCGCTGGCCAGCACGCCCACGCTCAGCATCGAGCCGGGTCGGCCCACAGCGGTCACGGTCCGTCCAGGCCGTCCGGTCATCCTCGTCCTGGCCGTGGCCCACCGCGAACCGGTGATCCACGTCGAGCCGACGGCCGCCTGGGAACTGCTCGTCGAGGACGAGGCCCGATGGCGGGGGTGGACCGCGGAGATCGACGATCGGCTGCCGTTCCGGGAACACGTCGCACGAAGTCTGCTCACCCTGCGGCTGCTGACCTACTCTCCCTCGGGAGCACCGGTGGCCGCACCCACCACGTCACTGCCCGAGGATCCCGGTGGGGGACGGAACTGGGACTACCGCTACGTCTGGCCCCGGGACGCCAGCATCGGCGTCAGCGCCTTTCTCAGCGTCGGCAAGGCCGACGAGGCCCGCGGTTTCCTCGCCTGGCTGTTGCACGCCAGCCGACTGCAACGGCCACGCCTGCCGGCGTTGCTCACAGTGCACGGCAGGCACGTACCAGCGGAACGGGAACTGTCCGGTTGGCCCGGCTACCTCGACAGCCGTCCGGTGCGGATGGGCAACGATGCCGCTGTTCAACACCAACTCGACGGCTATGGCTGGGTGATTGACGCCGCCTGGGCGTTCGCGCAGGCCGGACACCGCCTCTACGCCGAGACGTGGCGGGCGGTGCGCGGTTTCGCCGACGTGGTCGCCGGTCGTTGGCAGGAGCCCGACGCCGGTATCTGGGAGGTACGGGAGCCCGGCCAACACGTCCACTCCAAGCTCATGGGCTGGCTCGCTCTGGACCGCGCCCTGGCCATCGCCGACACGCACCCCCTGCCGGAGCGGCAACGTCGACGCTGGCGGAAAGCCCGAGACGCCATCGCCGCCGAGGTCCGGACGCGCGGCTTCGACCCGACGGCGGACAGCTACGTCCGCAGCTACGGCTCCCCGGATCTCGACGCGGCAATGCTCGTCCTGCCGCTGCTCGACATGGACCAGGCCGAGTCACCCCGGGTACGGGGCACCGTCGACGCCATCCGGGACCGGCTCTCCGCCGGCGGTGCACTGCTCTACCGCTACCCGCCCGGCCGTGACGGCCTGCCCGGCACCGAGGGCGCGTTCCTGCCCTGCTCGTTCTGGCTCGTTCAGGGCCTTGCCCGCACCGGGCGTCGCCGCGAGGCCGTCGAGCTGTTCCGGGCCCTGGTCGGTTACGCCAGCCCACTCGGCCTCTATGCCGAGGAGATGGACCCCGCGACGGGTGCCCACCTCGGCAACTATCCCCAGACGTTGACCCACGCGGCGCTCATCCAGGCCGCACTCGCCATCCGAGACGCCCCCACGTCCGGGTAGGGTCCCAATCATGACGATTCCGCACCTGACGGCCGCCGACGGCACCACGTTGCCGGCGATCGGGCTAGGCACGTACCGGCTGAACGGCTCGGCGGGCGTCGAGGCGATCGGCCAGGCGATCCGGGCGGGTTACCGGTTGATCGACTCGGCGGTGAACTACGAGAACGAGGGCGCTGTGGGTCGGGCCGCCCGTTCGGCGGGCGGCGTGCGGGACGAGTTGGTCGTCACCTCGAAGCTGCCGGGTCGGCACCACCGCTACGACGAGGCGCTCACCGCCATCGAGGAGAGCGTGTTCCGCACCGGCCTCGACCGGATCGACCTGTACCTGATCCACTGGCCGAACCCCACTGTCGATCTGTACGTGCAGGCGTGGCGGGCGTTGATCGAGGCGCGCGAGCGCGGGCTGGTGAAACACATCGGTCTCTCCAACTTCCTGCCGGAGCACATCGACCGACTGGTGGCCGAGACCGGGGTCGCCCCGGTGGTCAACCAGATCGAGGTGCATCCGTACTTCCCGCAGCAGGAGGCGCTGGACTACCACCGGGAGCACGGGATCCTCGTGCAGGGCTGGAGCCCGCTCGGGCACGGCAACGACCTGCAACAGCATCCGGTGGTCGTGGAGATCGCGACCAACCGTGGGGTCAGCCCGGCGCAGACGATCCTCGCCTGGCACGTGGCCCGGCAGGTGATTCCGTTGCCCAAGGCGGCCTCCCCGCAGCGGCAGTTGGCCAACCTGGACGCCGTCGGGCTCAGGCTCACCGACGCGGAGGTCGACGCCATCACCGCGCTGGGCCGCCCGGACGGGCGCTCGCGAACCAGGACCCAGCGGTGTACGAGGAGTTCTGACCGACCCGACCGCACTGACGCGCACCGGCTCGGGGAGCATGGGGCGTGCTCGACGGACTTGACGACATCGATTGGGCGCGGCTGGGTCACGCCTACGGATCGGCCGCAGACGTGCCCGGTCAGCTGCGCGCCCTGCTCTCGCCCCACCCCGACACCCGGCACGAGGCGCTGGACGGGTCGTCCCAGCCGTGGCTGATCGACGGACAGGAGTTCGGCAACGTCAGCGAACTCCTCAGGGAGTACGGCCTGCCGGGCAGCCGCGAGGCGATGCGCGGCTACCTCGGCGAGATTCCGTAGCCGGCTCGGCCGCCACCACCGGTCGTCGCGGGTTGACGGGTGCGCGTCGAGGGCACGGCCAGCCGCTACGCGGCGTGAGGTCCGTGCGGGCGAACGCCACTGGGAGCGGTATGCCTCACAGGCATAAATATGCTCACAGGTATACCGCTCACCGAGACATCCGCCTCCGAACGCCGGGCGACCGCCTAGACCAGCCCGCCGAGGGACGGGTCGCTGATGCTGTCCTTGCCGTTCTCGACGTGACCCGCGCAGCGGTACGCGAAGTCGGCGTCGCCCGCGACGCTGAGCGTCAGGTCGTACCAGCCGTGGGTGCGCGCGAGCGGCCAGTGGGCCCGCTCCGTCGCGCCGGGCCGCAGCGACAGCTTCACCGGCCGGGAGTTGTACCGGTCCTGGACGGTCACCTCGACCCGCTTCGACCCCCGGTTGGTGATCGTCAGCCCGAGCTTGTAGTCCCGCTCCTCGTAGCCGGTGGTGATGTCGAGGTCGGACCGGCCACCGGTGAACCGGCGGAAGAAGCCGTTCGGCCCGTGCACCGACAGGTCGTACCCGGACTCGACCGCCCAGGTGTCCGCCAGGTGCTTGCCCGGCTCGACGGTGTAGCTGCGCGGGGCGTCCGCGCTGCCGGCCTGGCGGACCTGGAAGACCGCGGCGACCCCGCCGGAGTTGCGGAAGTCGATCCGGAACGAGCCGCCGTCCAGACGTCCGTCGGCGTGCAGGGTGTACGGGATCGCGCGCGCCGGGCGTACTCCCTGCTCCTGCTTCGGCAGCCGCTGGTCGGTCGGCGGGACCGGCACCTGGTCGGGGTGTCGGACCAGGTCCTCGGGCTTGAAGTCGTCGGTGTCGGGCAGCCTGACCTCGCGCGACCGGTTCGGGTGCCGGAAGTCGAAGGCGCTGGTCAGGTCGCCGACGACGGCGCGCCGCCACGGGGTGATGTTCTTCTCGATCAGGTCCGGACGGCCGGGCCCGAACCGCGCCTCCAGGAACTTGATCAGCGAGGTGTGGTCGAAGACCTGCGAGTTCACGTAGCCACCGCGGGTCCACGGCGAGACGATGACCATCGGGACCCGGATGCCGAGACCGTACGGCCCGGCCGGGTGGTCGGCGTCGCCGGGGAAGATCTCGTTGGTGGTCGGCACCGTCGACTGGCCGTGCTCGCGCGTCTGCGGCGGCGTCGGCGGGACCACGTGGTCGAAGAAGCCACCCTCCTCGTCGTAGGTGATGAAGAGCGCCATCTTGCTCCACACCTCGGGGTTCGCCGCGAGGATGTCGATGACCTGCGAGATGTACCAGGAGCCGTAGGCCGGCTCCCAGTTCGGGTGCTCGGTGTACGCCTCGGGCGCGGTGATCCAGGAGACCTCCGGCAGCCGTCCCGCCTCGACGTCGGCGCGGAAGTCCGCCAGCAGCGCCTCCGGGTCGCGGCCCTGGGTGCGGATCTCGGTGCCGGTCTTCGCCCGGTCGGCCAGCGGGGTGCCGGGCTGCGCGTTCTGGTACTGGTGGAAGTAGAGCAGCGAGTTGTCGCCGTAGTTGCCGATGTACGGGTCGTTCGTCCAACCCCAGGAGCCGGCGGCGTTCAGGCCGGTGCCGACGTCCTGGTAGATCTTCCAGGAGATGCCGTTGCGCTCCAGCCGCTCCGGGTACGTCGACCAGTCGTAGCCGGCCTCCGCGTTGGTGATGACCGGGCCGCCGCCCTTGCCGTCGTTGCCGACCCAGCCGCTCCACATGTGGTAACGGTTCGGGTCGGTCGGGCCCATCAGCGAGCAGTGGTAGCTGTCGCAGACCGTGAAGGCGTCCGCGAGCGCGTAGTGGTACGGCAGGTCCTGGCGGGTGTGGTAGGTCATCGCCGTGACGCCCTTGTTCGGCACCCACCTGTCGAAGCGGCCGTCGTTCCAGGCGGCGTGCCCGTCGTTCCAGCCGTGCGGCGGGTCCGGCAGGAAGGTCTGGCCGAGGTCCTTCACCTCGGGGCGGAACGGCAGCAGTTCGTCGGTGCCGTTGGGCTGGTGCCACACGTCCTTCCCGGACGGCAGTGTGGCCGGATGCGGATCACCGAAACCACGTACCCCGCGCATCGTGCCGAAGTAGTGGTCAAAGGAGCGGTTCTCCTGCATCAGGATGATGACGTGCTCGACATCCTCGATCGAGCCGGTCCGGTTGTTCGCCGGGATGGCGAGCGCCTTGCTGAGATCCAACGGAAGCGCCGCGCCGATCGCGGGAACTCCCATCGCCTTGAGAAACGTACGCCGATCCACCGTGCCCATAACTCCGCCTTTGTGCGATCTGGTCGAGAAACTGGCGACCGGACGCTACCGACGGCGGGTTGACGGCAGATGACCATAATTCGGCCGGGCGGGAGCCCGCCGACGTACCGTGAGATCGTGCCGACCAGAGACGTACTCACCAAGGCTGACCTCGCCGAACTCCGCCGTTCGGCGCTCGGGACGGCCGACCCGCTCGGCGTCGCCGCCGACGTCGCCGAGGCGGCCGAGCAGGGCCGGCTGGCGGATCCGGACGACGCCGGGGACGCCCTGACGCTGGCCGCCGAGATCGCCGAGATCCGGGCCAGGCCCGAGGCCGCCCTGCGGTACACGGAGCAGGCGCTGGCGGCGTACCCGTCGGCGGATGACCCCCGGGCCGGGTTCGCCCGGGCGCTGCGGGCGCGGGTGCTGTTCCGGGCCGGCGGTCGCGACGACGAGGCGATGGCGGAGCTGACGGCGCTGCGCCCGCTGCTGCTCACGCAGCCCGACGCGCCCGCCTATCTGAGTGCGGCGCTGGACGCCGGTGGTCGATCCGCGATCGCCGAGACGTGGCTCAGCGAGGCGGTCGACTCAGTGCTCGGCGACCGGGCGACCGAATCCGCCGTGGACCTCGGTCCGCCGGACGCGCCAGGTGTCGCGTTCTTCCTGCTGCAACAGCGGCACCGGGTACGCCGGAATCTCAACCTGCCGCACGACCGGCAGGACGACCTGGCGGACCGGTTGGAGACCCAGCTGGTCCGCCGGGCCGGGGAGCGCGGGGGCGCGCAGTCGGACCTGCTCTTCTGGCCCCGGGAGGAGTTCGATCGACTGCTCGCCGAGCACCCGGCGCTCGCCGAGGTGTACGGGGCGGACTGGGACGCGCACCGGGCCCTGCTGGAGAAGGAGCTGGTCCGGCAGACGGCTGCCGGGCAGAGCGGGTTGGGTGTCTACCGCGCGACAGTGGCCGGGCTGAACGCGTTCGCCGGGCGGCGCGACGGCGACCCGACCGACGCGGGGATCCGGGCGGCGTACGCGGCCGAGGTGTTGGCGCGACCGAGCGCGCGGATCCCCTGGCCACCGGAGCGTAACGACGTCTGCTGGTGCGGGTCGGGCCTCAAGTACAAGAAGGACTGTCTGCCGCGCTCCCGGTGACCGGGTGGACTGGGTGGGTGACCACCACACCGACGTCCACTCTGACGCACCGCGATCCTGGGGGCTGACACGCCCCTTCGGTACCGATACCGTCCATCCCCTGACCGATCGACGCCGGCCGAGGTCACCGGAGGAGACGCTGATGTTCGAGGAGTTCATGGGCATCCCCGCCCACCCTCTGGTGCTGCACGCGGCGGTCGTGTTCGTGCCGCTGCTGGCGCTGTTGACGGTCGGCTACGCGCTGGTGCCGCCGATCCGGTCGCACACCCGGTGGGTGCTGGGGCTGCTCGCCCTGGGCGCGCCGGCCGCCGCGCTGCTGGCGCGGCTCACCGGTGACGCCTTCTTCGAGCGGATGCGCGCCGCGAACCGGGTCACCCCGGAGTTCGTCCCGATCCTGGAGCGGCACCAGGACTTCGGCGACAACACGCTCTGGGCGGCCCTCGGCCTGGCGGTCGTGGCGCTGGCCCTGGTCTGGCTCGTCGCGCCGAGGAGCGCCGGGGCGAGCGCCGACAACCGGCCCGGTCGGCCGCTGACAGCGGCGTTGCAGGTGCTGTCGGTGGTGACCGCCGGCATCGCGTTGTACTACGTGGTCCGCACCGGTGACTCCGGCGCGAAGGCGGTCTGGGAGGGCCAGTGACGGTGGTGGTGTCGACCCGGCCGGGGCCGGACCGACACCACCACGTCGACCGTCAGCCGGCGCGGTACGCCCGGATGATGGTCTGGTCGATTGCACTACCACCGTCGGCGGCGGCCTTCACCCGCAGCGACACGGGCTGCCCCGCGGTGGCCGTCGGCAGCGCGACCCGGTAGCTGTCACCGCGACCGGTGACCCGGGCCGCCTTCCAGGTGGCACCGTCGTCGGTGGAGGTCCAGACCTGGAACGACCGCACCTGCCGCGCCTTGAGCCCCCGCATCTGCCGGACGGTCAGCTCGGCCGTCCCGCCGGTGGCGTGGTTGTTGGTGTCCATCGGCAGCGCGTAGTCCACCGCGAGCAGCGGCAACGGCACGCTCCCCGTCCCGCCCGGCCCGGCGGACCGGAACGTCCACGAGGTGTTGACCCTGGTCGAGATCGGCAGGATCAGGCTGGTGTCGACGTCGAGGGTCAGCCGGTAGTCCGCCAGCTGCTGCGGCACGGTGAAGTCGGCGAGCGGACGGTCCCGCTGCCCGACCAACGTGCCGTTGCGGTACAGCGACAGCGTGCGGTTCACCCCGATCGAGGCGCCCTGGAGGCAGTCGGCCCGCTGGTGCTGGTCGGTCAACGACACCAGGTCGATGTGCAGGTTGCCGCGGGTCCGCGACGGCGCGGTGGCGCAGCTGTGGTCGACGCCGGCGGGGTCGTCGTACCAGCCGGAGTGCAGCGGCTGCCGCGCCCAGACCTTGCTCTGCCGACTGCCCGGCTGGTAGCTGCGGGGCGCCTCCTGGGCCGACAGGCCACCGTAGACGCCCTCGTCGGCCCAGAGGTAGCCGGGCGAGAGGTAGTCGGTGCGGTACGGCGGCAGGTCCCCCTCGTGGGTCTGCGTCACCGGGAACCCGTCCGGGGTGAAGCCGCTGCGGACCAGCTGGGTGACCATCCCCGCCGAGTCCATCTGGTGGAACCGCTCGTCGATCCGGGCGAGCCTCGCCTGCTCCGCCCTGGTCACCCGGTAAGCCGGGTCGGCCGGCACGCCGCCGGTGTACTCGTGCACCAGGTTGTAGCGGTACGGCGAGGTGGTGCCGGCCGGGGAGTTGAGGTTGACCGCCGCCCAGGTACGCCGGGACCCGACGGTGGGCTTCGGCAGGGCGGAGGTGCGGACGGTCGTCGCCGTCCCGTACCCGTTGACCTGGTGCCACCAGGACTGCCGTTCCGGGCGGTCTCGACGTTGGTGAGGTCGACCCGGCTGGGCGTGGTGGCCACCCCGTCGACCGTCGCGGCCACCGGCTTGGCGCGCGCCGGGTCGAGCGTCACCGTGCGGACGCCGCGCACGTCCAGGTCGGTCTCCCCGACGAGCGTCGTCTCCAGCACGTCGTCGTCGACGTAGTAGGCGACGGAGGCGCCGAGCACCGAGTACCGGCGGCCGGAACCCGCAGCGTGAACGTCTCTCCGGGCGCGCCGGACGCTCCGCCGTAGTAGATCGTCGGGTCGGTGAGATTGACGACCATCAGGTTGACCCAGCTCTCCGCGCCGTCCGTGAGGCCCGGCATCGGCCTCGTCCGGATCGTCAGGTCGTAGCTGGGCTGCTCGACGTAGAAGCTGACCGGGGTGGTCGAGACCAGCTTGCGTCCAGCGGTGCGGGCGGTGACGGTGGCCAGGTAGAAGCCCGGCCGGGCGGCCAGCGCGGCGCGGTTCACCCGGAGGGTCGTCCCGGCGCTCGTGCCACGCCTGAGCGTCACCCGGTCGGTCGACAGCGACGCCGCGCCGCGCGGCACGGGCTGGCCGTCGTGGTTGACGATCGCCACGTCGAGATCGAGGACCGCCGTCGACTCACCGGCCCAGCTCAGCTCCGTCTCGCCGGTGCCGGACTGCGGGTACGCGAACGTGCCGAGGTTGACCACCGGTTGGTTGCTGGTCGGGCCGCCGAGGGCCCGGGCCGCGTTGAGCCGGCCGGCTCCGACGGCGTACGGGTCGATGCCGCGCAGCGGGTCGGCGGCACCGACAAGGGCGGCCTTGAGCTGCGCACCGGTCCAGTCCGGGTGTCGCTGGGCGAGCAACGCGGCGGCGCCGGCCACATGCGGGCTGGCCATCGAGGTGCCGCTGATCGCCTCGTAGTGCTCGTCGATGGGGTCCTGGAGGTTGGTGCCGGCGGCCCGCGCCGCGACGATGTCGACCCCGGGCGCGACCAGTTCCGGCTTGGCCACGTTGCTGGTGACCAGCGGTCCGCGGCTGGAGAACTCGGCGAGCTTGTCGTCGCGGTCGACGGCGCCGACGGTCAGGGCGCTGGCCGCGGAGCCGGGCGAGGAGATCGCCCCGCCGCTGTTGCCGGCGGCGATCACGAACAGGGCGCCGGTGGACCTGCTGAGACCGTCGACGGCCAGCGAGAGCGGGTCGTTGCCGTCGTCGGGGTCGCTGCCGCCGAGGCTCATGTTGATCACGTCGGCGCGGGTGGCGGCCCACTCCATCCCGGCGATGATTCCGGAGTCCTCCCCGGAGCCGTGGTCGTCGAGGACCTTGCCGATCACCAGCTGGGCGTCCGGCGCCACGCCACGACGCTGACCGTGCGCGGCCGCGCCGGTGCCGGCGACTGTCGACGCGACGTGCGTTCCGTGGCCGTTGTGGTCGACGGCGTCGCCGCCCTCGGCGGTGAAGTCGGCCCGGTCGGCGACCCGGCCGATTAGGTCCGGGTGGGTGAAGTCGGCACCGGTGTCGAGCACCGCGACGCGGACGCCCTTGCCGGTGTAGCCGGCCTTCCAGGCGTCGGACGCGGCGATCTGGCCCAGGTTACGGTCCAGGTCGGTGTGCTCTCCGCCGCCGGTCAGCGCGGTGGCGCGGACCTTGCGGTCGAGCCAGACCTTCTTCGCGCCGGCCAGCAACGAGTTGGTAGCCAGCTTCGCGGTGGCCGGGCTCTTCTTGGGTACCCGGCCAGCCACCGCGCCGATGCTGGGCAACGACAGCACGTCACCGAGCGCGGCCACCCGGGCCGACGCGGTGGCGGGCTGCACGATGAGTGGCAGGTCGGTGGCGTTGTCGTCGTCGTACCCGTCGGCGATCAGCGTGCTGACGTCGAACAGGTCGGGGTCGAGGACCGAGCCGATCTGGGCCGCGACGCGGGCGGGGACGACGTGCAGGTGGCCGTCGGGGCCGCAGGTCTGGCTGATCGCCGCGTTCTCGTCGGCCGGCCGCACCGTGGCGTGCGGGCAGCCCGAGCCGGTGCTTCGTACGGTCACCACGTCCCCGGTCAGCAGGGTGACTGTGTGCGTCTTCCCGTCGACCGAGGCGGCGGGTGTGCCGGTCCGACCGATGCCGCTGGGCCCCGCCGTGGCAGAGCCGCCCGGTAGGGCGGTCAGCGACGTGGCCGTGACAGCGACGGCCAACAGCCACCGCGTTTTCCTGAGCATGTCGCTCCTTGTCTAAAGTGGACGAAGCCGCCTCTTCGGACGGCTTCTCGCAAGATCATATGCATGGACACCCGGTGAACGGGGCGTCTCGCCGAGGGGATTTTCGGTTCACCCGCTGCCCGCCTGCGCCACCGCGGGCGCATTGTGGACGAAAGATGCGTCCCGCCGGAGGGGATCGACGGGACGCCGGTACCGACCTAGCATGTCGACAAATGGATCTTCGAGATCGGCCCCTGCCGACACCCGGCAACCAGCCCAACCGAAGGGAGACGCGCGTGCGTCGACCCCGTCATCTGGCACTACTGAGCGTCGGTGTGTCCGGCGCCCTGGTGCTCAGCGCAGCCCCCACCGCAACGGCTGCCCCGCCCACTCCGGCCACGCCCACCGGCATCGTGGTCAGCGACGGCATGACCCAACCGGTGTTCTCGCTCGCCGACGCGATCGAGGAGCGGGTGTTCGTCCAGACCCCGGTGGACACCGATCACGACGGCCGGCCCGACCGGGTGGCGATCGACATCTCCCGCCCCCGGGAGACCGCCACGCAGGGCTTCAAGGTGCCGGTCATCTTCGAGCACAGCCCCTACCGCAAGGGCACCTGGGGCGACGTGCCGTACCCGAGCGTGCTGGTCGACGACCTGCCGCAGAACGGGCTGACCGACCGGTCCGGACGCCGCGCGCTCGACGCGGGCGCCCAGCGGGCCCAGGCCAAGGCCAACCTGCCCGGCTCGCTGGACGACTACTACGTGCCGCGCGGGTACGCGGTGGTGCTCGGCCAGAGCGTCGGCACCGGCGACTCGGACGGCTGCCCGACCAGCGGTGACCAGGCCGAGACGCTCGGCACCAAGGCGGTCATCGACTGGCTCAACGGCCGCGCGAAGGGCTACGACGCGAACGGCGCCCCGGTCACCGCCGGCTGGACCACCGGCGCGGTCGGCATGACCGGCGTCTCCTACAACGGGACGCTGCCCAACCAGGTGGCCACCACCGGAGTCAAGGGACTCAAGACCATCGTGCCGGTCTCCGCGATCAGCAGCTGGTACGACTACTACCGGGCCAACGGTCTGGTCGTCGCACCCGGCACCTTCCAGGGCGAGGACCTCGACATCCTGGCCCAGTACACCGCCGGGCAGGCACGCGCCGAGGGGCAGTGCGCCGACGAACTCGCGCAGATCACCGAGGAGCAGGACCGGATCACCGGCGACTACTCGACGTTCTGGCGGGACCGCGACTACCTCGACGCCCGCAACGTCAAGGCCAGCGTCTTCGTCGTGCACGGCCTCAACGACTGGAACGTGAAGACCGAGCACTTCGCCGGCTGGTGGGACCAACTCGCCAAGCAGGACGTGCCGCGCAAGATCTGGCTGCACCAGGGCGGACACGGCGGCCCGGGCAGCAGCGCGTCGGTGACCCTGCCCAGCGGGCAGACGTGGACGTACAAGCAGACCGAGAACCGCTGGTTCGACTTCTGGCTGTGGAATGTGCGCAACGGCATCATGGACGAGCCGACCGCCGTGCTCCAGCGGGAGGACCGCGCCTACACCACGTACGCCAACTGGCCCGACCCGGCCGCGCGTGAGGTCGGGCTGCGGTTCGCCGCCACCGACGCCACCGCGCCTGGCGCGCTGACCACCGGCAAACCGCCGAAGGCCACTGTCGAGCAGAGCTTCGTCGACGAGGGTCGCACGATCCACCCGGACACCCTGGTCGCCGACCCGGACACCGCGAGCGCCAACCGGCTCGCCTACCGCTCCCCCGAGCTGACGCAGGACGTGCGCATCTCCGGGCGGCCGGAGATGCGGCTGCGGATGGCGATCGACAACAAGCCGGACGCGAACCTGACCGCGTACCTGGTCGACTACGGCCCGGCCGGCTCGACCGCCACGCCGACCGTGGTGACCCGGGGCTGGATGGACCCGCAGAACCGCAAGAGCGCCGCCCGGACCGAGCCGGTCAAGCAGGGCAAACTGTACGACTACCGGTGGACCATGGAGCCGAAGGACTACGTCTTCCCGGCGGGGCACCGGATCGGCGTGGTCGTCTTCTCCAGCGACCAGGAGTACACCCTCCTGCCGTTGGGCGGCACCGAACTGCGGGTCGCGCCGAACGACAGCGAGGTGCGGCTGCCGGTGGTCGGCGGGCGGGGCGCCCTCGGCTTCTGAGCCCAGCTGATCGATCCCCTTGGTGGGGCAGCCCGACGTGTGCGGGCTGCCCCACCCTCGTCTCCAGCTCTCCTTCTCGGGATGATCGCGCTCGATCATGGATGTAGTGGCTCGGGGGCGTCGTCATTTCCACCACCTGCGGTACGTATTGACAAGTTTCGACATCGGGGCGAGGCTTGGATTGCTGAGAGCGCTCTCTCGCATCGGCCTCAACGGCCACCATCAGTTTGGCCAGGGCAATCTCCGATGTCTTCGGCGGCGACGCCGGAGCTCTCCCTGACCCGTCCCCCCGACAGGAGTCACGAGATGGACAGGGCCGCACCCCTCTCCGGCATCCACCGCAGACTGCGCCTCGCCACGGCGATCGGCGCCCTGCTGGTGCTACTCGGCACGTACCTGGTGTCTGCCACCGACCGGGCCGACGCTGCCCCCGGCCAGGCCGGAGCCGACTTCGGCACCAACGTCATCCGGGTTGCCGAGTTCCCCGCCGACTGCACCTACAGCCACCGGCTGCCGGACGACCCGATCATCTTCCCCGGGCTGCCCGGGGCCTCGCACATGCACAGCTTCTTCGGCGCCACCGTGACGAACGCCAACACGACCCTCCCGGACCTGGTCCGCTCCCCCACCAGCTGCAACCCGGCGGTGGACGTCTCGTCCTACTGGGTGCCCACCCTGTACCGGGACAACGTGCCGGTGGAGCCGGCGATCGCCACGTTCTACTACCTCGGTGAGGGCGTCCGCTCCGACGTCGTCGCGAACACCCAACCGTTCCCGCAGGGGCTGCGCCTCGTCGCCGGCAACGCGAAGGCCACCGGGCCGAACGACAGCATCGCCCGGTGGTCCTGCCTGCACGCCGGGCAGGTGCCCCCGTCGAAGGACTTCGTCAACTGCCCGTCGGGCACCATGCTGGAGTCGTACCTGGACTTCCCGCAGTGCTGGAACGGCCGGGACCTCGACTCGCCGGACCACAAGAGCCACCTGGCGTACCCGGTGAACCAGGCCTGCCCGAGCACCCACCCGGTGCACGTGCCGAAGTTGCGGCAGGTGCTGCGGTACCCGGTCACCGGCGACCCGTCGCGGTTCCGGTTGGCCTCCGGGCCGGGCTACACGATGCACGGTGACTTCTTCAACGCCTGGCCGGTGGCCGAGATGGCTCGCCGGGTCCAGGACTGCATCCGTCCGGTCATCAAGTGCGGCCACGACGGCCGACCGATCTGAACGACAGCCGCACCCCACGGCGGTGGGCCCGGTGACGCCGGGCCCACGCCCTGGGCGGAACGGAGGAGGTCGGATGCGCCGGTCGACAGTGTCCACAGTGCTCGTCGCCGGGCTGCTCGTCGCCGGCTGCGGCACCGAACCAGGCGACACGACCAGCACCAGCACACCACCCGCGACAGTGCGGCCCGCGACCGGGTCAGCGTCGACACCGACGGGTACGGCGGGACCGTTCAACCCCACCGACATCGCCTGGCTACAGCTGACGGTGGCCATGGCCGAACGCCTGCTGCCCGTACTCGATTCGGTGCCGGCGCGGACCAAGGACCCGGCCTGGCGGCGGCTGGCCGACCAGATCGCGGCCACCCGGCGCGCCGATCTGGCGCGCGCCCACCGGCTCCTCGCCGAGGCCGCCGCACCGACGACCAATCCGCACGAGGGGCACGACATGCCGGGCATGGTCACCGCCGAGCAGCTGACCGCGCTGCGGGCGGCCACCGGTGAACCGTTTCACCGCCTGCTCGCCGAGCACCTGCGGGCGCACCTCGCGCAGTCGGTCCGGGTCGCCACCGCGGCGCGACGGAACGGGGGCCAGCCGGCCACCGTCGCCCTCGCCGCGGACGTGGTTCGCGCCGACAGTGCCGACCTCGAACGACTCGACGACCTCGTCGCGACACGGACGTCCGACGACGCTCAGCCGGCGTGACGCGAACCTCTCGATCAGAGCTGGCCCGGGAGGGAAAGGTGTCGGGCCTGCCAGTGGGTGCGGAGGTGACGGTCGTGGCTGGCTACGACGATGGCGCCCGGACCGGTGTTCAGGGCGTCCTCCAGCTCGTCGCAGAGGGTCGGCGAGAGGTGGTTGGTGGGCTCGTCCAACAGCAGCAACTCCGGCGGGTCGGCGACGAGCACGGCCAGGGCGAGTCGACGGCGCTGCCCCACCGACAGCTCGGCGACCGGACGGTCCAGGTCCGTCGACGCGAGCAGCCCGAGTGACGACAGCGGCACCATCTCGGCCCGTCGCGCCCCGACGGTGGTGTCGAAGATGTGTCGGGCCGTCCGCCGGGCGTCGGTGAAGACGCTGTCCTGACCGAGCAGGCCGACCCGCAGGCCCGCTCGCCGCCAGAGCGCTCCGGAGTAGGTCAGCTGGCCGGCGAGAACGGCGAGCAGAGTCGACTTGCCCACACCGTTGGGGCCGGTCACCAGCAGCCGATCCCGGGCCGCGATCTCCAGCTGCGCCACCTCCAGCCGGCCGGGCACCTCCAGCCGGTCCGCCCGGACGATCGCCTCGTCGCTGTCACCGGTGGCGAGAGTGGCGGCGTGGAACCGCAACGGCTCGGGCGGCGCGGGGATCTGGTCGCGTTCGATCGTCTCCAGTCGACGGGTGGCGTCGCGGACGCGGCGGGAGATTTGGTTCTGCACCCGGCCGGCGGTGTGCCCGTACCCCATTTTCTCGCTGTCCCGGGGCGCACGGCCGGGCGCGACCTGATGAGCTGTCACGGCGGCTGCCTCCCGCAGGTCCACCAGGAGCGCCTGCTCCTCGTCGTAACGCCGACGCCACCGCTGCGCCTCGGCCCGCTTCGCGGTGACGTACGCGGTGTAGCCGCCGCCGAAGCGGATTGGCCCCTCGACCGCCGGGTCCAGGTCGATGACGTCGGTGCACACCGCGTCGAGGAAGGCCCGGTCGTGGCTGGCCACCACGACCACCCCGGGCATGGCCCGGAGCTGCTCCTCGCAGAACGCCGCCGCCGCGTCGTCGAGGTGGTTGGTCGGCTCGTCGAGCAGCAGCGCGCTCGGCCGGCGGATCAGCATCGCCGCGAGGGCGAGCCGGCCACGCTGGCCACCGGAGAGCGCGCCCAGCGTCCGGTCGTGGGGCAGCCCGCCGAGGCCGAGGCCGTCGAGCACCGTCTGGGCGTGCCGGTCGGCGTCCCAGGCATCGTGGTCCTGCGCCCGCTCCAGGACCGCACCGTACGCGGCCAGCAGCAGGTCGTGGTCCGGCGATTCGGCGAGCGCGGCGGCCACCCGGTCCAGCTCGGCGAGATCCGCGCGGGCCTCACGCAGCGCGTCGTCGAGGACCGCGGCGATCGTCACGGACGGGGTGAAGGGCGTTTCCTGGTGCAGGAACCCGAGGTCCGGCGGGCGGGTGACGACGCCGGAGTCGGGTTCGTCGACGCCGGCCAGGACCCGCAACAGGGTCGTCTTGCCGGTGCCGTTGTCACCGATCAGGCCGATCCGGTGACCCGGCGCGGCGGTCAGGGAGACGCCGTCGAGCACCCGGCGGCTGCCGCGGACGCGCACGAGGTCATGGGCGAGCAGAGCAGGTCGAACAGACATCGGAACCTCGGAGAACGACGATCCGGGTGCACCCGGGTGACCCGGCGGGAACAGGGCACGACGACAGCGGCCGCGGCGACGGCGGCGCGATCACGCCCCCGTCGGCGGCCGGTCCGGGTGCTCACCCGGAGATGTCGTCGTCACCTGCCACGTCTGCTCCGATCTACGGCAACTCGGCCGCAACGATAACCCGTTGGTGGTCGACCCGGCTCAGCCGCTCGTCAGCAGCCGGGCGACCGTCGCCGGCTCCGCCAGGTGCGGGAAGTGGCTGCCGGGTAGCACGGTGACCATGATCTCCGGCAGGGCGCCCGTCAGCCAGGCCAGGTAACGGGGCGGCGGCTCGGACGAGGTGACCCAGCGGTAGGGGATTTCCCGCTCGGCGATGGAGCGCAGGTCGCGGGTGCGCTCGGCGGCGATCCCCTCGTCGGACCCGCTGATGATCTCACCCCAGTAGCCGAGCAGCAGGTCCGGCCGGGGATCGGTCGCGGTGGTGACGATCTCGCGGGCCTCGGCCGGCAACGAGTCGATGCCCATCCCGGCCAGCATGCCGTCCCACACCCGCCGCCAGTCCGGGCCGCGCAGGGTGGGCTCGGCCTGGCGTACGGCGACACCGAACGGGCCGGGCAGCAGGATCTGGTCCAGATTCACCACGCCCCGCACCGGGTAACGGGCCGCGTACGCGGTGGCGACCACCCCGCCGACGGAGTGTCCCACCACGACGGGCTCGGCGAGACCGGCCTCGGTCACCTGGTCGTGCACGACCTCGGCGACCTCCGTCATCCGGTAGGACTCGCGCCGGGGCGAGTCGCCGTGACCGGGCAGGTCGAGGGCGAGCACCTGCCGGGCCGGATCGATCACCGCCAGCTCGCGCCGGACCGGGTCCCACTGTCGCCGATCGTAGGTGAGGCCGTGCAGCAGCACCAACGGTGGGCGGGTCTCATTGTCAGTCATCGCTGTGCCTTCTCTGTGTGCCGACCACCCGCGCGCCTGCCCGCAGCGAGTCGATGGTGAGGTCGAGGGCCGCTTCCAGGTGGTCGGTCTTTCCGGTGCTGAGCAGCAGGAGTACGCCGCCCTGGATGCCGGCGAGCAGCGCTGCCGCAACGCGGTCGGCGTCCACGTCCGGGGCGATGTCCCCGGTCGACTGCATGTGCCGGATGCCCTCGACGATGGCGTTCTGCCAGCGCCACATGAGCCCGGTCACGATGGCCTGCGCGCCCGGCGCCCGCCGGCCGGTCTGGCCGAGCAGACCGTTGAGGGGGCACTTCACCCCCTGCGCGCGGTAGCGCTCGACCAGTCGGGCGCGCCAGGCCAGCCAGGCCGGCCAGGACGTCAGGTTGCTGAGCATCGGCTCCTGGTCGAGGAGGACCTGGTCGGCCTCGTGCTGGGCGACCGCGAGCAGCAGTTCCTCCTTCCCGTCAGGAAAGTAGTGGAAGAGCTGCCCCTTGCTGGTGCCGGTGTGGGCCATCACATCCTCGAGGCGTACCTCGTCGACGCCGCGCTCGCGGATCTCGGCTGCCGCCCCGGCGACGATCCGCGCCCGGGTGGCCTCACCCTTGCGGGTCAGGGCACGTGTCATGAGACCTCCGTCACCGCCTTTGACCTGGTAGCTGCCGGTTTGACAGTAGCTCGTGCTTTGGACTTGCGGGTCCATTTCTGCCGAGCAAAGGTCTGCGAGGCGGTCCGCTCGGGGCCGACACGTGATCCGGGAGGACGCGACGATGAACCACTACTACCTGCTCGGGCGGTCCGGTCTGCGGGTGAGCCGGCTGGCGCTGGGCACCATGAACTTCGGCGTCGACGGGTTCCACGCCGCGTACGGCAAGACCGAGGAGGAGGCCGAGCCGATCTTCCGCCAGTACCTGGAGTCGGGCGGGAACTTCATCGACACGGCGGACTTCTACACCGCCGGGGAGAGCGAGCGGATCCTCGGCCGACTCATCGACCGGGCCGGCGTGCGCGAACGGCTCGTGCTGACCAGCAAGTTCACCAACACCGTCGACCCGAGCGACCCGAACGCGAGCGGCAACGGCCGCAAGCACATCAGGCGCGCCGTGGAGGCGTCGCTGAGCCGGCTGGGCACCGACTACATCGACCTGTACCTGCTGCACACCTGGGACCGGATCACCCCGGTCGAGGAGGTCGTGCACACCCTCGACGACCTGGTCCGCGCCGGCAAGATCCGGTACGCCGGCCTCTCCGACGTACCGGCCTGGTACGCGGCCCGCGCGCAGAGCTACGCCGAGGCGCACGGCCTGACCCCGATGATCAACCTGCAACTGCCGTACTCCCTGGTCAGCCGAGGCATCGAGGCGGAGTACGTGGCGATGGCCCAGACCATGGGCATGGGGCTCACCGCGTGGAGCCCGATCGCCAGCGGCCTGCTCAGCGGCAAGTACCGACGCAGCGGCGACGGCCTGAGCGGGACCGGCCGGTTGACCAACCCCGACGCCGGAGGTCGCGAGGTCAGCCCCGACGAATGGCAGGTCATCGAGGCCCTGGAGCAGGTGGCCGCCGGCCTGGGCCGCAGCATGGCCCAGGTCGCGATCAACTGGGTGGCCAGCCAACCCGCCGTCGCCTCGGTGATCATCGGGGCGAGCAGCGCCGAGCAGGTCGGCAGCAACTTCGGGGCGCTCGACTTCGAGATCCCGGCCGACGCCCGTCGCCGGCTCGACGAGGCCAGCGCGCCGCGGCTCGGTGCGCCCTACGTGATGTTCACCCCGCGGTACCAGTCCTGGGTGGTGAGCCCGGGTCTCGGCATCGGCGACAAGCCGGCCGGCTACGCCCCGCCGGTGTTCAACGCTGCCAGCGAGTCCGCCAGGTAGCGGGGTCGCGACGGCACTGTTCCGGCGCCGGGCGGGCGACCGGGGCACTCGCGGCGATGACCACGCCACGAGGGTCCCGGTGCCCGCCGGCCGGGAACCGGAGATCACGCCAGCCGCCACCCGCTGGAGCGGAGCGTTGCCGCTCAACTCCCCGCCGCGGGGCTCGCTGTCGGCGCCGGCTGCCCTTCGTAGAGCGCGACGTACCGCCGGCGCAGCTCGGCGCCCTCGGCACCGAGGGCGGCGAGGTTGAGCGTGTTGTGACCGACGCCCAGCGCCTCCGGCAGGGTGCAGACCCGCAACGGTGTCCCGTTCGCGTCGGCGATCCGGCGCGGCACGTCGACCGCCGCCCGGGGGTCCACCACACCGTCGAGCGGACTGATCGCGACCGCGACGGCGCGCAGACCGGTCCGTCGGGGTGGGTTCGGCAGGGTACCCGCGATCGTCAGGTACTGGCTGACCGCGGCCAGGGAGTAACCGCGTGAGGTGACCCGGTCCGGCAGGAGGCGGCGTCCGTACAGCAGGATGAGCGGCCGGACCGCGTAGGCCGGCGCCTGCCGAGGGTCCGGGCCGAAGAACGGCGACAGCAACAGCAGCCGCCGGACCACGGTGCCGGGTGCCTGGGCCAGCCAGGCGGCGAGCACCGCTCCGCCGGAGATCCCCACCACGCCCACCTCGTCACCCAGGCCGGCCGCGACCCGGAGGGCCTGCTCGGCGTACGCCCTCAGCGCACCGGCCTCGACCCGGTGGTGGGCCTGCCGGTCGACGGTCCCGTGCTGCGGGGCGCGCGGGATCCACACGTTGTATCCACTGTCGAAGAACTCCTGCGCGAGGTAGTCGTACTGCTCGGGGGCGAGGGTGTATCCGTGCAGCAGCAGCACGACCCGCTCGGTCCGGAAGCCGTGGCTCAGCAGGCGGCTGCGCGACTCCGGCCGGACGTCGGGGTCCGCCGCCTCGGCGGCGACGACGGCCTCGGCGGCACGGGTGGCCGCGGCGAAGTCGAGCGGTCGCGGCGGCGCGAGGCGTGGCCGCGCACGACGCACCGACCAGCGCCGGAGCCCGACGATCGCCGTCGCGACCAGCGCCAACCCGCCGACCGACAGCGCGATGATCTCCGGCATGGTCCGATGCTGGCAGGGCCGGCGGCCCGCGCTGGCCGAGGGGTGCGCCCGGGTGACCGGGCGCACCCCGGTCGGCTAGCCCTGCCGGTTCGGCGGCGCGAAGACGACCCGGCAGCGCAACTGCCGGAACCCGGTCCGTTCCAGCTCCGCCCGCACCGCCACCCGGTGCGCGTGCACGTCGGCGATGACCTCCCGGGCGCCGTCGGCGGCCAGCACCCGGACGGCCTCCGCCAGCAGGTCGGGCCGGGCCGCCTCGTCGAGCAGGCCGAGGTAGGCCAGCAGCGGGTAACAGGCGTCGCCGAACGTCCCGGCCAGCCCGACCGGCTCACCGGCCCGCACCGCGACGCGCCACCGCTCGGTCGCATCCCCGAGCCAGGCCAGTGGGTCGGTGGCGAGGTCGACGCCGCCGACCGCCCGGGCGATCTCGGCGCCGGTCAGCACGTCCGGCTCGGCGATCCGGGCGACCAGGGCGTTGACCTCTGCCGCGTCGACGGGCGGGCGGAAGTCGTACCGGCCGGAGGACGCCGGCAGTGGCGTGCCGGTCCACGAGCAGCGGATCCGTTCCTCCCGCTCGACCAGCCCGGCGAGTCGGGCCGCCGCCATCGGTGCCCGCACCACGGCCAGCACCTCGGGTCGACGCCGCCAGTACGCCGGCAGGGCGGCGTAGTACAGACCGGGACCGCCGAGCGCCTCGTGGGCGGCGCGCAGCAGCTCGGCACCCACCTCCGGCTCGGCGTCCAGGTCGAACCGCTCCAGCCACGGCGCGCGACGGCGCCCGGCGGGCGCAGCCAGGCG
>NZ_JAEVHL010000029.1 GCF_016803395.1 Micromonospora tarensis | reverse complement strand
GGTCCGCGGCACGTTCCGCCGGGCTGGGCCCCGCCGGGCGGCCATCCCGGTTGGGCTCCACCGGCCGGTCATCCGGGCTGGCCCGGCCGACCGCCCGAGCCACGACCGCACGGTCTCCGACTGGCCGGCTACGGCCGCCGGTTCACCGCCCGGCTGATCGACTTCGGTCTCGTCTTCGCCCTGAACGTGCTGGTCAACGGCTGGTTCGTCTGGCGCTGGGCGCAGGAGTGGGCTCCGTACTGGGAGGAGGTCTTCCGGCGGGCGGCGCGGGGCGACACCTCCGCCGACGGCCTGCCGATGCCCGGGGAGCAGGCCGGGTCCCTCCTGGTGGCGATCCTGCTGATCGCCACCGCGCTCTGGCTGGCGTACGAGGTGCCCAGCATGGCCGCCGGCGGGCAGACCATCGGTAAGCGGCTGATGCGGATCCGCGCGGTGCCGATCGCCGCCGACCAGGCGCTGGGCTTCCGCCGGGCGTTGAGCCGGTGGAGCACGCTGGGCCTGCCAACTCTGCTCTGGTACTGCGCCGGCCTCGGCCTGGTGCTGCAACTCGTCGACGCTCTCTCGCCGCTCTTCGACCACCCGCTGCGTCAGGCACTGCACGACAAGCGCGCGCAGACGGTGGTCGTCGAGGTCCCGTACCGCACCGATTCCGCCCCCTCGAACGACCGCGACCAGCCCCCGGGAGACACCCCATGACCGACTCCGGACGTCACCAGCCGGCGCTGCGGCTGACCCGCGCCGACCTGGACGCACTACCCAACTACGTGCCGGGGCGCAGCCCCGCCGACCTGGCTCGGGAGCTGGGCCTGCCGGAGGCCATCAAACTGGCCAGCAACGAGGTTCCGTACGGGCCGCTGCCGGGTGTGGTGGAGGCGGTCACCGAGGCGGCCATCAGCGCCCACCGCTACCCGGACATGGGCGTGGTCGCGCTGCGTGACGCGCTGGCCCAGCGGTACGGGGTGGACGCGGACCGGGTCGCCACCGGCTGCGGTTCGGTGGCGCTGGCCGAGCACCTGGTGCGGGCCACCTGCCTGCCCGGCGACGAGGTGCTCTACTCGTGGCGCTCCTTCGAGGCGTACCCGATCATCGCGGCGACCAGCGGCGCGACCAGCGTGCGGGTGCCCAACGACGCCGGGCACGGGCACGACCTGGCGGCGATGGCCGCGGCCGTGACCGACCGGACCCGGGTGATCCTGGTCTGCAACCCGAACAACCCCACCGGTACGGCGCTGCGCCGGGCCGAACTGGACCGGTTCCTCGACGCGGTGCCGGACGACGTGCTGGTGGTCATCGACGAGGCGTACCGGGAGTTCGTGACCGACCCGGAGGTGCCGGATGGGTTGGACTACCTGGACCGGCCCAACGTGGCGGTGCTGCGCACGCTGTCCAAGGCGTGGGGGCTCGCCGGGCTGCGGATCGGCTGGCTGGTCGCCCAGCCGGCGGTGGCCGCGGCCATCCGCAAGGTGGTGACGCCGTTCTCCGCCAGCGCGGCAGCCCAGGCCGGGGCGCTCGCCGCGCTGGCACAGGCCACCGAGATGGAGCGGCGCTGCGCCCTGGTTGTCGCGGAGCGGGACCGGGTCACCGAGGCGTTGCGCAAGTTCGTGCCCGACGTGCCGACGAGCGAGGCCAACTTCGTCTGGCTGCCGCTGGGCGACCGTGCGGTGGCATTCGGCAAGGCGTGCGAGGCGCGCGGGGTGATCGTCCGGCCGTTCGCCGGGGACGGCGTCCGGGTCACCATCGGCACGCCTGCCGAGAACGACGCCTTCCTCGCGGCGGCCGAGGCCGCTCTCGCCTGATCGGGGCGTCGGGGTCGGTCCGTCAACCCCCTACGGACCGACCCCGACGGCTAACCGACCGGTACGGGCTGCCGCATCCTGCGCCGGTACGTGTACGCGGCGAACAGGAGCAGGACCAGCAGCGACCCGGCCGCCGACGAGGTCAGCACCAGGCCGGAGCGGTCGACCCGATCGGCGACGGCGGGCCGGGCACCGAAGGTGACCGAGCCGGTGGCGGTCCGCTTCGTCCATCCGCTGGCCAGGGCGAGCCGCGCCTGCCAGGGTCCGTCCGGCAGCCGGCGGTCCAGCGCGACCCGGATTGTCGTCCGGCCGTCGAGCGGGAGGGTCTTCGCCTCGGCCCGGACGGGGCCCGCCGACAGTCCTCCCGGCCCGTCGGCGAGCCACAGGTCGCCTGCCAGGTCGAGGGCGCGTTGGCCGGTGTTGCGTACCTCGGCCGTCACGAAGGGGGTGCCCTCCGCGTCCCGGCCGCCGGTGAGTTCATCCACCTCGAAGCCGGAGGGCGGCTCCCCGCCCGGTCCCACCGACAGGTAGACGCGGATACCGGCCCGGGCGACCTGCTTCACCGTCTGCCCGTCGCGGCCGGCCGTCTCGGCCCAGACCACGGCGTACCGCTCACCGGCCTCGGCCTTCTCCGGCACCCGGATGGTGACCCAGATCGTCGCCTCCTTGTCCGGGCCCAGCACCACCTGCGTCTCGTCGACCCGGATCCAGCTGCTGAGCTCGTTCTCGCTCCGATCGGGCCCGAATTCGAAGCCGTTGTCGGTCACCTCCGCCGAGGCGGGGTAGACATCGATTCTGCGGCGCACCTCCGAGTCGTTCTTCACCACCATGCGTCGCCGGATCGTGGTGCCGGGGTGGACGTGGTCCACGATGTACTTGTGCGCCCGCGTGTCGTCGCGCCGGTTGACCGGGGCGTCCAGCAGCCGTACGCCAACCTCGGCCGGCACGTCCTCGGGAGTGGGGCTGGTCGACGGGCGGGGCCGGGCCGAGCCGTCCCTCCGCGCGGTGTCGCCGGCGGCCGGCATGCCCGCTTCAACGAGCCCCCGCTCTCCGGGCACGTCCGGGGACTGTGGCGTCGGCGCCGCCGAGCCAGCCAGGGTGGTCGGGTGCGACCGCGCCTGCGCGGCCGATCCGGGTACGGCCGGCGCCCCGGCGGCGACCGCGAGGGTCACCGCCAGGGCGAGGGCGCGACGGAGCTCATGCCACCGAATGGGTGATCACCCCCGTGTAGGTTCCCCCGACCGCGCTGGCCGGGATCGTGATGCCGGTCGGTTGCCCCGGCACGAGGGTGCCCCCGCCGGTGCTTCTCACCACGGGACCGGACCAGTAGGAGACCTGACCGTTGCTGATGGTCCGCTGCGCCCCACCTCCGCCGGTGGTGAAGGCGGTCGCGCTCACCGTGGCGACCCACAAGTTGGGATTCACCTGCCCGCGCTGGTCGCGCACCTCCACCGCGCCCAACTGCCCGACCAGCACGCCGCCGACGAAGGCGCGCCGAGGTTGACCGAGGCCGGCACGGTGATGTCGATCCCCACGGTGAGGGCCAGTTGCACCGTACGGACCGGCGTCGCGGCCTCGACGGGCGCGGCATTACCGGAGGCGGCCAGGACCAGACCGAGGGAAACAGCTAGCGAGCGCACAGCTGGAACTATATGCGCCTCTGTCCGCTTTGTCGGCTAAAGTGCGGGTTTATGTCGATACGAGCAGGACCGTCTCGGCTGTCAGGAAGTACTCCTGGTCGTCATCGTCGGGGCTGGCCCCCTGCCGGGCACGCTCGACCGCGAGGTAGCCGTCGGCCGCATAGGCCCGGCCGGGCTGCCAGCCGGTCCCGTCCCGGCCGATGTCGAGGACGAAACGGGACCGGACGGTCCCGGTGCCCGGGTCGAGGGTCACCAGTTCCCGCTGGTCGGTGACCAGGTGCACCCGGCCCGGTTCGACGGCGAGGATCCGCACCGGCCCCAGGTCGGGCCGGCGCCACAGCTCCTTCCCGGTGCGCGCCGACCGTCCGGTCACCACTCCCGTCGAAGTGTCGACGACGCGTTCGCCGTCCAGCTCGGTGTCCGGGGAGTCGAGAGCGGGTGCGGGCACCGGCACCCCGGGGCCGACCAGCCAACCGCGACCGGCGTCGTCCCCGCTGACGAAGGTGCGCACCCCCTGGCAGCCGGACCGCCAGTGCTCGCAGCCGACCGGCACGACACGGAGCGCCTGCCCGGCAGCAGGCGGTCGCCAGCTGGTGCGTACCGCGCCGGTGACCGGGTCGAGGAACTCGACAGTGACCGGGCCGGCGCAGGCCTCCTCCACCATCACCTGACCGCTCCCGGTGGTGCCCACCGCGCCCACGCAGCCCCGTTCCCGGTCGACCCGCCAGAGCCGACGGCCGTCGCCCAGGTCGTACCCGTCGACCCGGCCGGGACCGGCGGCGACGAGCACCGCGCGACCGGCGGCGGTACGCGCGACGTACAGCCCCTCCGGGTTCCAGACCGTTGATGCGTAGGTGCGGCGGGGCTTCGGCACCTCCCCCGGCTCCGGCCCGTCCGCCCGCCAGGCCACCCGTCCGGTCCGCGCGTCCAGCGCCACGAGCGTCCCGTCGGACCAGCGGCTGACGACCGTGGCGTCCGGGGCGAGCACGCCGACGAGCTTCGCCGGCCAGCGGCGGTACGACCAGAAGGGCGTGACCCGGTGCCTACCGTCGACCGGGCGGTCGGCGTACACCTGCCGGGTGCCGGCGTAGACGCGGAGCCGGCCGTCGACGACGACCGGCGCCACCGGCAGCCGGCCGATCACTCCGACGGGCGGATCGGGCGCTGCCGGGTACGCCGCCCGCGCCACCGTCTCGACCTCGGCGGGTGCGAGCACCCGGTGGACCACGGCGGCGACCGCCGCGACGGCGAGCACCGCCGCGAGCGCCACCACGATCCGCCGCACGGGCCTTCTCATGCACACCTCCGCCCGGCACCCTACCGAGCGGCGGGGTCCGGGCCCCTGGCAGGTGAAGCGGTCGCTCAGGCGGCCTGCGCGTCGGCGCCGGGGGTGGCCGCCAGGGTCAGATCGGCCAGGTCGCGGCGGAGCGCACCCTCCACCGCGCGAGCGGCCAGCGTGCCGAGCAGCAACGCCACCACCCGGCCGTACGGCGCGGTCGCGCCGCCTCCTGCGTGATGGTGACAGCCGTCCAGCCTCGGCGACGCCGCCGAACCGGCCGCAGGCTCCAGGTGATCCGGTAATCCGCGCCGCGCCGGAGGAACAGAGCACCAGTCGTTGCGGGGCGAGCGCCTCCACGACCAGGAACTCCTCGGTCAGCGTGCCGCCGCCCGGCTGGGCGCGTTCCTCGCGCCAGGAGGTGCCCGGCCCGAACGGGCCTGGAGTGAGCACCTCGATCGGGCCGGCCGCGGTCAGTCGGGCCGCGCGGCCGGGCAGGTCGGTCAGCAGGCGCCAGACCTCGACAGCGTGCGCCTCGATGAAACCGCTGACCGCGACCGTCGACATGGCACCCTCCCGTGTCCCCGACGGTACGCGGAGTGAGGGCCGGACGGGGCCCCCGGGACGGAATTTCCATCACCCGGAGGCCACGCTCTCCGAAGCGGCGGTCGCTCCGGCACCGGTCGTCGTCGACTGGTGCCGGAGCGCCGGTCAGCGTTCGAAGCGACCGGCTCGAATCGCGCCGATGAAGGATGTCCACCCCGGCGGGCTGACCGCGAGTGTGGGGCCGGCCTGGTCCTTGGAGTCGCGGATCGCGACCAGACCGTGGACGTCGACCAGGTTGTCCGCCACTTCCACGCAGAGCCCCTGATCGTTTGAGCGGCTGCTGGTGCGCCAGATCGCGCCCGCAAGATCGTGCATCGCCAATACCTCCGTGTGCGTCGGGATGCCCCACCGCTGCTGCCGGGCGGGGCCCGGCCCGCGCGGGGCGACTTGATCCGCGTGACCAACGGCGCAACCAGGCCGCTTGATCGCACCCGCTGTGCGATCAAGAGTCCCGTGCATGAGACGACGCGATGACCAGGTGGTCAGGGCGCTCCGGAGAGGGTGGCGGTAACCCGACTCAGCCCGTCCCGGGCAGCCGGTGGGCGGCGCGGCAGCCGGGGCTCAGCGAGCCGGGCGAATGGTGCCGGTGACCTCGCCGAGGGCGATGGTGGTGCCGTCCGGGCCGGGGGCGGTGGCGGTGATGGTGACCGTGTCGCCGTCGGCGAGGAAGGTGCGGCTCTCGCCGCCCACCGTGACCGGCTCGGCCCCACCCCAGGTCAGCTCCAGGAACGACCCGACCTGCCCGCGCTCCGGGCCGGAGACGGTGCCGGAGGCGTAGAGGTCGCCGGTACGCAGCGACGCGCCGTTGACGGTGAGGTGCGCCAACTGCTGTGCCGGGGTCCAGTACATGGTGGCGAACGGTGGCTGGCTGACCGGCTCGCCGTTCCACTCGACCGCCAGCCGGAGGTCCAGACCCAGGTGCGGCACGTCCCGCAGGTAGTCGACCACCGGCGGATTCTGGTCGGGGGCCGGCACGAAGGCGTCGGCGAGGGCGTCCAGCGGCGTCACCCAGGCCGAGACCGAGGTGGCGAAGGACTTGCCGAGGAACGGGCCGAGGGGCTGGTACTCCCAGGCCTGGATGTCCCGGGCCGACCAGTCGTTGACCAGCACCACCCCGAAGACGTGGTCGGCGAAGTCGTCGACGGGCACCCGCGCGCCCAGCGGGCTGGGCACGCCCACCACGAAGCCGACCTCGGCCTCGATGTCGAGGCGTACCGATGGGCCGGTGACCGGGCCCTCGGCGGCGGCCCGCTGCCCGGTCGGCCGGGTCACCGGCGTGCCGGAGACGACGACAGTGCCGGCCCGCCCGTGGTAGCCGATCGGCAGGTGCTTCCAGTTCGGCAGCAGCGCCGGCTGGCCGGGGCGGAAGATCTGCCCGACGTTGGCCGCGTGGTGCTCGGACGAGTAGAAGTCGACGTAGTCGGCCACCTCGATCGGCAGCAGCAGCTCCACGTCGTCGAGGGGCACCAGCAGGGGCTCCACCGCGGCCCGGTGCGCCGGGTCGGTCAACAGCTCGGTGATCCGCTGCCGCACCGCCAGCCACTGTGGACGGCCGAGCGCCATGAAGTCGTTGAGGACGGGCCGGCACAGCGTGCCGGCCGCGAGCACCAGCTCGGCGGTCTCCGCCGCGGCGAGGTCGAGGACCCAGGACCCGATCCGTACGCCGATCCGCGACCGACCCCCGTTCTGCCGGAACACCCCGTACGGCAGGTTCGTCACCCCGTACGGCGAACCGTCAGCGCCGGTCACCCAGGTCATGCGTCGTAGCCCCCGTTCACCAGCCCAAGCCGGATCAGATCGGTAAGTGGTTCCAGGATGCTGCACGAACCGAAGCCGACCCACAGTGGGCGGGGCGAGTCCAGCCGTTCGGTGGCGCGCGCCAGCAGGGGACGCGGGTCGACCACGGTGAGCAGTTCGGCGACCGTGCCAACCCTGGCACCGTCGGCCGCCGCCAGGGTCGCGGCCAGCACGTTGGCGTAACCGTGGTGGGTGAAGCCGGTCTCCGGGTCCAGGTGTCGGACCGCCTGGTGCAGTCCGGCGGTGAGCTTGAACGGCAGGTCCCGGTCGCGGCACGCGCAGATCACCGCGGCCAGCTCGGCCGGGGTGGGGAAGAGTTCGGCAGCCAGGCCGCCGGTGCGGAACTTGGCCGCGATCGGCACCCCGTCGGCCCGGGCGGCGGCGAGCGCGTCCAGCGCTCCCATCAGCCCGAAGGTCAGCGGCAGCTCGGCGTAGACGGCCTCGACGCCCGGCAACGTGTCGATCAGCCGCAGCAGCTCGGCGACGCCGGGCAGCGGGTCCTCGCCGCGCTTGGCGACCGCCACCTCGACCTGCCGGGCGGTGACCCCGTCCGGTGCCAGGAACGAGAGCGCGAACGGCAGGTTCGGCAGCCCGGTGTCACCGATCAGCCCGATCACCAGGCCCTCGCCCGGGTCGACGAGACCGCTCAGCTCGCCCGCCGCGACGGTCGAGGCCGGGAGGAGCAGCGGGCCGACCAGGTCGGCGTACCACGCGGTGCGGTGGGTGCGGTGCGCGGTGAGCGCGTCGGGAAGCGCGGCGCTGCCCGGCGGGAAGACGGCGGCGTCGTCCACCAGACCGTCGAGGAGTGCGGGCACCTGCGTTGACACGGAACAAGAATGTACGGGACGCTACGAGGAACGGACAACAGCGTCCGATTATCGGACGCGCTCGGCCGGTGAACGGGACATATCGGGAGGCGAAATGCCGTACTACCGCAGCGTCGGCGAGGTGCCACGCAAGCGCCACACCCAGTTCCGGCAGCCCGACGGCAGCCTCTACGCCGAGGAGCTGATGGGTCAGGAGGGCTTCTCCTCCGACTCCTCGCTGCTCTACCACCGGCACGCGCCCACCGCGATCCTGGCCGCCGACGAGTACGCCCCACCCGCGTTCACCCGTGCGCCGAACCTGCCGCTCAAGCCCCGCCACCTGCGCACCCACAAGCTGGACACCGGCGGCTCCGACCCCATCCTCGGCCGGCAGTACCTGCTCGCCAACGACGACGTACGGATCGCCTACGTCCTCGCCGACCGACCCTCACCGCTGTTCCGCGACGCCACCGGCGACCACTGCCTCTACGTCGAGTCGGGCACCCTGCGGGTCGAGTCTCCGTTCGGCGTGCTGGACGCGGTCGCCGGCGACTACGTCGTCATCCCCACCTCGACCATCCACCGCCTGGTGCCCACCGGCGACCAGCCCGTTCGACTGCTCGCCGTCGAGGCGGCCGGGCACATCGGTCCGCCCAAGCGCTACCTCTCCGTACGCGGCCAGTTCCTGGAGCACTCGCCGTACTGCGAACGCGACGTCCGCGGCCCCGACGCTCCGCTGCTCGTCGACGGCGAGGAGGTCGAGGTGCTGGTCCGGCACCGGTCCCGGGCCGCAGGACCGGGCGGCGGCGGCACTGCCTGGACACGTCACATCTATGCCCACCACCCGTTCGACGTGGTCGGCTGGGACGGGCACCTCTACCCGTGGGCGTTCTCCATCCACGACTTCGAGCCGATCACCGGCCGCATCCACCAGCCGCCGCCGGTGCACCAGACCTTCCAGGGCCCCAACTTCGTCATCTGCTCGTTCGTGCCCCGCAAGGTCGACTACCACCCGGACGCGATCCCGGTGCCGTACAACCACCACAACGTCGACTCCGACGAGATGCTCTTCTACACCGGTGGCAACTACGAGGCCCGGCGCGGCTCGGGCATCGAGCAGGGCTCGATCTCCCTGCACCCGTCCGGTTTCACCCACGGCCCCCAGCCGGGCGCCGCCGAGCGTTCCATCGGTGCGGACCACTTCGACGAGCTGGCCGTCATGGTGGACACCTTCCGCCCGCTGGATCTCTGCGACGCCGCCGGCGCCTGCGAGGACGAGGGGTACGCCTGGACGTGGGCCCGTCGCGGTTAACGGAAGGCGGTTCTGCTGAAGACGGCGAACTCGGCAACCGCGGTGGCCGCGATCGCCAACACCAGTGGCCACGGCGAGCCGACCACCGCGTACACCAGCAGCAGCACCGGCGCGGCGGCCACTGCGTAGACCGCCAGGGCCATCGCCCGGTCCGAGTGCAGCAGGGCGGGCAGGACGGTCCGGGTCAGCCCCGGCAGCCGGGCCGCGAGTTGCCAGACGACGACCCCGCCGGTGAGCGCCGCGAGCACCGCCAGGACGCGGGAGAAGCCGTCACTCGCCGAGGCCGCGAACGCGACAAGCACCGCCGCCACCAGTGACCAGGCCGCCCCGTAGAGCACCAGGCGGTGCAGCCCGTACGCGAGGGTCCGCGGCGAGTCGATCCGGCTCGGACTGAGCGTCACCGCCTCCGCGATGTGTTCCAACGCCGCCGACCAGCGGCGCTGCTCCAGTCGCAGGACACCCACGTCGTGCCCGGCCTCGGCGACCCGGGGGTCGAGCCGCAACGCCTCCCGGTAGGCCCGCTCGGCCAGATCGAAGAGGTCCAGGCGGGCGGCGACCAGGCTGAGCACGAGATGGGCCTGCGGCTCCTCCGGCGCCAGCTCGACCCCGCGCCAGGCCGCGTTGAGCGCCGGCTGCCCGTTACGCGAGTCGGCCAGGATCGCCGCGGCGCTGCGCTGGGCGTACGCGTCAGTCGGGCCGAGCGCGAGGATCCGGTCGGCGGTGGCCGCGGACTCCGGGTAACGCTCCAGATCGGCCAGCGCCATGGCCCGGACGACCAGCGGCGGCAGTGCCTCCGGGGCGGCGGCCACGGCGGTGTCGGCGGCGGTGAGCGCCTCGGTGGGGCGGCCGGCCGCCAGGTGCACCCGGGCCAGCATGGTGCGGGCGTCCACGTCATCCGGCCGGAGCGCCAGCCCGTAGGCCAGTTCCCCGGCCGCCTCGTCGTGGCGCCGAGCTCGGCGAGGAGCTGGGCCCGCTGAAGGTAGCCGTCGGCGGCGGACTGGTCGGGGGCGGGGTCAGTGGACATCGCGGCGAGCTTAGGCGGCCGGCGCGTCGTACACCAGGGCCACCGCCACCCCGGCCAACCCTTCCTCCCGGCCGGCGAAGCCCAGCCCGTCGGTGGTCGCCGCCGAGACGGTGACCGGCGCCCCGACGGCTGCGGAGAGGACCTGCTGGGCCTCCGCGCGGCGCCGGCCGATCTTCGGGCGGTTGCCGATGACCTGCACGGACACGTTGCTGATCGCCAGGCCGGCGGCCCGCACCCGGCGGGCGTCTCGGTCAGCAGCGCCACCCCGGGCGCGCCGGCCCACTCCGGCTGGTCCACCCCGAACGCGGAACCGAGATCACCGAGACCGGCGGCGGAGAGCAACGCGTTGCAGGCGGCGTGCGCGGCGACGTCGGCGTCCGAATGCCCGGCGAGGCCGTCCTGGTCCGGCCAGAACAGCCCGGCCACCCAGCAGGGCCGACCGGGCTCGAACGCGTGCACGTCGGTGCCGATGGCCACCCTGGGAACGATCATGAGCAGAGCGTACGCGTCAGCCGCCCGTGGCGAGCAGATGCTCCGCCAGCGCCAGATCGAACGGGCGGGTGATTTTCAGCGCGTACTCCGAACCGGGCACGCAGCTCACCGTGACGCCCTGCTTCTCGACGAGCCCGGCGTCGTCGGTGAGGGAGTCACCGGCGGCGGCGTGCGCGGCGCTGAGCACGGCCCGGCGGAAACCCTGCGGGGTCTGCACCGCGCGCAGCGCGGAACGGTCGACGGTGCCGAGCACCACCTCGCCGGCACCGACCTCCTTGATCGTGTCGACGACCGGCAGGACCGGGATCACCGCGTCGCACCCGTCGCGGACCGCAGCTGCGACGGATTCCACCAGCTCAGGTGGGGTGAGCGCACGGGCGGCATCGTGCACCAGGACGATTGTCGGGCCGGCGGGCACCGCCGCCAGGGCGGCGGCCACCGACGCCTGCCGTTCGGCCCCACCCCGCACCACGGTCACCGGTGCGACCGGGGCCAGCAGCTCGCGGACGGCCTCCAGCTCGGCGGCCGGCGCGGCCACCACGATCGTGTGCACCGAAGGCGCTGCGGCCAACCGACGTACGGCGTGCACCAGCAGCGGCTCACCGCCCAGTAGCCGCAGCGCCTTGGGACGACCCGGACCGAGTCGTACGCCGGCACCCGCCGCAGGCACGAGGACCGCGACGTCACCGCGCGGATTCAGCTGCGCGGTCACGTCGCGGTCCTCGGTGGTTTCTTCGCTACGAAGTGGGTAGGACGATGCTGTGCGGCTAGGCCTCGGTGAGGACCTTGTCGAGCAGCGTCTCCGCCTCATCCTTGGTGCTCTTCTCGGCCAGCGCGACCTCGCCGACGAGAATGTCCCGGGCCTTGGCGAGCATCCGCTTCTCGCCTGCGGAGAGGCCCCGCTCCCGCTCCCGACGCCACAGGTCACGCACGACCTCGGCGACCTTCAGCGGGTTGCCGGAAGCCAGCTTTTCCAGATTGGCCTTGTAACGCCGCGACCAGTTGGTCGGCTCCTCGGTGTGCGGAGCCCGGAGAACGTCGAAGACCTTACCGAGGCCCTCTTCGCCGACCACCTCACGAACGCCCACGATCTCGGCGTTCTCGGCCGGCACCCGGACCGTCAGGTCACCCTGCGCGACCCTCAGGACGAGGTATTTCTTAGGCTCGCCCTTGATGACCCGAGTCTCGATTGCCTCGATGAGTGCGGCCCCGTGGTGGGGGTAAACAACGGTCTCGCCGACACTGAAAACCATAGGTTCGAAACCCCTTTCGCTGTGTCTAGGGTAACACGGTCAGGCACCGATGTCTCACCGATGTCCTGACCGTTGGCGCAGCTCAGGGGCCCTGTGAGAGGTCTTGCTTCAGCTTGACAGGCGGTCAAACCGATGGTTCGAACACGCTCCGTAACGCGCAAATGACTGCCCGGTACGGGTGAACGGAAGTCGAGATCAAGGGCTATGCGCTCCTCCCATGGTAGCCCGGTCGGCCGGACCGCGCCCAGATGTAGCGGGAGGAGCCCCCCGTGCGGGACCCTGGAGACCGAGCCACACTCCGCTCTCGAGACGCTTCCAGGAGGTCCGATGGGCAAGCCGGACGCCGAGGGCCACGGACCAGCCGACGGTCTGCCCGGCCTGCCGCCCGAGTGGGGCCGGGTGGTGGTCCCCGACGACGCCTCCGCGCTCGCCGCCGAGGCCGCCCAGATCCGCCGCGAGCTACGCCGGTCCGCCGACCTACCCGGCGGCCACCCGACTCTGCGGCTGCCCCTGCTGGTCCTACTGGTGGCGGTGCTCACCACCCTCGCCGGCCTGGTCGTGGTCACCTGGCCACGAGCCAACCGTGGCACCGACCGCCCGAATCCGGTCCCCTACTCCCCGCCCGCGAGCCTGGCCGGCCGGGCACTGCCCGCGCTGGACCTGGTCGACGCGGACGAGGCGCCGGTGCCGCTGCGCGGCCTGCTGCCCGCCGTGATCATCCTGCTGGACGGTTGCCTCTGCCCGGACCCCGTCACCGACGCCCTGGCCGTGGCACCCGCCGGCGTCTCCGTGGTCACCGTCACCGGCGGACGGACGGTTCCGGCCGGGCGACCAGCCGGGCCCCCGCCGGGTCGACCGGCCAACGGCAGGCCCGCGCACTGGCCGACCCCGCCGGCGGGCTGCGCTCGTTCCTGGGTCAACCGGCCCGCCCCGGTGCGGCCACCGCGCTCCTGGTCGACCGCACCGGCACCGTGACCCGGGTGCTGCCCGAGGTGGGGCCGGTCGACAGCTACCGGGGCGACCTGCTGGCGCTCGCCGCGTGACCACACCCACTCCGTCGGCCGGGAGGGCGGGTGACAGGCGCTAGCGGGGCAGGGTGACGAGTTGCGCCTCGACGTCGATCTCGCGCACCCCGACCGTCGACAGCGACACCCGGAACGGCCTGCCGTGCGCGAGCACCTGGGCGCTGGTGGTCATGCCGTCGCAGTCGATCTCGGACGGGCCGGCCAGTTCGGCCTCGGCAACCGTCACCAGGAGGGTGCCCGGCCTGGTGCAGCGGTATTGCAACACCTGGCGGGGTTCACCGCCGCTCGCCTCCCGGACGACACGCTGCCCCGGGACGATCGTCGTCTGCTCGCGCCAGATCGTCTCGCGGAACGCGGGCAGCTCACCCTGGAAGAAGAGCCAGCTCGGATCGCCCTCGATGTCGGTGATCTGGCCGGTGGCCGGGTCGATCTCCGCTCGCACGATCGCGCCAGTGCCGTCCACCTGCATCCTCAGCCGCTCAGCGGGCGCCCCGGCGGTCAGGGCGCGGTCCAGCTCGGTGCTGACGCTCGGCCTGACCGTCGACGAGGCCGTCGAGGCAGCGACCGGCCCGGCCGTCGGGGCAGGCGCGGCGGCCCGCCACCACCAACCACCGACGGCCAGGACGATCACCGCGGCGCCGTACAGCACCACCGAGCGGAGCCGGTCGTCCGCCGTCACATCCATCCATCGAGCGTACCGGCCGAGCGCCGGGACAATCACTCCCGCCGATCGAGCAGGGCCGCGTACAGGGTGAGACCGGGGCCGAACGCCAGCATCACGATCCGCCGGGCCGCCGGCGTCGCCCGGCTCAGCCGATCCAGGATCAGCAGCACCGTCGGCGACGAGCAGTTGCCGTGCTCGTCGAGCGTCGCGCGGGACGCCGCCAGCCCCTCCGGGGGCAACGCCAGCTCCCGCTCGACCACGTTGAGGATGCGTGGTCCGCCCGGGTGCACCGCCCAACCGTCCACCTCCGAGCCGGTCACGCCGTGCCGGGCCAGCAGGTCGTCGACCAGCTTGCGAACATGCCTCGACAGCACCTGCGGCACCTTCGGTGACAGCCCCATCCGGAAGCCGGCGTCGGTGACGTCCCAGGTCATGTGATCGGCGGTCGAGGTGTCGGTGACGGCGGTGACCTCGCGCAACGCGTACCCCGGGCCGCCGGGAACGACCACGGCGGCGACCGCGGCGTCCGAGAAGAGCGCGTGGGAGACGATCTGCTGGGTGTCCACCCTGGCACTGGACGGTTGGATGTGCAGGCTGGTCAGCTCCGCGCAGAGCAGCAACGCCGGTCGCCCCCGGGCGGCGACGAAGTCACTCGCCGCGCCCAGCCCCGGCAGCGCCGCGTAACAGCCCATGTGACCGATGAACATCCGCTGGGTGTCCGCGGCCATGCCGAGATCCCGGGCGAGCAAGATGTCCAGCCCGGGCGTGGCGTACCCGGTGCAGGAGCAGACGATGAACAACCCGATGTCGCCGGCACCCAGCCCGGCGGCCGTCAGCGCGCGGCCCACCGCCTCCTTGCCCAGCGGCAGGGCCTCCACCTGGTAGCGACGCATCCGGCGCTCGGTCGGCCAGTCCGAGACGTCTTCCAGCAGCGGGTTGACCGCGGCCTGCCGTCGGGTCACCCCCGAGTTCGCGAAGATGCGCTGGGCCAACGACCGGGTCGCCCCGGAGAAGTGCCGGGAGAAGAAGCCCTCCCACAACTCGTCCTGGGAAGCGGACGGCGGCTGTGCAGTCCCGAGCCCCGCGATTACTGGTACGGACACGATCCCCACCTCTCGTCAGATGCTGTCCTCCCCCTGGTCCTCCCACCAGCCACCTCGGCTGGCCTGTCCTTCGCACGAGTCGCGTACGGCCGGCTCACCAACGCGGTGCCGATCCGTCGCGATCCGGGTCGCCGCCCAGTGCGGCGATGCCGAGCCAGTCGGCGCAGACATCCGACGTGGCCGGGTGCAGTGAGCCGCAGCGGGCGTCCCGGTAGAGCCGCTCCAGCGGGTGGCCACGGCGGGTCGCCGAGGTGCCCGCCGCCTCCAACACCGACGCCGCCACCTCGGCGGCCGTCGTGCCGGCAAGCAGCTTGGCCCGCCACACCCAGCGGTTGGTCTCCTCGTCACCCGGTGCCTCGTCCACCCGACCGGCCGCCTCCGCGACCACCAGTTGCGCCGCCGCCGTCGCCGCGTCCGCCCGACCGAGCCGGGCCCGCACGGCCGGCAAACCGGCCAGGTTGCGGGCGTTGAGGTGCTCGGCCGCCGCGTCGATCGCCGCGCGGGCCACCCCGACGTAGACGGCCGCGTAGCTGGCCACCAACCAGTGCGGCATCAACTGGGCAACGACCAGCGCCAACCCCTCCACGCCCCCGAGCAGCCGGTCGGCCGGCACGCTCACATCCAGGTGTAGGTCGTGTGAGGAGGTGGCACGCATGCCGAGCGAATCCCAGGTCGGCTCCACGGTCAGGCCGTCACCGGCCGGCACCAGGAACTGTGAGACCACCGACTGGTCGGCCGCGCTCCGCGCCGCGACCAGGTAGCCGTCGGCATGCCCGGCACCGGAACAGAAGGTCTTGCTGCCCTTGAGGTGCCAGCCCTCGTCGGTCGGCTCGTACGCGGTGGTCAGTTGGGACAGCCGGGCGCCCGCGCCCCGCTCGCTCATCGCCACCGCGTACCAGGAGCCGTGCGCCGCGGCCGTGAGCAGTCGGTCGCGGGCGGCCAGCGCCTCGTCCGGCACGCCCAGCGCCTCGGCCAGCTCCTCGGTGACCGCGCCCAGCGCGCCGGTGACCGAGGCGTGCATGTTGAACACCAGGGCCGTCGCACCGTTGCCCCGGGCGAGCTCCGTGGCCACTGCGGTGTACTCGGCGAACGTGGCCCCCAGCCCACCCAACGCCCGGGGCACCAGCAACCCGAACAGACCGGCCTCGCGCAGGTCGGCGAAGTCGGCCACGGGGAAGGAACCGTCCCGGTCGTGCTCCGCCGCCCGCGCGGCGAACCGCGGCGCCAACCGGCGGGCTGCCTCAAGCGCATGCACCGTCATATCGTCCCCTCCTCGGCGTCTCATACCCCGCCGCGACCCGACTATCCTTTGCGGACCCCCCGGCCCTGGTAGAGCACGCCGGTCGACCAGGTCGGCACGATGCGCGGCGCGCCGCCGACGGGCGCGACACCCGACGCTCGGGCCGCGCGGGCTCGCCGGAGCAGCCAGGCGAGCAGGCCACCGACCTGCGGACGGATGCCCCGCAGCCGCAGGTCGACACCGTGCCGGGCGCACTCGGCCACCAGCGCGTCGGCATCCACGAACAACAGTGGATCGTGGATTCCCCGGGGCACCGTCGGCAGCCGCTCGGCGATCCGTACCGCGACGAGCCGGGCCAGCGCCGTGTCGTTCAGGGTGTCCAGCACCAGCAGGCCGCCGGGGCGCAGCAGTCGACACGCCTCGGCCACCACGCGCGGCCAGGCCGGCACGTGCTCCAGCAACTCACCCGCGGAGACCACGTCGGCACAACCGTCGGGCAGCGGGACGGCGGTGGCGTCACCCTGAACCACGCTCACCCCGTGCTCGGCCGCCTGGAGCAGTGCCGAGCGGGTCAGATCAACCCCGACGTGGCGGTAGCCCTTGCCGCTCAGGTGCGGCGCGAGCAGGCCGGCGCCGCAACCCAGGTCGACCAGCAACGCGCCCGGGCGGGTGGCCGGTGGCACCAGCGCCGCGCGAGCCTCGGCCAGCCAGTGCAGCATCGCGAACGCGCCATCCGGCCGCCACCACTCACCGGCCAGGTCGTCGTACTGGCGCGGATCGTTTCGCGGCAGCACCCTCCTGCCGGTGGACGCCGCGGCCGCAGCCACGTCTCGCATGGCACCGAGCGTGGCACGACTGCTCGGTAACGACCAGACTTCCCTTATGTCGTCGAGGGTGTTAGGGCTGGTCAGAGCGAGCCATCCGGAACCAGCCGCAGCGGTGACCACGGTGGCCGGTCTGCTGGCCTGGGGAGTGGGCCACCGGCCGGCCGGAATCGTCTCGGTGGTGCTCGCCGTGCTGGCCAGCCAGCTCGCCGTCGGGTGGACCAACGACGCGCTGGACGCCGAGCGGGACGCCACTGTGGGGCGTACCGACAAACCGGTCGCCGCCGGCGCGGTCGGTCGGCGCGCCACGGCCTGGGCCGCCGCGGTGGCCGCGCTGGCCTGCCCGCTGCTGGCGCTGACCACCAACCCGACGGCGGCATTCTGGCTGACCCTCGCGCTGGTCTCCGCGCTGCTCTACGACTGGCCGCTCAAGGCCACCGCGTTCTCGGTGCTGCCCTACGCCGTCTCCTTCGGCGCGCTGCCCGCCTTCGTGGTGCTGGCCCTGCCCGACCAGCCGACCCCGCCCGCCTGGCTGCTGGTGGCGGCGGCGTGCCTGGGCGCCGGAGCGCACTTCGCCAACGTGTTGCCGGACCTGGCCGACGACGCCCGCACCGGGGTGCGCGGCCTGCCACACCGGCTGGGTGCCGTCGGCAGCCGGGTGGCGGCTGCCGGCCTCCTCCTCACCGCGACCGCCGCCCTGGTCCTCGGGCCACCCGGGCCACCGTCGGCGGTCGGGTTGGCGGCGGTCGGCACGGCCGCCGTGGTGCCACCGCTGAGCTGGTACGCCGGACGCTCGGCGAGCCGGGCCGGCCGGCGCCCGGTGGCGGCCTTCCGGGCGGTGATGCTGGTCGCCCTCATCGACGTGGTTCTGCTGGTGGCGAGCGGTCGGGTGGTGTGAGCGGCACCCCTTGAGGTGGCATTGCCCGGGTCCGCGTGCGGGCCTCGATCAGCCCCAACTACCCTGGACCGCGGTCTGCGCGGGTATGGCCACCGTGCCCGGCGTACGGCCCGGGTGGGGATTGTGACGAGGAGGACCGACGTGACGCGCTCGATCAGGGGATCCCGGCGGGCGGCCCTGCTGCTGTCCGGGGTTGCGGCGGTCAGCCTGCTGGCTTCCGGATGCGGCACCGGTCAGATCGCCGAGACCGCGGTGAAGGAGGCGTCGGTCCAGGGTGTCTCCCTCACGACCAACAACGGTTCCTTCTCGGTGCGCGGCCTGCTGGTGGAGTACCCGGGCCTGGAGGGTTACCGGGCCGGCCAGGACGCCACGCTCGAGGCAGTGATCTACAACGACTCGAAGGAGACGGTGACGGTCACCGTCACCACCGAGAGCGCCCGCGAGGTGGTGATCAGCGGCGGCTCGGCGAGCCCGTCGCCGTCCGCCTCGGAGTCCGCCGCCATGAGCCCGTCGCCGTCCGGTTCGGCCAGCCCGTCGGTGACGCCGTCCGGTTCGGCCAGCCCGTCGACCTCGACGTCCCGGTCGGCCAGCCCGTCGGTGACGCCCTCCGAGACCGGCTCCTCCTCGGCCACCCCGTCCGCACCGGAATCGGCCCGGGCGTCCGGATCGGCCAGCCCCTCCGCCCCGGGCCAGCCGGCCCGGATCGAGCTGGCCCCGTTGAGCTACATCCAGTTCAACACCGAGGCCACCACCCAGCTCCGGTTGATCGGCCTGACCGAGGCGCTGCGCTCCGGCCAGAACGTCGTGGTGACCTTCGACTTCGGCAACGGCAACACGGTCACCGGGCAGGCGCCGATCGCGGTGCCGCTCACCCCGGCGGCGCCGCCCTCGCCGATCATCGAGCGCGAGGGTGGCTACGAGGGCAACGAGGGCGGCACGACCCACGAGTGACCCGACCCGCACATCGACGAACGCCCCGGCGTGGTGACCACCACGCCGGGGTGTTTTCGTCGTACCCGAGGGCTAGCGTCCTGATGTGACCACCTCCCGATCGACCCCTCCGCGTGGCGGCACGGCCGGTGCCGCCCGTGGTCGGTCCACCGCCCGCGAGCCGCGTCCGGCCTACGAGTGCGACGCCTGCGGCCACCAGCCGCCCAAGTGGGTGGGGCGCTGCCCCGAGTGCGGCGAGTGGGGCTCGGTGGTGGAGAGCACGGTGACCGGCCCGACGGTCTCCGGGCGGGTGGTCAGCTCCCGGATGCCCAGCGAGCCGGCCCGACCCATCGCCACCATCAGCGCCGCTCCGGCACGTGCCCGGCCCACCGGGGTGAGCGAGCTCGACCGGGTGCTCGGCGGCGGCCTGGTGCCCGGTGCGGTGGTGTTGCTCGCCGGCGAACCCGGCGTGGGCAAGTCGACCCTCCTGCTGGACGTGGCCCAGCAGTGGGCGGTCGGCGCCGGCAGCCCGTCGCTGGTGGTCAGCGGCGAGGAGTCGGTCAGCCAGGTGCGGCTGCGCGCCGAGCGGATGGGCACCCTGCACGATCAGCTCTACCTCGCCGCGGAGAGCGACCTGGCGTCGGTGCTCGGGCACCTCGACGCGGTCAAGCCGGGTCTGCTGGTGCTCGACTCGGTGCAGACCATCTCCACCACCGGCACCGAGGGGGTGCCCGGTGGCGTGACCCAGGTCCGCGCGGTCACCGCCGCGCTGGTCTCGGTCGCCAAGGAGCGCGGCATCGCCACCGTGCTGGTCGGGCACGTCACCAAGGACGGCCAGGTCGCCGGCCCTCGGGTGCTGGAGCACCTGGTCGACGTGGTGCTGCACTTCGAGGGCGACAAGCACTCCTCGCTGCGCCTGGTGCGGGGCGTGAAGAACAGGTTCGGCGCGGCCGACGAGGTCGGCTGCTTCGAAATGCACGAGGGCGGCATCAGCAGCCTGGCCGACCCGTCCGGGCTGTTCCTGACCCGCTACGCGGAGCCGGTCCCGGGCACCTGCGTGACGGTGGCCATGGAGGGGCGGCGGGCCCTGGTCACCGAGGTGCAGGCGCTGATCGGGGCGACGGTGGCCGGCTCACCCAGACGCACCGTCTCCGGCCTCGACTCGGCGCGACTGGCGATGGTGCTCGCGGTGTTGCAACGGCGCACCGAGCGGCTGACCCTGCACGACCGCGAGGTCTTCGCCGCCACGGTGGGCGGCATCCGGGTGGTCGAGCCGGCCGCCGACCTGGCGGTCGCCCTGGCGGTCGCGTCCGGTGGGCTCAACCTGGCGATCGCGCCGCACCTGGTGGCGATCGGCGAGGTGGGGCTGACCGGTGAGGTGCGCCGGGTCGGGGCGGTGCCGCGCCGGCTGGCCGAGGCGGCCCGGTTGGGGTTCAAGGTGGCCCTGGTGCCGCCCGGTTGCGGCCCGGCCAGCACCGGCGCCGGGCCCGAGCAGATGCGGGTGACCGAGGTCACTGATGTCCGTGCCGCGTTGCACCATGCGGCCCGCGCGTCCGCCGAGTGACTCACCGTGCCGACGGGAACGGCGATACCGGACAGCTCGTCGCAGACAGAAGACGATGGAAAGGGCGGCATCGTGACACATCACAGTAACCACGACAGCACCCACCGCACGGCAGTCCGTAGAATGTGCCCGTGCCGATCGACCGCGATACCACCAAGCCAGCCGGCGCGCCGCCCCAGGCCCGCACCGGCGCCGTGGGCTCGCCCGCCCGCCCGATCAGCGTGAGCGTGACTGCGGGGGTTGCCGGGGGCGCCGGAGACCCGCTGCGGGCCAACCTTGCCCTGATGGCCCCCGGCACCGCCCTGCGCGACGGTCTGGAGCGCATCCTGCGCGGTCGCACCGGCGCGCTCATCGTCCTGGGTTACGACAAGGTCGTCGAGGGTCTGTGCACCGGCGGCTTTCCGCTGGACGTGGAGTTCTCCGCGACCCGGGTGCGGGAGCTGTGCAAGATGGACGGCGCGGTCGTGCTCTCCAGCGACGGCACCCGGATCGTCCGGGCCGCCGTGCACCTGATGCCCGACCCGTCCATTCCGACAGAGGAGTCCGGCACCCGGCACCGCACCGCCGAGCGGGTCGCTCGGCAGACCGGTTACCCGGTCATCTCGGTCAGCCAGTCGATGCGGATCATCAGCCTCTACGTCAACGGCCAGCGGCACGTCCTCGATGACTCGGCCGCCATCCTCTCCCGGGCCAACCAGGCCCTCGCCACCCTGGAGCGCTACAAGCTCCGATTGGACGAGGTCTCCGGCACGCTCTCCGCCCTGGAGATCGAAGACCTGGTCACCGTGCGAGACGCGGTGGCCGTGGTGCAGCGACTGGAGATGGTGCGCCGCATCGCCGACGAGATCGCCGGTTACGTGGTGGAGCTGGGCACCGACGGCCGCCTGCTGGCCCTGCAACTCGACGAGTTGATGGCCGGCGTGGACGCCGACCGGACGCTTGTCATCCGGGATTACCTCCCGGTCGGCCGCAAGTCGCGCACCCTGGACGAGGCGCTTGTCGAGCTGGACCTGCTCGGTGCCACCGAGCTGATCGACCTGGTGTCGGTGGCCAAGGCGATCGGTTACCCGGCCGCCTCCGACGCGCTGGACGCCGCGGTCAGCCCGCGCGGCTTCCGACTGCTGGCCAAGGTGCCCCGGCTGCCGGTGGCGGTGGTCGATCGCCTGGTGTCGCATTTCGGCAGCCTCCAACGGCTGCTCGGCGCCACCGTGGAGGACCTACAGGCCGTCGAAGGGGTCGGTGACGCTCGGGCCCGTGGCGTCCGTGAGGGGCTGTCCCGGCTCGCCGAGGCATCCATCCTGGAACGCTACGTCTGACCCGGCTCAGCCGGTGATGGTGAGTTTCACAGGTGCGCTGAGCTTCGTGCCGACCCGGGCGAGCACCTGGTACGTCCCGAGCGGCGGGAACGGCCCCGCGGCCAACCCGCTGCCGTCGCACCTGCTGGTGTCCCGCCCGTTCCACGCCACCTGGTAGGAGCGCTCGAAGTTCGGCGTGAAGGACTGCACGTCCGAGCCCTGGACCTTGCCGCAGGTGTCCGACGACCAGACCTTCTCGGCACCGGACTTGATGAAGATCTCCTGCGCCTCGGCGCCGACGTTACGGCTGCACGTCCGGTCCGAGGTGTTCTTGATCTTGAGTTGCAGATCGACGACCGCCCCCCGCTGGACCGAGGTCGGGCTCGCCACCGAGACCACGCTGATCTCCTCGTTGGTGCAGGTGCCGTCGTCCTCCGAACCGGCGGCCTCACCCAGCGGAGGCGTGTTGCTGGTGATCGCGGGGCTCGGATCCGTCGCAGCCGGCTCGGTGGACGCGGACGGTGGCGGCGCACCGGTCTGCGGTGTCAGCACCGGCCCAGCAGCACCGGACGTCGCGGCTGACGTCGCCGACGGCGACGCGCCCGCCTTCAAGTCGCCACCGCCCGAACGGCCCGAACCAGTGCAGGAGTAGAGCAGGACAATCAGGAAGAGAAAAACCGCTCCGAGTACGACGGCGCGACGCCGCCAGTACACGGCGGATGGCAGGGGGCCGACCGTCAGACGCATGATGCCCCCCACCGTAGCGGCGCTGCCCCCACCGGTGCCGCGCGACGCGCCGGAACCGATCCGGGGCGTCCGCCACACCCTCCAGTGAGGACGGACAACGCTCCGCTTCGGCACCCGGTCACAGATAGACCTTGCGCTGATAGACGGCGTGCGCACCGGCCACCCGATCCAGAAAGAGCAGCCCCGCGCAGTGGTCGATCTCGTGCTGCAACGCCCGCGCCTCGAAGCCGTCGGTCACCAGTCGGACCGCGCGCCGGTGCCAGGCAGAACACCCTCCACCACCAGCCGGCTGGCCCGCTTCACGTCCCCGGTCAGGTCCGGCACCGACATGCAGCCCTCCCGGCCCGGTTTCCACCGGGTCGCCTCGACCACCCGGGCGTTGCACATCACGAAGGTGCCGTGCACCGTCACCGACTTCGGATGCCCGGTCACGTCCACGACGAAGACATCAGCGCCCACCCCGACCTGGGGCGCGGCCAACCCGACGCAGCCGGGCGAGACCCTCATCGTGGCGACCAGGTCGGCCGCCAGCTGGACCGTCTCCTTCGCCATGGGATCGACCTCGTCGGCGACCTCGCTCAACACCGGGTGCGGAGCGGACACCACCGCGCGCACCACGCCCGGCACCAACAGCGAATCCGGCGTCCAGTCGCCCAGACCGACGTACGCCCCGGCGTCCGGCGTACCGCTCTCCTCGCCGGTCACAGCAGGTCCGGGTCCGCCGGCCGGAGGGTGACCTCCACGCCCAGCTCCGCAGCCGTCCGGTGCAACCGGTCGATCAGCGTGTCGGCCACCCCGGCCGGCAACTCGACCTCCGCCAACACCACGTAGAGCGCGCCCGCCAGCCGGGTGCTGAGATCGGTGACATTTCCCCCCGCGTCCACCAGCACCCGCGTCATCGCCGCCACGATGCCCATCCGATCCGAACCGTGCACCGCCAGCACGTACGGCTCGCCCGCCGGAGGCACCTCGCCGTCCGGGGTGACCTCGCGTACGGTCGCCAACAACTGGCCCTCGGCGGCCAGCGGCGCCAGGCCGGCCTCGACCTCGCCGGCGGCCGGCCCGGTGCAGATGAGGGTCATCGCGAAATGCCCCCGCAACCGGGTCATCGTGCTGTCGGTGAGATTCGCGCCCAGTCGGGCCAGTACCTCGGCGACGTCGGCCACAATGCCCGGCCGGTCCCGACCGATGACGGTGATCGCGAGCTCGTTCATCCGCGCATTCTCCCCCGCCCGACGAACGTCGACCTGGCGCCCCGCCCGAGCCGCCCATCCACCGGGACCGCCGCCCGTGACATCATCGACGGCGCCATGACTCAACCCGATTTCGCCACAGTGGTCAGCCGGTGGTTCCAGCAGCACGCCCGTGACCTGCCGTGGCGTGCGCCCGGGGTCACCCCGTGGGCCATCCTGGTCAGCGAGGTGATGCTCCAGCAGACGCCCGTGGTCCGGGTGGTCCCGGCCTGGCAGGAGTGGCTGGCCCGCTGGCCGGAGCCGGCCGCGCTGGCGGCGGACACCCCGGCCGAGGCGATCCGGATGTGGGGACGACTCGGCTATCCGCGGCGGGCCGTCCGGCTACGGGAATGCGCGGTCGCGATCGTCGAACGACACGCCGGTCATGTGCCGGACCGGCTGGACCAGCTGCTGGCACTGCCCGGGGTCGGCACCTACACGGCGCGGGCGGTGGCCGCGTTCGCCTACGGGCAACGGCACCCCGTGGTCGACACCAACGTACGCCGGGTGGTGAGCCGCGCGGTGGCCGGCGAACCGGACGCCGGACCGGTCACCAGGCCGGCCGACCTGGTCGCCACCGAGGAGCTGCTCCCGGCGGAACCAGCCGCGGCGGCACTGGCCAGCGCCGCGTTCATGGAACTGGGCGCGGTCATCTGCACGGCCCGGTCACCGCGCTGCACCGCCTGCCCGGTCGAGTCGGTCTGCGCGTGGCGGGCCTCCGGCCAGGAGGCGCCGGTCGGGCCGACCCGCCGACCCCAGCGGTACGCGGGCACCGACCGGCAGGTGCGCGGCCTGCTGCTCGGGGTGCTCCGGGAGCACAGCGAGCCGGTTCCGCACCAACGGTTGGACCAGGTCTGGACCGATGACGTGCAGCGCGCCCGGGCCCTCGCCGCTCTGGTGCGGGACGGGCTTGTCGAACCGGCGGGAAGTGACTCCTACCGCCTGGTCGGCGACGGCCCTTCCCTCCCCACCGCCGACCTCACCACCTGACCCGGCCGCTCGTCGTCCCGCCCGTCACTCAGCGCCTCCCCGCACTCCGCACGCTCCCCACCTTCCCCGGGCCATGGCGCAGCGCACCGGCGCCGGCGTCGGCGTCGGCGTCGGCGAAGTCAAGATCGCGCTCGATCCACGAAGTAGTGGCATCGAGCGTAGAGGGACACCCGTACAACCAGGATGTTGCACGATCTTGCACACAAACCCCATGGCCGCGCGCTCTTGGACGCGGCCACACAAATAAGCGCGGCCAGACGGATTTGCGCGCCCGCAACACCGCTGACCCGCAGACCCGCATGCACCGCAGGCACCTCGCGCACCTCACGCACCGCAGGCCGCCGAAGGGGCCCGAAGGGGATACCGCAGGCGCGGGACGACGAAAGGCGGGGCCCCGGTGGCTTGCGCCACCGGGGCCCCGCCCCCTGCTGGTTGTGCTACTCGTCCGCGCCTGCGGCGGCGGTGCCAGCGGCAGTGCCGCCGAGGTCGGCCGGCACGGCGTCCGGAACTTCGACCGGCTTCTCCGCGCCCCGGAAGACGAGCTTGGACTTGTCGATGTCGTTCGGGTCGCCCTCGCAGTCCACCACGACGATCTGACCCGGGGTCAGCTCGTTGAACAGGATCCGCTCGGAGAGGTTGTCCTCGATGTCGCGCTGGATCGTGCGACGAAGCGGACGGGCACCGAGCACCGGGTCGAAGCCCTTCGCCGCCAGGTACTTCTTGGCGTTGTCGGTCAGCTCCAGACCCATGTCCTTGTTGCGCAACTGACCTTCGATCCGCTGGATCATGATGTCCACGATCGAGAGGATCTCGTTCTGGCGCAGCTGGTGGAAGACGATGGTGTCGTCGATCCGGTTCAGGAACTCAGGCCGGAAGTGCTGCTTGAGCTCGTCGTTGACCTTCTGCTTCATCCGGTCGTAGGTGGACTCGGAGTCCTCCGACTGCTGGAAGCCGAGCGACACCGCCTTGGCGACGTCCCTGGTGCCCAGGTTGGTGGTCAGGATGATGACCGTGTTCTTGAAGTCCACGATCCGACCCTGGCCGTCGGTGAGCCGACCGTCTTCGAGGATCTGCAGGAGCGTGTTGAACACGTCCGGGTGGGCCTTCTCGATCTCGTCGAAGAGGACCACCGAGAACGGCCGACGCCGCACCTTCTCGGTCAGCTGCCCGCCCTCGTCGTAGCCGACGTAGCCGGGAGGGGCACCCACGAGTCGGGAGACCGTGTAGCGGTCGTGGAACTCGGACATGTCCAGCTGGATGAGGGCATCCTCGCTGCCGAAGAGGAACTCGGCGAGCGCCTTGGACAGCTCGGTCTTACCGACACCGGACGGGCCGGCGAAGATGAACGAGCCCGACGGGCGCTTCGGGTCCTTCAGGCCGGCCCGGGTACGCCGGATCGCCTTCGAGACCGCCTTGACCGCATCCTCCTGGCCGATGACGCGCTTGTGCAGCTCGTCCTCCATGCGCAGCAGGCGTGAGGTCTCCTCCTCGGTCAGCTTGTAGACCGGGATGCCGGTCCAGTTGCCGAGCACCTCGGCGATCTGCTCGTCGTCAACCTCGCTGACGACGTCCAGGTCACCGGCCTTCCACTCCTTCTCCCGCTGCGCCTTCTGGCCAAGGAGCTGCTTCTCCTTGTCCCGCAGCTGGGCGGCGCGCTCGAAGTCCTGCGCGTCGATCGCGGACTCCTTGTCGCGACGCACCTGGGCGATGCGCTCGTCGAAGTCACGCAGGTCTGGCGGCGCGGTCATCCGACGGATCCGCATCCGGGCACCGGCCTCGTCGATCAGGTCGATCGCCTTGTCCGGCAGGAAGCGGTCGGAGATGTATCGATCGGCCAGAGTCGCGGCAGCCACGAGGGCGGCGTCGGTGATGCTCACCCGGTGGTGCGCCTCGTAGCGGTCACGCAGGCCCTTGAGGATCTCGATGGTGTGCGCCAGCGACGGCTCACCCACCTGGATCGGCTGGAAGCGGCGCTCGAGAGCGGCGTCCTTCTCCAGGTGCTTGCGGTACTCGTCGAGCGTGGTGGCACCGATGGTCTGCAGCTCACCACGGGCGAGCATCGGCTTGAGGATGCTGGCGGCGTCGATCGCGCCCTCGGCGGCACCCGCACCCACCAGGGTGTGGATCTCGTCGATGAACAGGATGATGTCGCCGCGGGTGCGGATCTCCTTGAGCACCTTCTTGAGGCGCTCCTCGAAGTCACCGCGGTAGCGGGAGCCGGCGACGAGCGCACCGAGGTCAAGCGTGTAGAGCTGCTTGTCCTTGAGCGTCTCGGGCACCTCGCCCTTGATGATCTTCTGGGAGAGCCCCTCCACCACTGCGGTCTTACCGACGCCGGGCTCACCGATCAGGACCGGGTTGTTCTTGGTACGGCGGGAGAGCACCTGCATGACCCGCTCGATTTCCTTCTCGCGCCCGATGACCGGGTCGAGCTTGCCCTCGCGGGCGGCCTGGGTCAGGTTGCGGCCGAACTGGTCCAGCACCAGGCTGGTCGACGGCGCGGCCTCACCCGGCGCGGCGCCAGCGGCGGCCGGCTCCTTGCCCTGGTAGCCGGAGAGCAGCTGGATCACCTGCTGGCGGACCCGGTTGAGGTCGGCGCCGAGCTTGACCAGCACCTGGGCGGCAACGCCCTCGCCCTCGCGGATCAGCCCGAGCAGGATGTGCTCGGTGCCGATGTAGTTGTGGCCGAGCTGCAGCGCCTCGCGCAGCGACAGCTCCAGCACCTTCTTGGCCCGCGGCGTGAACGGGATGTGCCCGCTCGGCGCCTGCTGACCCTGGCCGATGATCTCCTCGACCTGCTGGCGGACGCCCTCCAGGGAGATGCCGAGGCTCTCCAGGGCCTTTGCCGCGACGCCTTCACCTTCGTGGATCAGGCCCAGCAGGATGTGTTCCGTACCGATGTAGTTGTGGTTGAGCATCCGGGCCTCTTCTTGGGCCAGGACGACAACCCGTCGCGCTCGGTCGGTGAACCGCTCGAACATGCCCTCGTGCTCCTCACGTGCCGTGCGCCTTGATGGTCAAGATCTTGGCGGGGCCGGTGCACGAACGTCCGGGACGGGCGTCCGCGCCTCCTTACTCTATCGTCGCTGACCGACTCAGCTGAGGTCGTGTGTCTCCGGTCCGGGTCGGTTCCACGTCGTTTTGGACAACCGTCCGCGCTCAGGAGGTGTTCCGGTAGCCCTGTCGCTACGCGCAGAGCGAAATCCGACTGGCGCGATCGAGGCGCTGTTCCGGCTTCGGAGGCGCTTCGGGAGGCCCCGGCGGGCCGGGTGGCGGTCGCGGCGAGCGTTCCGCCCGACCCCTGGACGGTTGTCCACAGGTTGTGGATGACTGCTCCACTGGTTGTGGATAACGCCGGTCGACCCGGAATGCTTCCCGACCGTCGACATGCTTCCCGACCGTCGACGGATACGGCGACGCCGGCCCGGAGAACTGCTCCGGCCCGGCGTCGGTGTCGCCCGCGGTAACGGCTGGCCGCGACCGCTGCTGGTTGATCAGCGCTTCGCGTGGAACTCGTCGACGATCTCCTGCGGGATACGACCCCGGTCCGAGATGTCCTTGCCGGCCTTCTTGGCCCACTCCCGGATCGCCTTGTTCTGCTCCCGATCGGCGGTCGCGCCACCACGACCGCGGGCGGCCCGCCCACCGATCACGACGCCACCCCGACCGACCTTCGTGCCCGCGCCCACGTACGAGGCAAAAGCGTCGCGCAATTTCGCGGCGTTGGCACTCGACAGGTCGATCTCGTACTGAACACCGTCGAGGGCGAACTTGACGGTCTCGTCCGCGTCCCCGCCGTCCAGGTCATCGACCAGCTTGTGAATGATCTGCTTGGCCACGTCCCACATTCCTTTCGAGCAGGATGCTCCTGCTAACGAGAGCACAATAACCCGCGCGCCGCTCGTCGCGTCAATAGGATGCCGTTACGGCTCGCCGCGCGCCGTGGGCGGGACTACTCCGGACCGCCCAACGGGAAGCGGATGGTTTCCCGAATTCCCAGCCGGTCCGGACCATCAACAGTCGGCCGATTCCCATTCTCATACGGCCGGCCGGCGGGATTGCATACTCCATCGCCCGAAGAAAGTCCTCGTCGAGGCGCATCGCCTCGTCGTCGCAACCAGCCACCAGCTGCCTCTGGGCGACCAGCCGCGCCCGCCGCGCGACCGGCTCGACCAGCTCGGAGCCGCGACAGCGGGCGCACTTCTCGGCCAGCCCCGGCTCGCCGCAGTGCACCTGGTGAGCGCGTTGGTCTCCGCCGGGCGCTCCCCCGACGAAGGTGGCTGCCGCCATACCGCTACAACCAGTTCCTCGGCCAACTTGCCCGGATCCGACTTCGGGTTCACCGCCAATCCCATCCGGTCGCCGCACGCCACCAGCCGGGTGCGTTCGGTGCGGACCGTGGCTGGTCGCCAAGCACCTCGGAAAGCACCCCCAACAGCGGCCCCGGCCGCCACTCGCCGCCCAGGGCGAACTCCCGCCCGGCGGCGTGGTCACCGTCGTCGAGCAGCCGACCACGATGGCCCCCTGCCGCACCAGATTTCGGGTCGGCCTCGGCCATGCTGTCGTAGTCGTCGTACCTCTGGTACGTCTCCAACATCGCGAACTCCGGCGACTGCGCGGGGTCGACACCCTCATTACCGAACTCGCGGTTGATCTCGAAGACTCGCTCGGCGCCGCCAACCACGGCCCGCCTGAGAAACAGTTCCGGAGCGATTCGCGGATACAGATCGGTGTTCAACGCATTGCTGTGGGTCACGAACGGTCGGCCGCCGCCGGTCACGCAGCAGTTGTCACATCGGCGTTTCACCTCGACGCAGCCGCGCCGGTGTGGTGAATCGCGTCGACTGGGCAGCGTGGCGGCTCGGGTACGGCCCATTTCCCTGCGGCTGTGGTCGGACGATCAGGTCGACGTAACACTGCCGGACGCGGACCTCCTCGGAAAAGGGCTGGCGCGCGACCGGCAGCGGTCGCCGCGCCTCGGCGGCCGGCGTCAAACCCGAGCGGGCTCGGCGGTCCGAAGGTCGTTGTCGGATAACCTGCCCGTCATGGTCGATCACACTCATGCCCTCTCCTTCGGGGCCGCTGCGAGCGATTACGACCGCTTTCGACCGCGTTATCCGGAAGCTGCGGTCCGCTGGGCACTTGACGGGCTCGGCACCGCCCGGGTCGTCGATCTCGCAGCGGGCACCGGCATCCTGACCCGCGCGCTGCTGGACCTGGGCCACGAGGTCGTACCCGTCGAGCCCGATCCGGAAATGCGCGCGCAGCTCGCGGAGAGCACCCCGGGCACGACGGCGCTGGCCGGCAGCGCCGAGTCCGTGCCGCTGCCGGACTCGACGGCGGACGCGGTGCTGGCGGGGACGGCGTACCACTGGTTCGACCGGGAGCCCGCGCACACCGAGATCGCCCGGGTGCTGCGCCCCGGTGGCATCTTCGCCCCCATCTGGAACATCCGGGACGGCAGCGTCGACTGGGTGGCCGAGCTGGGCCGTATCGCCCACTTCGGGGACAAGTCGGCCAGCCTGGTCATCGGAGAGTACGCCGACTTCGGCCCCGCCTTCGACGCCGTCGAGACCCGCGAGTTCACCCACCACACCACGCTCACGCCGGACGAACTGTTCGGAATGATCCGCACCCGTTCGTACTGGCTCACCGCCTCCACGGACGACCAGCAGCGGGTTCAGCGCGAACTCGCCGAGCTGCTGGACAGCCACCCCGCCCTGGTCGGCCGGGAAACCATCGAGCTGCCGTACCGGACGCTGGTGCTGCGCGCACGGCGGCGCTGAAACCGGCGCGAAGGCCGCCCCCGACGCCGGCCGGCCATCACAGGTTGCGTTCGTAGACCATCCGGAGGCCGATCAGCGTGATCATCGGCTCGTGGTGGGTGATGCTGCGGCACTCGTTGATCACCAGCGCGGCCAGGCCACCGGTCGCGATGACCGCCCGCACCTCGCCCAGCTCCTCGGTCATCCGCTCGACGATCCGGTCCACCTGGCCGGCGAAGCCGAAGTACAGACCGGCCTGGAGGCACTCCACGGTGTTCTTGCCGATCACCGAGCGGGGCTTGGTGGCCTCTACCTTCCGCAGCTGGGCCGCGCGGGCCGCCAGCGCGTCGAAGGAGATCTCGATGCCCGGGGCGAACGCGCCACCGAGGAACTCGCCGCGCCCGCTGATCACGTCGAAGTTGGTGGTGGTGCCGAAGTCCACCACGATCGACGGCCCGCCGTAGAGGGTGTACGCGGCAAGCGTGTTCACCACCCGGTCCGCGCCCACCTCCTTCGGGTTGTCGATCGCCAACTGCACGCCGGTGCGCACCCCGGGCTCGACGACGACGCTCGGCAGCTCGGCGTAGTAACGGCTGAGCATGGTGCGCAACGACCGCAGCGCGGCCGGCACCGTCGAGCAGGCGGCCACCCCGGTGATCTCGACGTTGTCCCCGGCGAGCAGACCCCGGAACATCAGGCCCAGCTCGTCCGCCGTCGAGCGGGCATCGGTCTTGATCCGCCAGGAGTGCACCAGCTTGTCGCCGTCGAAGGTCGCCAGCACGGTGTTGGTGTTTCCGATGTCGATGCAGAGCAGCACCCACGCAGCCTAGACAACTAGTCGGTACGCAGGTCCAGCGCGATGTCCAGGATCGGCGACGAGTGGGTCAACGCGCCCACCGAGAGGAAGTCGACGCCGGTGGCCGCGTACCGGCCCGCCACCTCCAGGGTCAGCCCGCCGGTCGCCTCCAGCTCCGCCCGGTCGCCCACCGCCGCGACCGCCTCGGCCAGCGTCTCGGGCGTCATGTTGTCGCAGAGCAGGAAGTCCGCGCCGGCCTCCACCGCCTCCACCGCCTCGGCGACAGTCGTCACCTCGACCTGCACCGGCACCTCCGGGAACGCCTCCCGAACCCGCCGGTAGGCCGCCGTGATGCTCCCGGCCGCCAGCTTGTGGTTGTCCTTGATCATGGCCACGTCGTAGAGGCCCATCCGCTTGTTGGTGCCGCCGCCGGCCCGCACCGCGTACTTCTCCAGCGCCCGCAGACCCGGCGTCGTCTTGCGGGTGTCCAACACCATCGCCTTCGTGCCGGCCAGCGCGTCCGCCCAGGCCCGGGTGTGGGTGGCCACCCCGGACATCCGGCAGAGCAGGTTGAGCGCCGTCCGCTCGGCGGTCAGCAGCAACCGGGTCGGGCCGGTCACCGTCGCCAGCACGTCGCCGCGGGCCACCCGCTCGCCGTCGCGGGCCGACACCGAGACCTCGACGGTACGACCGAAGCCGGTCACCTCGCCGACCAGCTCGAACACGGCCGCGGCCACGGCCATCCCGGCGACCACCCCGTCCGCGCGGGCCACCAGGTCGGCGGTGTCGATCTGGTCCGCCCCGATGGTGGCCACGCTTGTCACGTCGAGGAAGTCCGGGCCCAGGTCCTCGACCAGGGCGCCCTCGATCACCCGCCGCACCTGCGCCGGGTCCAGCCCGGCCGTCCGCAACGCCGCCTGCGTCGACTCCGTCATGATGATGTCCCCTCCCACTGCTGCGTCACCCGGCCCTGCGCCCCGATCGCTCCGACCAGGTGGCCCAGCCACCGCTCGTCGGCCGTCGGGAAGTCCTCCCGCCAGTGGCAACCCCGGGTCTCACCGCGCGCGTACGCGGCGGCGACCAGCGCCGACGCCACGGTGAGCAGGTTTGTCGCCTCCCAGTCGGCGGTTCGCGGACGGCCCCGGGCGACGCCCAGCTCGGTGAGCGTCCCGGCCGTCGCGGCCAACGTCGTCGCCGACCGGAGCACCCCGGCCCCCCGGGTCATCGTCCGTTGCAGGGTCGGCGTCACCTCCGCCGGCAGCACCCAGCCCGCACCCCCGCGCCAGGCACCGGTCTCCGCCGGCTGGGCCTGCTCGGGCAGGCCGGCCGCGATGTCCTCGGCGATCCGCCGGGAGAAGACCAGGCCCTCCAGCAGCGAGTTGCTGGCCAGTCGGTTCGCGCCGTGTACGCCCGTGCAGGCCACCTCGCCACAGGCGTACAGGCCGGGGATGGAGGTACGGCCGCGCAGATCCGTCCGGACGCCGCCGGAGGCGTAGTGGGCGGCCGGCGCCACCGGGATCAGGTCGGTCGCCGGGTCGACGCCGATCGCCAGGCAGGACGCCACGATGGTGGGGAAGCGGCCGGCCAGGAAGTCGCCACCCAGGTGCCGCGCGTCGAGGAAGACGTGCTCCGCGCCGGTGGCCAGCAGCACCCGGTGGATGCCCTTGGCGACCACGTCCCGAGGGCCAGCTCGGCCAGCTCGTGCTGGCCCACCATGAACCGCTTGCCGTCGGAGTCCACCAGGTACGCGCCCTCGCCGCGCAGCGCCTCGGAGACCAGCGGCTGCTGCGCGTGCCCGGCACCGGGCACCCCCTGGCCGGCGGGGGTGATCAGGGCGGTCGGGTGGAACTGGACGAACTCCACGTCGGTCACCGCCGCGCCGGCCCGCATCGCCAGCGCCACCCCGTCCCCGGTGGAGACCCCCGGGTTGGTGGTGGCCGAGAAGATCTGGCCCATGCCACCGGTGGCCAGCACGACCGCGCGGGCCAGCAGCGCGCCGACGCCGTCCTCGCTGCCCTCACCGAGCACGTGCAGGGTGATGCCACACGCCGGGCCGAGCCCGTCCGGGCCGTCACCGGGCGCGCGCAGCAGGTCAAGCACGAGGGCGTGCTCGACCAACCGGATCCACGGGTCCCGCTGCACCGCCGCGTGCAGGGCCCGCTGCACCTCCGCGCCGGTGGCGTCGCCGCCGGCGTGCACGATCCGGTCCGCCCGGTGCCCGCCCTCGCGGGTCAGCATCAGGGAGCCGTCCGGGTGGCGATCGAACTCGGCACCGATCCGGATCAGCTCGCGGAGCCGGGTCGGGCCCTCCTCGACCAGCACCCGCACCGCCGCCCTGTCGCACAGCCCGACCCCGGCGATCTCGGTGTCACGGGCATGCGCCGCCGGGGTGTCGGCCGGGTCGAGCACGGCGGCGATACCGCCCTGTGCCCACCGGGTCGAGCCGTCATCGATGTTGACCTTGGTAACGACCGTGACGTGCAGACCCGCCTCACGCAGGTGCAGCGCCGCGGTCAATCCGGCCACGCCGGAACCCACCACGATCACGTCGGTGGTCTCCACCCAGCCGGGCGCGGGCGCGGCCAGCAACGCGGGCAGGGCAGGCAGGTCGACGGTGGGAAGGTCCATCCCCCCAGTCAACCCGAACCATCCTCGTCCGGGGCGGCGGGGGCGCTACGAGTGTTTTGGGCGACCCCGTCCGGGCCGCGCCGCCGTCAGGCCGTGGTCATTTCGTCCGAACCGGCAGGCCAGCCGGGCCAGCGCCCTTCAACGAGGCGCTCACCGTACGGTGGCTCAGCCACAGGTAGCAGCGGACGCCCCGGTCACCGACCTTCCAGCGCCCCGCCCCCGGCGGGCGGACCACCACGCCGCTGCGGAACCGCAGCTCGGCGTCGTTCGGCACGCCCACGTACCGACCGAGGACGCTGCGACAGCCGGTGTAGAGCGGCACCCAGTCGGCCTCCCGGGTCGGGTACGCCGTGTCCGGTGCGCGCCACACCCCGACGAACTCGGCGTCGTGCTGCCTGGCGCACTCCACCGGGGTCAGCGTCTGCACGCCCCGACCGGCCCCGCCCCGGGTCTGCTGGCAGCCGAGCCGCAGCCCGGAGGGCGCCTTCAACGCGTCCCGCAGGCTGCCCGAGCGGACCACCACTGTGGCCGCCGCCTCGACCGTGTTCAACTCGGTGAGGTCGCAGCGGAACCAACGGGAACCCGCTGCCCAACCCGGCCCGTTCGGCAGCGCCACGGACAGCCGCAGGCGGCCCGCCCGCCAGTCGTCACCGACGTAGCCGGTCGCCCGGGTGTCGCACTCCGCGAACGCACCCCGCAGCTCCACCGAGCCACCCGCCGGGGCGGTCGTCCGTTCGGCCGGAAACGCCCCCACGTGCACGGTTTCCAGCCGGTGCGGACCCGCACAGTCCACCGGTTCGTAGCCGGCCAGGGAGACCACGTCGGTGAAATCGCCGGCGTGACACACCCCGGCGGCCGGAGTGAACGCCGACGCCGCCGACAGGGTGGCCCAGTCGTCGGTCAGGTCACCGTCGAGGCCCTCGGGCGCCGCACAGCCAGCCAGCAACACTGCCGTCATGGCAGCGGCGAACACTGTCGTCATGGCACGGCGCATCGCGGCCTCCCCCAGCCACTGACCGGCTTCCGCCAGCCCGCCAAGGGTAACCGGAAATGACCTTTCGGTGACAGACCGGAATCGCGTTACCGGGAATCAGACACCGGACACCGCCAGCGGGCTGGGCACCGGGTTCCCGGCCGTGCCGGGCGCCACCGCGGCCGGGTCGCCGCCCAACTCGATCACCCGGTTGTCGGCGTCGACGTGCACCACCCGCGGCCGGTACGACCGGGCCTCGGCGTCGTCCATCTGGCCGTACGAGATCAGGATGACCAGGTCACCCGGGTGCACCAGGTGGGCGGCGGCCCCGTTGATGCCGATCACGCCGCTGCCCCGCTGGCCGGGGATCACGTACGTCTCCAGCCGGGCACCGTTGGTGATGTCCACGATCGCCACCTGCTCGCCGGGGAGCAGGTCAGCGGCGTCGAGCAGGTCCTCGTCCACGGTGACCGAACCGACGTAGTGCAGGTCGGCCTGGGTCACCGTGGCCCGGTGGATCTTCGACTTGAGCATGGTCCGCAGCATCGGAGTGGCCTTTCGCGGGATTGGTGGAGGGTGGTCCGGCCGGGTCAGGAGCGCGGGGCGAGCTGGATCGCCGCATTGTCGATCAACCGGGTGGCGCCGACCCACGCCGCGATCACCAACCGGGCCGGCCCGGACACCGGCCCCGGCTCCAACTCGGGATCGGTGAGCACCAGGTAGTCGAGACGGGCACCGGGCGTACCGGCACCGAACGCGGCGTGCGCGGCGGTCAGGCACCGCCGCCGCGTCCGCGCCGTCGTCGGCGGCCCGCGCCCCGGCCCGCAGCGCGGCGGACAGGCTCAGCGCGGCGGCCCGCTCCGGCTCGCTCAGGTAGCGGTTGCGGCTGGAGAGCGCCAGCCCGTCCGGCTCCCGGACGGTCGGCACGCCCACCACCTCGACCGGCACGTCCAGGTCGCGGGTCATCCGCCGGACCAGGGTGAGCTGCTGGTAGTCCTTCTCACCGAAGAACGTCAGGTCCGGCCGGGTGAGCTGGAGCAGCTTCAGCACCACGGTGAGCACGCCGTGGAAGAAGCCGGGGCGACTCGCACCCTCCAGCTCCGCACCGAGCGGGCCCGGGTCGAGGCGGACCCGGGGCTGGCCGTCCGGGTACATGTCCGCCACCGACGGGGCGAAGACGAGATCCGCCCCCGCCCGCCGGCACACCTCCAGGTCCGCGTCGAGGGTGCGCGGGTAGCGGTCGAAGTCCTCGTTCGGCCCGAACTGCAACGGGTTCACGAAGATCGTCACCAGCACGTGGTCGGCCTGTTCCCGGGCCGCGCGCAGCAACGTCTCATGCCCGGAGTGCAGGGCACCCATGGTCATCACCACCCCGACCGTGCCCTTCAGCCCGGCCCGGGCCTCGGCCAACTCGGCGCGGGTGTGCACCACCTGGGTCATGCCGCCACCTCCCGACCGCTGTCGGCCAGCACGCCGAGCAGCGACTGCGCGTCCACCGGGCGCAGCCGGCCGGCGGCGATCGCCCGGTCGGCGGTACGACGGGCCAGTGCCAGGTACGCCGGGACGGACTCGGGTGCCGTCGCCGTCAGCCGGGCCAGGTGCCGGCGCACGGTGCCCGCGTCACCACGGGAGACCGGACCGGTCAACGCGTCGTCACCGAGACTCAGCGCGTTCTCCAGGGCCGCCCGCAGCAGCGGAGCGAGCACCTTCTCCGGCCGGGACACCCCGGCGTCGCGCAACCGGTCGGTCGCCTCGTTGACCAGGGTCACCAGGTGGTTCGCGCCGTGCGCCAGCGCGGCGTGGTACAGCGGACGGTCGGACTCGGCCACCCACTCGGGTACGCCACCGAGGTCGGCGACCAGCCGGGCGGCGAGGGGGCGCAACTCCGCCGGAGCGGTCACCCCGTACGAAATGCCGTCCAGGCGGGCGAGGTCGTCGGGCGTACCGGTGAAGGTCATCGCGGGGTGCAGGGCGAGCGGTCGGGCACCGGCCGCGACGGCCGCCCCGAGCACGGCGAGGCCGTGCGCTCCCGAGGTGTGCGCGACGACCTGACCCGGGCGTAACCCGCCCTGCTCGGCGAGGTCGGCCACCACGTCGGCCAGCCGGTCGTCCGGCACCGCGATCAGCAGCAGGTCAGCGGCGGCGTGGGCGACCGCGACGGCCGGGCGGCGGGGCACCTCGGGCAGCAGCAGGGCGAGGCGGGCGCGACTGGCACCGGAGTTGCCGGAGACGGCGACCACCCGGTGCCCGGCGGCGGCGAGCGCGGCACCCAGCACGGCTCCGACCCGACCGGCGCCAACGACACCGACGGTGAGCAGGCGGGAGGTGGGGACGGCGCGATCCCGCGATGCGGCAGGCCCGGAAGGGGCGGCCGGACGCGGGCGCAACGGTGCGCTCATGGCGATGATCCAGTCCTCGAGCAGGGGTACCGGTCGATCGCAAGTATGCGCCCGGCCCACCGAACCGGGACAAGCATGTGTGAAAACCTTCACCGCCGGCGGAAGGGCCGCTCGGCACCGTTCCCGACCGGTCGAGGCCGTTCCGGAACAGTCGGCGGACGGGGCGCGGAAACCGCCCGTTCAGCGGTGGCTCAGGTCGGCAGCTTCCCCCGGGCCGACGTGATCGCGCGTAGCTCGGCGGCCACCTCGGCGATCAGGTCGGTGAGCGCCGCGTCGCTGTCCGGCGCGACCCAGCGGGCGTACGCGACCCGGAACACGGTGACACCCGACTCGGTGGCCAGGGTGGCGGTGGTCTCGTCGCACCCCTTGGCGCGCAGCGCGGCGCTGACCGCGGCCCCCAGTGCGGTCCCCTTGCGCAGCTCACGCTCCTGTAGCTCCGGGCTGCTCGCGATGATGGACTGGCGCATCCGGACCAGCTCGAGGCGGTCGGCGAAGATGTCCTCCGCCGCCCGACGGAAGGCGGCCACGACCGCCTCGAAAGCGGTGGCGTCCGTCTCGGCAACCGTCTTGACCAGGAGTTCCTCCAGCCGTCCGCTGCCGCTGAAGAGCGCCTCGCGCTTGTCGCCGAAGAGCCGGTAGAAGGTGCGTTTGTCGAGGCCGGCGCGGGCGGCGATGTCGGCGACGGTGGTCTGCTCGAAGCCGCGCTCGCGGAAAAGCTCGAAGGCGGCCGCCTCCAGGCGGCCGCGCGCGTCCGGTTGCCAGCGGGCCATCGGGCGATGGTATCCGATGTCACATCGCGACATTATTTGGTTCGAGGGATGTCGCGATGTGACATCGCGAGCTACGGTGATGTCGCCAAGTGACATCGGTACTCACCCGAAGGACCCACCATGCGCGTATTCGTCACAGGAGCCTCCGGCCATCTCGGCTCCGCGGTCGTGCCGGAACTGCTCTCCGCCGGGCACGAGGTCGTCGGCCTGGCCCGCTCCGACGCGTCCGCCGCCGCCATCGAAAAGCTCGGCGCTCGGGCGCACCGCGGCGACCTGACCGACCTCGACGTGCTTCGGGACGAGGCGGCGGCCTCCGACGGGGTGATCCATCTGGCGTTCCGCCACGATCTCATGATCAGCGGCGACCTGGCCGATGCCGCCTCGGCCGACCTGAACGCCCTCACGGCACTCGCCGACGGCCTGGCCGGCTCCGGCAAGCCTCTGGTCGGCACGGGCGGGACGGCCATGCTCGTGATGGGCGGCATCGTCGGCCGGCACGGCACCGAACGCGACATCTTCCCGGGCGGCGGCTACCGGATCGACGCGGAGAACTTCGTGGCCGGCCTCGCCTCCCGGGAGGTGCGCTCGTCGATCGTCCGGCTCGCGCCCACGGTGCACAGTTCGCTCGACCGCTACGGCTTCATCGCCGTCATCATCGCGGCGGCCCGGCGCAACGGGTACGCCGCGTACGTCGGCGAGGGTGCCAACCGGTGGCCGGCCGTGCACACGCTCGACGCGGCCCAGCTCTACCGGCTCGCCCTGGAACAGGCACCGGCCGGTGCGCGCCTGCACGGAGCCGCCGACGAAGGTGTTCCGTTCCGGCAGATCGCCGCCGCCATCGGCCACAACCTCGGCCTCCCGGTCCGCAGCATCAGCCCCGACCAGGCGGACGACTACTTCGGCTTTCTCGGGCAGTTCGCGCAGCTGGACAATCCGACGTCCTCGGCGATCACCCGTGAACGGCTGGGCTGGACCCCCACCCACCCCGGCCTGATCGCCGACCTGCACGAAGGGCACTACTTCCGGAACTGAACCAATCGGCGCGGGGATCCGGAGTCGTCGCCGCACCGGGTGGCCGTAGGGTCGGCACGGTGACGACTCCCGAACCCGCGGTGAGCTGATGCCGATCCCGTGGCGGGAGGCGATGAGCCAGGCCCTCTACGGGCCGGACGGCTTCTTCGTGGCCGGCACCGGACCGGCCGCCCACTTTCGGACCAGCGTGCACGCGTCCCCGGCGTTCGCCAGCGCGCTGGTGCGCCTGATCGCACAGGTCGACGCCGCCCTGGACCATCCGCCACGGCTCGACGTGGTCGACGTCGGGGCTGGCCGGGGCGAGCTGCTGCGAAGCCTGCTGAGGCTCGTCGCATCCTCGGCCGCCGTCGGGGACGCGGTGGGGGATGATCCGTCGTCGGTCGCTGATCGCCCGTCGCTTGTGGAACGGGTGCGGTTCACGGCTGTCGAGTTGGCGCCTCGACCTGAGCACCTGCCGGAGCCGATCGAGTGGGTGTCCGAGATTCCTGCTGGGATAACCGGACTGTTGACCGCTACCGAGTGGCTGGACAACGTTCCGCTGGACGTGGCGGTGCACACCAGGGATGGCTGGCGATACCTGCTGGTCGATCCCGAGAGCGGCGCGGAGACGGTTGGTGAGCTGGTCAGCGCTGCTGATTCTGATTGGCTGACGCAGTGGTGGCCCAGAGCCTCAGACTCGGCAGCGGCGGGCAGCGACCCAGATCTGGCGTTGACCTGGACGGACGGGACCAGCGAAACCCCCCACAGCGACCACCGAGCGGAGATCGGCAGACCACGGGACGAAGCCTGGGCCGACGCGGTGCGACAGATCAGCCGAGGGCTGGCGGTAGCGGTCGACTACGGGCACCTGAGGAGGGACCGGCCCGTCGACGGAACGTTGACCGGGTACCGGAGTGGGCGGCAGGTGGCCCCGGTGCCCGACGGGACGACAGACGTGACCGCGCACGTGGCCATGGACTCGGTCGCCTCCGCTGGTGCGGCGGCCGCCCGGTGTGCGTACTCCCTGGTCTCCCAGCGGGAGGCGCTGCGGGCGCTCGGGGCCGACGGCCGGCGACCGCCGCTCGGCCTGGCCGGCACCGACCCGGCCGGCTACCTGCGGGCGCTCGCCGCCGCGTCGGCGGTGGCCGAGCTGACCGACCCGGCCGGGCTCGGCGGGCACTGGTGGCTGCGCCAGCCGGTCGGCATCCCGCTCGAGCCGGCCGTGGCACGATGACGGACATGACCACCGACGCCGGGGACCTCCGCGAACTGACCGTCGGCACCGGGGCCGGCCTGGTCGCCGGCACCAGCGATCAGCAGCTCGGCACCGACATGGTGCTGAACATCGGCCCGCAGCACCCCTCCACCCACGGTGTGCTGCGACTGAAGCTGGTGCTCGACGGCGAGCGGGTGGTCTCCTGCGAACCGGTCGTGGGCTACATGCACCGGGGCGCGGAGAAGCTCTTCGAGGTACGCGACTACCGGCAGATCATCGTGCTGGCCAACCGGCACGACTGGCTCTCGGCGTTCTCCAACGAGCTGGGTGTGGTGCTCGCTGTGGAACGCCTGATGGGCATGGAGGTGCCGGAGCGGGCCACCTGGTTGCGGATGGCTCTCGCCGAGCTGAACCGGGTGCTCAACCACCTGATGTTCCTCGGTTCCTACCCGCTGGAGATCGGGGCGATCACGCCGATCTTCTACGCCTTCCGGGAGCGGGAGACCATCCAGGCGGTGATGGAGGAGGTCTCCGGCGGCCGGATCCACTACATGTTCAACCGGGTGGGCGGCCTCAAGGAGGAGGTGCCGGCCGGCTGGACCGGCCGGGCCCGCGCGGCGATCGGCGAGGTACGCCGCCGGCTGCCCGATCTGGACCACCTGATTCGGCGCAACGAGATCTTCCTGGCCCGCACCGTGGGCGTGGGTGTGCTCTCCGCCGCGGACGCCGCCGCGTTCGGCGCGTCCGGGCCGGTGGCCCGAGCCTCCGGGTTGGACCTGGATCTGCGCCGCGACGACCCCTACCTGGCCTACGACGAGCTGGACGTGCCGGTGGTCACCAAGACCGCCGGGGACTGCCATGCCCGTTTCGAGGTGCTGCTCGACCAGGTGTACGCCTCGCTGGACCTCGCCGAGCAGTGCCTGGACCGGGTGGACCGGCTGACCGGGCCGATCAACACGCGGTTGCCGAAGGTGCTCAAGGCGCCCGAGGGGCACACCTACGCCTGGACCGAGAACCCGCTCGGCATCAACGGCTACTACCTCGTGTCGCGGGGCGAGAAGACGCCGTGGCGGTTGAAGCTGCGCACCGCCTCGTACGCGAACGTGCAGGCGTTGGCCACCCTGCTCCCCGGCTGCCTGGTCCCGGATCTGATCGCGATCCTCGGCTCGATGTTCTTCGTGGTCGGCGACATCGACAAGTGACCCGAGCCGGCTGACCGGTCACCGCCAGCGGTCGGTGGGCGACGCGCCGCCGGCACGCGGCACGTCATCCTGGGGCGGGTAGCCGTATCGCTCGTCGACTCGACGCCGACCGACCCGCTCGGGCGCGGGTTCCGCCTGGTGGCCGCGCTGACGCGGTGGACGCCACTCGTCCGGCACCGGCACCCCGCCCACCGGCAGCGCCGGCCGGCCCGCCGGCTCGTCCCGGCGGTACGACTCACGCTCCCCGTACCGGCCGGCGTCCTGGTACCGGCCGGCGTCCTCGTGTCGGCGCGGCTCCTCGTATCGGCCGGGCTCCTCGTGTCGGCGCGGCTCCTCGTATCGGCCGGCGTCCTCGTGTCGGCGCGGCTCCTCGTGCCGGACGGTGGCCCAGCGGTCGGCCACCCGGTACTCGGTCCCGGTGGCGTCGGCGTGCACCTCGGCCCGGCGTTCGCCGACCCGCACCTCGCGGCCGGTCTCGTCGTCGCGCACGGCAGCCCACTGGTCGCCGGCCGCAACTGCGACCAGTACTCGCCGGTGTCGTCGGCGCGCAGCGGCGGCCGGCCTGCGGCGCGGCGGCGCTCACCCGACCGCGCTGCTCCGACCGGCCGCGATCGTCCGGGCCGTCCCAGGACCGCTCCGGTGTGCGGGGCGACCTGGTCGCCGCCCCGCGCTCGTCGGGCTGGGCGTACGCGTCGGGTGGATCGGACCACTCCGGCTCGTCGTGCCGGCCCGTCCAGCCCGGCTCGTCCCCGTCGACGTCGGGCTCGTACCGCTCGGCACGACCCGACCCGGCCCGCGCGCCGCTCCACTCGGGTTCGCCCCGGGTCGTGTGCTGCGCACCCCAGGAGCGGTCGTCGCCCGGGCGGGCCCGGTCGTCGCCGTAACCGGCTCTGGATCGCTCCTCCGCGCCGCCGCCCCGGGTCCACTCCTGCGCGGGCGGGGTCCACTGGCCGGCGTACCGGCCGCCGTACTGCCGGCCGGCTCGCTCGCGCCACCGTCCACCACCGTGTGCCGGGTGGTGACGTGCACGGTCTCGGTGTGCCGGACCACGCCGCCGGTCCGGTGCGCCGGCTCGGGGCGATCGTGCTCCCGGGGGCGGGCCGCGCCGTACGCGGTGGCGGCCGGCGACCCGCGCCGTACGTTCCCGCGGTGGCCGGCTGCTCGAC
>NZ_JAEVHL010000028.1 GCF_016803395.1 Micromonospora tarensis | reverse complement strand
CCGCCCCGGGCCTTCCGCCCCCGGGCCTTCCGCCCCCGGGCCTTCCGCCCCCGGCTTGCGGTCCGCGCTCGGTCCGGTGCTTGATCAACACGGGTTCCTGGAAAACGGGGTGTCCTACTGGCCTGGATGCCCCGACTTCCAGGAACGCGTGTTGATAAGCCGGGTCGGGGAGAGGGCGCGCCGGGTCGAGGGGAGGATGCGTTGGGCGAGGGAGAGCGCACCGGGTTGAGGGACGGTCGCGCCGGGGCGGGTGGTGCCGGTCGCGTTGCGGGCGGGTGCGACCCGCCGCGCCCGGGCGGGTCGCTAGCGTGGCGGGGTGACCACCGACCCGCTCGCGCCCCTGCTCGCGCTCGCCGACATCGCCGCCGCCGTCGAGCAGGCGCGCGAGCGGTTCGACAAGGCGCTCGGGCACCGGGCGCTGCGTCGAAACGGTGGCCAGGTGGCGGCCGAGGTCAGTCTCCGCTCCGCGGTGGCCAGCGCCGCTCTGGAGGGCGTCGGGCACGAACGCGAGGCGGTCCGGGCCGGCACCGTCACCGACCCCGTGCTGCAAGGGGCGTTGCGGGTCGCCGGGGCGCTACCCGGTCTGAGCGAGCTGTGGCCGAAGGCGCCCCGGCAGGCGTTGGCGAAGCTGCACGTCCTCGCCGCGCGGGGCATCGTGCCGGAAGCCGAGCTGGGCCGTCCGGTGGCCGACCCGGTGGTCGCCACCCGGCTGGACGGGCTCGCCGGGCTGGTCGCCGGTGGCACGAAGGTCTCCCCGTTGGTGCTCGCCGCGGTCGTACACGGGGAGCTGTTGAACCTCCGCCCGTTCGCCGGCCCGTCCGGCGTGGTGGCCCGGGGGGCCGCCCGCCTGGTGCTGCTCGCCAGCGGCCTCGACCCGCGTGGCCTGCTCGCCGTCGACGTCGGCCACCGCGAGCGGGAGCCCGAGTACGTCGGCTCGGCGGGCGCGTTCGCCACCGGCACACCGGACGGGCTGCGCTCCTGGCTGCGCCACTACATGGCGGCCGTCGAGGTCGGCGCCGACCAGCTCACCGTCATCGGCGACGAGATCCTCGCCGCCGCCTGACCGCCCGCCCTGGCGGTCTCGGGTACGCCGGCGGCGGCCCTACCAGGCGGTTCGGGTGGTGACGACGTCCTGCCGCGATCAGTCGTGGGGATCAGGCGGTGGTGGCGGCGGCGCGGGTACGCCGGTGCCGGCCATACCAGGCGATGCCGATGGCCACGCCCACCCCGACGCCCAGGGCCGCCGCGGCCACCGGCACCGCGGGACGTTCCCGCAGCCGTCGACCCAGCGGAATCGGGTGCCGGAACTCCAGCACCGGCCAGGCGTTCTCCGAGGCCAGCTTGCGCAGCTGCCGGTCCGGATTGACCACGCTCGGGTGGCCGACGCACTCCAACAGCGGACGGTCGCTGTACGAGTCGGAGTAGGCGTACGAGTCAGCCAGGTCGTAGTCCCGGGCGGCGGCCAGCTCGCTGACCGCCTCGACCTTGCTCGGGCCGGCCGCGTAGAACTCGACCTCACCGCTGTACCGGCCGTCCCGGACCGCCATCCGGGTGGCGATCACATCCGTCACCCCGAGCAGCTCGCCGATCGGCCGGACCATCTCCTCGCCGGACGCCGAGACCAGCACCACGTCCCGCCCGGCCGCCTGGTGCTCCTCGATCAGCGCGGCGGCTTCGGCGTACACGTAGGGGTTGATCAGCTCGTGGAGCGTCTCCGCGACGATCTGGCGGACCTGCTCCACCTGCCAGCCCTTGCAGAGCGCGGCCAGGTAGTCCCGTGTTCGGGCCATGGTCTGCTCGTCGGTGCCGCCCAGCCGGAACATCAGCTGCGCGTACGCCGACTTGACCACGTCACGCCGAGTGATCAGCCCGTCCCGGTAGAACGGCCGACCGAACGCCAGGGCGCTCGACTTGGCGATGACGGTCTTGTCCAGATCGAAGAAAGCGGCACTTCGGCCCACGGCGCGAAAGTCTAGCCGGATGGTCTATCGTCGGCGGGTGCCCGGGGTCATGCCACCCCTCAGACCTGCGGGCTGGCGCCACCACCTCCGCTCCGCGTGATCGCGCTCACACTCCGCGAGGAGATTTTCGCAGTGAGTGGAGTCGACACCACTCGACGTGACGGGCCCGCTCAGGCAGACTTGTCCGTACGACGAGATTTCACATCCTCGACAACAGACAAGACCCTCGGCGGTTGCACCCCCCGTGACCGCTGAGTGGTTCGGCTCGACCCCCCCGGAGCCGAACCTTCGACGACCCCCGTCTCCCCCCGACGGGGGTCGTCCCTTTCTGCTGGAAGCGCTCCACCGCTGGTCAGCGGTGTGTCCGCCCGGCCAGCCGGGTTGGGGTGACGGGCGAAAGTCAGCTGAGCGTCAGCGAAGGTCAGCCGGACCCGGTCGGCGAACACCGTTGCCCGGCCGTAGACGCTCATCGGAGCGAGCCCTCCGGTGGCAGCTTGCTCGCGCGTACCAGGATCTGTGCCTGAGGGCCGCGACGGCCCGACGGAGAGAGCCTGATGCCCTCGACCCAGATCCACCCGTCTTGGGGAGGGCGGTTAGCCACCAGCCGTACCCCGGTCACCCACAACCGCACGGGCCCGTCCGACGGCAGAAGGCGATCGGCCGCGTCGATGTCCAGCACTGCGCCGAGTCGTACCCGAACGTCAAACACCGCGTCTCCTCGTCGTTGACGCCGCGTTGTGGCGAGGCGGCGCGCTTCCAGTCGTGGGTCGCTGGATCTGAAGACCGGTGATCTGAGCGAACACCTCCCGCCGGGCCAGAGCCTTACCGGTGGCCAGATCGATGGAGTAGCCGGTCAGCCACACCCATCCGTGGTATGTCGGCTTGTCGCAGACCGAGGTCACCCGCAGCCACAGAGCCCGATCACCGCCAAACTGCACCGACGCTCGATCGTCAATCAGCACCAGGTCGCCTGGAACGGGGACACCTGGCCGGCGCGGCGTGGCTGTGCGAGGCACCGGGGCTGGTGGGCCACTCATTGACCGTCGTTCGGGTCGCGGTCCCACGCCAGCACCCACTCCGGGCCAGCCTCGGCAGGTTGCCGCTCGTCCGGGACCGGCACAGCCCAGGCAGGACCGACGCACTTATGGGCCTGGATACCACCCTCGACCGTGTTCGCAACCGAATCGGCACGGGCACGAGGGGTGGGGTGCCGTTTTGCCACGTGCATTTCAGCGGCGAGTACACGCACAATTGCGGTGGGTGAGAGGTCCATGGTGGAGATAGAACACCCGGTTGTGGAGATCGATCGAGGACCGAAGCAGCACCTCTGACGGACCTCGGGCGGACACCATGAGGACCTGCGTTGTGTTCAGGACCTCGCGTAAGTGAGCGTGGAGATAGCCCATCAGGAAGGCGTCGACGATGGCCCGAGATCGCCGCGAACCTCGCACCGTCCTGGAGTACCTGATCCAGTGCAGCGACCGTACGTACGAGGAACTGGCTGACGAGTTCAGCCGCATTGACTCCCGCGCGGCGATCAGCGCGCGGCACCTCGGCCGGCTAGCTCGCGGCGAACGGGACCTGGCCTCATCAACCCCCGCCACACGGCGGGCGTTGCAGGCCATGTTCGGCAAGCCGGTCGATGAGTTGCAGCGCCCCTGGGCATCCCACCAGTTGACCCCTGCGCCGGCCCGACACCTCATCGTCGAGCCCACCGGCGCCGGCCCGGAAAGGAACCTCCTCGCCATGGCCGCACAACGCGCCCGCCAGTACGCAATGCTCGCCGCCGAAGCCACCTCCCCGGCAGCCATCGACCAGCTCACCGAGGATGTGCAACGCCTCGCTCTGGCCTACCCACAACGACCGGTCAGCCAGATCCTGCCGGACCTGGCCGAGACTCAGGACACCCTGTTCACGCTGCTCGAACGTCGCCAACAGCCGACCCAGTCGCGTGACCTGCACTTCCTCGCCGGCATCACCAGCGGCCTACTCGCCAAGGTCTCGCACGACATGGCCGACCCGCACTCGGCCATGCTGCAAGCCCGAACCGCTGTCCTCTGCGCCGACCAGTCGGGCCATCCCGGGTTGCAAGCCTGGCTCCGCGGACTTCAATCGCTGGTCGCCTACTGGGCCGGTCGGTACGCCGAAGCCGTCCGCTATGCCGAGGCCGGACGCGAGTACGCGACCCAAGCAGGCGGCACCTCCGCCGTCTGGCTGCCCGTCAGCGCCGCACGCGCCTACGCCGCACTCGGTAACGCGGAACAGGCCAAGGCCGCCATCACCGAGGCCGAGGACGCCTGGTCCCGGGTACGCCCCGACGAGATGGACGAGATCGGCGGCATCTGCACCTTCAACCAGCCCCGCACGCTCTACTACGCCAGCGACGCCCTCGCCTGGCTGCCCGGCGAAGCCGACGCCACCGAACGCTACGCCCTGCGTGCCGTTCAGGCGTACTCCGACCGCTACGACCCGGCGTGGGCCTTCGGCGACCAGGCCGGCTCCCACACCAACCTCGCCATTGCCCGCGTCGCCAGCGGAGAGCTCGATGCCGCCGCTGATGCCCTCGCCCCCGTACTCGACCTTCCCGCCGACCAGCGCATCAACGGCGTCATCCACTCCGTCCGCCGTGTCCACCAGGCCATCACCCGCGCAGGCCACGCCAACGACGCCCGCGACCTCATCGACGGCATCGAGCACTTCACACACACGCCTGCCAACGCCCTTCCTCGATAAGGCACCATCAGCACATGTACCCGATCACCATCCCCGCCGCGTCATCACCCTTCGCGAACTGCGACCCGATGACGCGGCCGACGCTTTGGCGATCGTCGGTGACGACCGGGTCACACAGTGGCTCTCGTTCGACAGCCGCGACCAGGCCGCCACTGTCGCCATGGTTGAGGGAGCTGTAAGCCGTGCGCAGCTCCACCCGCGCACTGAGTACTACCTAGCCGTCGCTGACACCTCAGATCGGATGATCGGCTTCGCCCGCCTCGGACTCACCGGGCACCAGGCCGCCAAGCTTGGCTACGCCATCGGCGCCGATCACTGGGGCCACGGCTATGCCACCGACGCAGCCCGAACCATCATCGACTACGGCTTTCGAGAGCTGAAGCTTCACCGCGTCACCGCAGCTATCGGCCCCGACAACGCTTCCTCCATCGGCGTTGCCAAGCGGCTCGGGATGCAGTACGAAGGCCGGCTACGCGATCACGTCTTCACCAACGGCGCCTGGCGCGACTCCCAGCTCTACTCGGTCCTCGCCCCAGAGTGGAACGACACCGCCGGCTGACGCCATTGTCGCTCTGCACGCGGCGAGCAATTCCGATCATGGCACCGGTACGATCGCCGCCATGCGCGACGCCGACACGCCGCCGCAGGATCCCGCCGACCGCCCCTACGCCCGCACCGAACTCACACCTCGCCAACGAGCGGCCGTCATCCGAACCGCCGCAGCCGAGGTGCGCCAGCGTGTGCAGGAGTGGCGTAATTCGCCTGGCTGGCAGGACAAACCGACGAACGCTTACCGGTATCAGGCGACCTTCGTCGCAGTCGCGGCGCTTGACGCTGTGCCCGAACCGACCACTGCGGTCGAACTCACCAGACTCGTCGATGCCGTTCGACCCCTACTTGTTGAGTGGCGGCCGAGTCGACCTGGTCCCGAACAGCAGATCTTTGTTGCGGTCGAGCGACTTCGGAAGGCATGCGGGTAGCGCCGGCCGCGCGGAATCTCTACGTCGTCAAGGCAGCTCTTGACAGGGCAGCACGAACGCCGCCCAGGCGCGCACGCCGGTCGCACCGCTGCAACAGTCACAGAAGGGCGGCGGCGTCCAGTTCGACCTGCGGTCGTCGCTAGAGTCATCGTCATGACTGAAGCAGCGCCGTGCAGCGGGCAGCCCGAGGAGGAGACGGGACCAGCCGAAGCCGTTGATCTAACCAGGGAGGACCGAGAGTCTCTGGAGGAGGCCGAAGCGGAAGCGCGTCCGGTCTCGTACAGCGGCACGGACTTCGACGTAGAGGGCATCGTTCGGCGTCTGAAACGGGGCGACATTGTCATCCCCAGGTTCGGAGATGAATCGGTAGAAATTGAGACTGACCGCTTCCAGCGAAGTTTCGTTTGGCGTCGCCCCCAGATGGATCGCTTTATCGAGTCATTGCTTCTCGAGTATCCTATCCCCGGCATCATTCTGGTTCAGCAGTTGGATAAGCGCTACCTCGTTTTGGACGGCCAGCAAAGACTGAACACCTTGGCGGAGTTCTATCGCGGCATGCATCGAGAGCGCGAGTTTTCACTCGTCAATGTCGCAGATAGATTCAAGGGGTTGACATATGAAACGCTTCCTCCGGAGCTACGACGAACCCTTAATAACACGTTTATTCAGGCAACAATTGTTAAGACGGATGGCTCGGCGGGTTCCCTCGACGCAATCTACCAGGTTTTCGAACGCTTGAATTCCGGCGGCACTCAGCTTACCCCTCACGAGATTCGGGTCGCGCTTTACGCTGGAGGTTTCATTGGGCTGCTTGGTCAGCTCAACGACCAACCGGCGTGGCGAAAACTGTACGGCAACAAGTCACCCAGGCTCCGGGACCAAGAGCTCGTGCTGCGCACCTTGGCGTTGTATGTTTCTGCTGCCACGTATCGACGACCCTTGAAGACTTTTTTGAACGACTTCGTTGGGGAATACCGAGAAATCACGAAGTTCCCGGTGGACCGGATTGTGCAGCAGTTCGAAACTGCGGCCCGCCTACTCGAGGCGGGACCCGGGCGGCGCGCACTGCGGTGGGCTGGCAACCGGGCTGTAAATGCTGCCCTTGCTGAAGCTGTTTTTGTGGGCTTGATGCGCCGTTTGGATCTCGGCGGCACCGAGCCGACTCCGGAAGCAGTGGCAGCGGCAGTCGAGCGGTTTCAGGGGGACGAGAGATTGGCCAACGCCGTCACTCGTGCAACCGCAGATGAAGAGAGTGTTCGGACTAGGCTCGCTATCACCACTCGCGAATTCGCTTCGATCTAGGGAGAATGGTGACCTGGCCACCCCTCGAGGTCCGGAACTTAGAGCGAAAGCTGGATGAGCTTATAGCTTTGACTGATGATCGAAGAGATGTAACGGACGAGATCAGGGCGTGGCTGGCTCGGTTACTAGTCGTTAGGTCGTGCGGCTACTTGGAGCAAACGGTCGTCGAGACTCTGCGAGCCTACGTCAGGGAGAAATCGTATGGGATGGTTCGCGCCTTTGCTCATTCTTACCTAGAAAGGAGCAAGAATCCGTCTCTTGCGAACATGGACGATCAGCTAGGCAGGCTCGATGCAGGCCTGCAAGCCGACTTCAGGGAATTTCTAGAGGCGGATGACCAGAGGCTGGCGCGGGAACTTTCTTTCTTGGTTGACCGTCGCCATAAGATTGCTCACGGTCTAAACGAGGGCATAACGCCAGTGCGTGCGCTCCGGCTGGCAGCATCCTCGAAAGAGGTCGCTGATTGGCTCATCCTCCGTTTGAACCCATTTCCTTGACGGGGGTGCGGCACGAGGCGGTTGTCCGGCATCCACGGCGAGCTCCAGAACGTGCGCGCGAGGCTAGCGTGAGCGCTGGTCACAAATGGGCATTCTTCCTCCTCGAAGGGGCCGGGCGAGGGTGAGGGAATAGCAGGGCGCGTGCCCAGAGCTACCTGTTGCTCATACGGTTCCAGATAGCCAAAATCAACTATTGTCTGAACTTTTGGAAGTTTTTTCAGCCGGGTAAATCTCACCGCCCGAATCTCGGCACTTGCCTCGTACTGCAACCACACCAGCGCAGGCGCGCCGGTAAACTCCTATCCAACGCGTTCCAGTAGAAGTCTCTCAGCGTCAAGATCACGGTCTGGGAGGGATGCGCGATGTGCGGACCTCGTGCAATCCACCCGACAGCAGCCCAGTTCATTCCTCCCAAAAATGCTCCCCAGTGATCTTGCTGATACAAGATGACAATTTTGGCATCAACGATCGGCACATGAGAGTCATTGACGATATGGATCGTCGTCCTGCCGTCATCATTGGCGACCCAAATGCGGACTGCACTTCGCTCAGCGCGACGACGTCGTGAGACTTCGCCTAGATACACCGTGAGGGCCACGAGAGCAGCGGCGAGAGTGCCGAGGGCCTCAAAGGCACCCCACCCTGACCAAGACCAGAACGATGTGGACGACACGTACTCAAAATAGTGGACGCTGTCACGAGGGCTAACTTCCCGCGTCGTGAGCAGGCGGCGGTCGACCGCTCAGCAGGTGACTAGCTGGTTGGCGACGCAAAAACCCCTCCAGCTCAGGCAGCCGCTCCACCCGATTGAAGCGATCGACGACGGTCGAGGAGGGTCCGGGAATCTAGTCTCAGTATTGCCGAAACGTCCTCTCTTGGATCAAGGCGCTCCGCGCGGCGCGGGCCGGGGCGCGGCAAACGGCTCCTGCGGAGCCGCCGCCCTGGCACAAGGGCGCCGGGGCGGAAAGTCAGCCGGCCCGAACCCCACGCCCCGCCCCGCGCGTCAGCCTGGGTCAATGAAGTGACCCGGTGACGAGTCCCGGAGGACGACCGGGACCAGGACGACAACGTCTCCCTACCGGCCTCTTCCCACCCCGTGACGTCTCACCGCGGACCGGGTCTGCGGTCGACCTGGGGGCGAGTTGCCGAACGGAATCCGTCGGCCGCGCTCGGGTCCGAGGTGGGGAAAGGGTGAGGGTGAGAAGGGGGTGGTGGGTGGGGGCGGGGTTGGGGTTAGAGCTGCCTCCGGCGGGGGCCAGACGACTCCAGGATGGAGTTGCCGAACGGTTCCGGGTTGTGGGTGGTTCAGGGGGGATGCCATCCCGCCAGCCACCGACTCAGGCAAGCCGAGCAGACCAGGGCCAGGGTGACAAGGTCGTACGTCCGGTAGGGCGCTCCACCTTGTCACCCTGGCCCTGGCCCGCTCCACGATGTGTGGGTCGGCGGCAGACAGTGAGGATGGTGGGGTGTGTCGCCGGGTTGGTCTGACTCACCGGCAGACCGACGGTTACTGTCCTCATCCCGATTCGTCGGCTGGCCCGGTGGCCCCGGCAGCCGCATGTCACCGGACAGGCGTCGTGACCTGATAGGAGCCTGTGCGAGAGGCGCCCACCACTGTGTTGTCCGCATCGCCTGACCGGTGACGTGTCCACGTGTTCTCGACGCGACCGAGAAAGGCGGACCTCACCAGCATGGCAGCGAAGAAGCGATCTCTCATCGGCGGTGTTGACACCCACCGCGACACCCACCACGCCGCTGTCATCGACAGCACCGGCGGGCTCCTGGCCGACGCCGAGTTCCCAGCGACCACCGCCGGCTACATGGATCTGCTGGCCTGGATGCGCTCCTTCGGGCGGGTGACTGCCGTGGGCGTGGAGGGCACCGGCAGCTACGGAGCCGGCCTCGCCCGCTACCTGACCAGCAGAAAGATCGCTGTCATGGAGGTAGACCGGCCGGACCGCCGCGCCCGCCGCGCACAGGGCAAGTCCGATCCGATCGACGCGATCGCCGCCGCCCGGGCGACCCTTGCAGGCACCGCGATGGGCACGCCGAAGGCCCGCACTGGGCCGGTCGAGGCCATCCGCGCCCTTAGGGTCGCCCGTCGAGGAGCCGTCAAAGGCCCGCACCGCAGCGCTCAATCAGATGCGCGGCCTGGTCGCCGCCGCCTCCGAACCGCTGCGAGCCCACCTGACCAGGGTCAGCGCTGCCGTGCTGGTCAGCCGGTGCGCTGGGCTGACCTACGACCCAGCCAGACTCCACGAGCCGGAACACGCCACCGCCGCAGCCCTGGTTGGGCTCGCCCGCCGGGTCACTGCCCTCACCGAGGAGATCACCGCCCTCGACCAGCAGGTGGCACCCATCGTCCGGAAAACGGCGCCCCGCACCTCGGCCCTGTTCGGTGTCGGCCCCGACGTCGCCGCCCAACTGCTCACCACCGCCGGCGACAACCCCGACCGGCTGCACTCCGAAGCCGCGCTGGCGCACCTCTGCGGCGCAGCACCCATCCCCGCCAGCTCAGGACGGGTGCGCCGCCACCGCCTGCACCGAGGAGGCGACCGCGGCGCCAACCACGCCCTGCACACCATCGCGCTCTGCCGCCTACGCTACGACCAGCGCACCCGCGCCTACCAGCAACGACGCATCACCGAAGGCCTCAGCAAACAGGAGATCCTGCGCTGTCTGAAGCGCTACATCGTCCGCGACGTCTACACCGCCCTACGCGCCGACTTCGCCGCCCTCACCTCTTGACCTCCATAGGAGCATCGGGATGGCGAGGGTCAACAAGCTAGCTAGCCATCTGCCTCATCTGCCAGGATTACCACCATGGCTGCCGCAGCGGAATTCTCTCCCCAAACCTACCGACTCCAGTTACAAAACGGCGTCGAGATTTCGCCAATAGCCGTAAGCATTCCATACGCAATAGCACCCGTGGACCTTACGTTCGATTTCAACGGAAAAGGGTTCGTTGAAGTGGCGGAACTTATTCCCTTCATCCTCAAACATAAGAGCGATGCACGCTGGAGGACCGTCCGCCTAGACCCGCTGTCACGCTATCGGAACCCTGATGACTACTACACTGGACTCACTGGCGGACTGTCGATTGAGATCAACGAAGAAGATTTTCGCGTCGGTTTCGATAACGCGTGTCGAGTGGTTTTGAACATCTTTCTTGAGGGCTTGCCTCTTAACTTGAATGAACATGAATTCGAGGGAAGGATCGCGCGACTCCTTGACTCGACCGCGTATGAACTCCTATACGTCCTTGCAGGTGAGGAGGGGTGGGAAGTTGTCTTCAAGGTCCCAAGCGAGCACGTTGCCATCGCGGATGTAGCCACCTTTGTGGGGGAAGTCCGGCTTGCTGCTTTCATTCCACTCCCCGTAGGGGATGATCCGAGAAGCCGCCAAGCAGCAAAGGGCCTCCTCTTGGCAGGCAAAGCAGAATCGCTAGTGGGGCTTGCTGAGTCCTCTTGGATGGAAGCAAAGAGCCAAGCCTACAAATTGGAGACCGAGGCGGGGAAGGTAGAACTAGCGCAGGACGCCGCTCGCTTCGCAAACTCCGAGGCTGGAGGGATGCTGATAATTGGTCTAAGGACGAAGCGGCGATCCGGTCGAGACGTGGTCACCAAGGTGACTCCAGTGGAACTTGAAGCGACTGCGCCGGAGCGCTATAGGAGCATAATTGATTTTCGCGTATTCCCTGTTATACGTGGCCTAGGGGTGCATGTCATCCCCTGCAACGGTAAAGCTTTGCTACTAGTGGACATTCCTCCGCAACCTGACCGGGACAAGCCGTTCCTGGTTCATGGCACAATAGTCGACGGCCGAATCGAAGGGGCTTTCGTCTCCATAGTTCGCCGACGTGGCGAGGATTCCATAACGATCTCGCCGGCCGCGATTCACGCGATGCTGATAGCAGGAAAAGCGCAGCTCGAACAAAAAGCAATCGAGTAGTTCGCAGAGTCTCAGCGATGAACCACAAGTGGATAGTCGACCACCGACGACTGGTTGCGATACAGGCAGCACCAGCCTACCTGGCCGTCTGCGGCGAATGCATAAGACGGCGATCGGCGGCTCGATTAGCCCTGAACCCGGGTGCTTGGACGGTGGCCAAGGTGCGATCCGCGATCCAGCCTTCAGAAAGAATTGCCAAGTGCATCAACACTGGCCGAATGTAGGTGCTCTGAATTTCCACAACCCAACCGAAGTGAGGCTCCAGCAGATCTCGAAAGCGCACCGCACCAGTCCAGATCGCCGATGCAGGCCCAGCCGTAACGAGAATTTCTTCATAGGAGGCGTTGCGGAAAACTTGGAGCCGATCTTCCAAAGGGCAAAAAATTGCCGCAAGATAGTCCACGACATCGCGCGCTGTCCCCTCAGGCGCCCATCGCATGACGACAACCGCTTCCTCGATCAAATCAGCACCAACAGCATCGACGCCCAAGCGCTTTGCGGCCAGCACATGCTGGTATGAGGTGCGCATCTGTTCGAGTTCGGCCCTTGACACCCTCTTATTCAAAGTTCGAATACAAGCAGTTATGAATTTGTCGGCCATTGCCTCGTCAAGTGAGATGGCGTAGGCATCATCTTCAGATGAAGAACTGCCACGATCCTCAAGCGAGAGCGAGGCATTTAGCGCGGCTCTAAATGTTGCCTCAGGAATTCGCGACAGCAGTTCTACGTCATCCCGGTCTGCGACTTGATAAAAGTAGTCCACCACGTTATGGGGGTACTGAAGCCTTGATAACCCGCCATAGCAACTGTCCTAGCTCTGGCCAGGGCGTCCGGCGGCGCGACGGAGACCGAGCCCTTCCCCCTCCCAAGAGAGCGACGTAGGTTTCGCGGGACGAGTCCCTGCCTCCGCCAGCGCTCCAGCTGGAACACCGAGACATCGAGGCCTTCCAGCGCGAGGGCTTCGATGAGCAGCCGGTCTGCTTCACTCTCCGGGCCACGAGGCATCCCTCAGTTTTAGAACCCCGCGAACGTTACCGCCAGCGCTCCGGGCACGCTGCTCTACTTGACCTGTCAGCAGGGCAGCGACGAGCTGCTGCTCCACAGACGACTTTGGCCCCCGGATGCGTTATCACCCGAGGGCCGACCGCTCATCATCCCGTCGTCCGTACGAAGGAGGTTGTGGCGTGTCCAGACTACGTCGCCAGGCTGGGAACGTGCAGAATCATCAAGTGGATCACTACGAGCAGGCACCCCGGCGACTGCCGCTACGCTGGGCTGTCATTGGTGCCCTCACAGCGGCTGCGGGGACTGTCGCGAGTCTCGCTGGCGGCCCAGTTGATGCTTTCACCGTGTCCGTAGGCGTCGCAGCACTGCTACACACCATCCTGGACTAACCCATGAAGGGTTGCCCTTGACGAATCCCTGCGAGGGTTGGCCTGTCAGAGAGATGCCTGCGGGGTGCGTGGTAGAGGCAGCGAGGAAGCAGCGGCACGACCGGTAAGACCTGAAGTAGTTCGTCGTCCATCGGCGCGTCCACCACGACCAACGGCACTACTTGGCAGTGGATGACACCACAAGGTGCCCCACATCCGCGATCGGGACGAAGAGGTCTTGGCTGTACAGCGACGCACAGCCAAGCCGATCGACAAACGTGGTCCGAGAGCGACGACGGGCGACACGGCGAGCAGGCCAGCGGCGATCCCCGGCACTGGCCGACAGAAGCTTTGATCTTGCAAGGCGAGGATCGCAAACTGAGCGCACGCGCTCGCGGACTGCCCTGCGGGCGGCCTCCGGCCGTCCTCGGGCGCCCGCAGCGCTTCACCCTTGAGGTCAGCGGATCGTCAGCGAACGCCATACCGCGTGGCGGATCTCGATCATGCTCGACAGCACGACCAATACGTCTGCTCACGCGGTATGGCACCGGATCACACTCGTTGCTACCTCAGGTCACTTTCCCCCCGACGGGGGTCGTCCCTTTTCGCTGGAAGCGCTCCACCGCTGGTCACAGGCTGTCCTCGTCTCCAGGATCCCCGACACTTTCCCGATCGGGCCACGCAACGCGATACCGGTGCGTACCGGTGTCGGCGACCGGCTGGAGCAGCCCGGAGCGAACCAGCGAGGGCAGCCAGATCCGACACCGGAACGTTCGACCGGCCAAGCGGGCGGTCTGCCCGGTCGCGGAAGACGAGCGTGCGAGGGTCCGGATTGTCGGCAGCGGTGTGCGGCTCGCGGAGCGCGGCCAGGAGGAAGCCGGGCAGCGGCACGGCGGGGGCATCAGGATGATCGCTGCTCTGCGATGCTACGACCCATGTCCTCCTCGCGTCGCTTGGTCAGTTCAGGCTCACCGCTGGAGCCGGAAATCGGCTTCTCTCGAGCCGTGCGGATCGGGCAGTACGTGTCCGTGGCCGGGACCGCGCCGATCGCGGACGACGGCGGCACGGCCGGTCCGGGAGATGTGTACGCCCAGTCGGTTCGCTGCCTGGATATCGCCGAGCAGGCGCTGCGCGAGGCCGGTGCGACGCTCGCTGACGTCATCAGAACCAGAGTCATGCTCGTTGACATCACCCAATGGCGCGACGCGGCGCGCGCCCATGGCGAACGGTTCGATCAGATACGACCGGCATGCACCTTCGTCGAGGTGTCCCGCTTCATCGACCCGGCGTGGTCGGTCGAGTTCGAGATTGACGCCGTCGTGGCGACAAGCGATCCTGCTGCCCAGGCCTCCTGACCTGCCGCGATCAGCGCGCTGAGGTGTCGCGGATCAGGTGGCGGAGGACATGCCCGGCTGGCGGCCTTCGGCCGGCCTCGGTCGGACTGACCGGCGGAGGACACTGGGCGGATGCGCGAAGACGACGTGTTCCGGGGCATCGCCGCTCGGGTGGCAGCTCGCGACTACAGCGACGACGTGTACATCCGACCTGGCTGCCTCGACGCGAACGGCGTCTGGGTGGTGAACCCCATGCCTGAGAACACCCGCTGGCTGGTGGAACGTGGTTCGCAGGAGCACCTTGCCGCGCTGGCAGCCGACGCCGTCGACCCGCTGCCGCCGCTGGAGCCCGCCCCTGTGCAGGCGGTGGAGGACGCCGAACGGGTGCTCGGGCATCCGCTGCCGCCGCTGCTCCGACGCATCTACCTGGAGGTTGCCAATGGTGGCTTCGGTCCCGTACTAGGCGTCGCGGGCGGTTGCACTGACGATCTGGGGCGTACCACTGTCGATCGGCTTAACCCTCGAGAACCCGCCGGCTTGCTGCCGATCGCCCACTGGGGCTGTGCGATATACTCGTATGTCGACTGCGCGGGCCGGGGAGCGATGATGTGGGGCTACGACCCGAACTCGGGCCTCGCCGAACACTCGTTCTACGCGGAAGGCATCTCTCTCTTGGACTGGCTCGGTGAATGGCTGAAGGGAAGCCTTGAGCCGCCGCACCTTGAGCCCGACGGTGAGAGCGGGTGGGGCGCGACCGGCTCTCACCGCGCGCCCGGTCAGCCTGGCCACCTGCTCAATGACCCGTCCCAGCTGACCCTCTTCTGAGTCGGCGCCGACCCTTCGGACAACCTGCGGAGATCGACGAGCCGGCTGCCTGAGGCGGCACAGCGTCCGCCTGCGACTCGTTCACCGTTCGCCCTGACGAGGCCGAGTGCGCCCGTGTCGGCCGGCGAAAGTCAGCCTGGCGGTAATCCTCGGCCCCGTCGCGACACAAACCAGGGTGAGGGTCACCGAGGCAGTGGGGGTTTGGGTGGGTCCACCGAAGAAACGCGACGAGGCCTGGTTCACCAGCCTCTACGCCGCCGAGTACGCGCACATTGTCAGGTACGGCCTGCGCCGGCTCGGTGACGCGGATGCCTCGGCGGAGCTCGCTCAGGAGGTCTTCGTCGTCGCCTGGCGTCGGCGGGGCGAGGTTCCGGACCGCAGCCTGCCCTGGCTGTACGGGGTGGCCCGGCGTCTCCTGGCGAACCAGTGGCGGTCGAGGCGTGCCGCCCCGGACCTCCTGCCGATCGCCGATGTCGACCTGGCGCGGCTGGCCAGATCCTCAGCTGCCGATGCGACCGTCGGAGTCGCCGACGTTCAGGCTGCCCTGGCCGTCCTCAACGATATTGATCAGGAGATTCTCCGGCTGGTCGGCTGGGAGGAGCTGACGGTGTCCGAGGCGGCCACGGTGCTGGGCTGCGCCCGGACGACCGCGGCGGTGCGCCTGCACCGCGCCCGCCGCCGCCTCGCCGAGGCGATGTCTGACCGGCCCGTGGAGTCTCGGCACCGCCGGATGTTGGTGACCATTCGAGAGGACCTGTGATGTTCGGAGCAGAGCGCACCCGTACCCTCCTCGCGGCCGACCCGGCCCGGACCACCGCCGTCGGGCCTGCGCTGGTCTCGGCGCGCGAACTGATCGACCGGGCCGAAGCGGACGGGCCGGTGGTTGGAGGTCGCCGCGCACGTCCGAGTCGTCGGCTGGTTCTGACGGCCGGGACGCTGACGGTCGCGGCCGGTGCCGTAGCGGTCCTCCAGCCGTTCGGCGGGCCCACACCCCAGCGCCCGGATGACCCGGGGGTGGTGCCGGGCTCGGTGCTCGTGCCGGTCGCGTACCAGTTCGCCGCTGATCCGCCGGCCGCCGGCCCGCGCCTGCGTGCGCTCGCCGACACGGTCGTCAACGCCGGGTACGACAACCGGAGCGGGCGCTACATGTATCACCACACGAAGGTGTGGGGCGACCCGGTGATGACCTCCGCCGACGGCCGCCACCACGTGGCCTTCGCTGACGAGACGAAGGTCTGGCAGGCCGCCGACGGGACCGGTTACCAGGTCGACACCCAACTGGAACCGCAGTACCCGGACCAGGAATCTCGGGACTACTGGCAGCGTGCGCACGAGACGCGACCAGGCCCGGCCGGCACCCCCGCTCCCACCCTCATTCCGCTGCCGCCGATGGAGGTCAGGCCGCCGTCGGCCGATCCGTCCGAGCTGCGGGAGCTGCTGAAGGTCGAATACGGCGGGGGCGCGGCGAGCAAGGAGGTCAGCACGCTCTACGCGCGGTACGTCGTACCGCGGGCGACCCGTGCGGAAATCCTGCGGGTCCTCGCCGACGTGCCCGGCTTTCGCTGGCGGGGGCAGGTGACCGACCGCGCCGGCCGGAAGGGAGTCGCGGTCACGTTCGACGACCGCGATCATGCCGCGCAGTCTCTCCTGGTCTTTGCGCCGAAGACGGGCGAACTGCTCGCGCACGAGCGGCTGACGCTGTCGCCCACCCGGATCAGCGCGTACCAGGTGATCCTCGAGACCGCCTGGACCGATCGGGTCGGCTGACCGCTGATTCTCGGGGCCGCTTCCTTCGGGGAGCGGCCCGACGCATTTCCCGGCGATTGCGAGCTGCGGAAATGCCCGCGCTCGTAGCAGATCAACTGTCTCCGCGGGCGTTGTCCACAGCCCACCGGGTTGTCCACAGGCAACCCGGTCGGGGAGGTCCGTGGGGCGGGGTGACGAGCACTGTCGACGGCATACCAGAGCCCGACCGCTGGAGGCCGCGATGCCATCCCGTACCTCGGTTCCACCGATCCGCCGGCTTCCGCTGGTCGTCACCGGCGACGACGAACTGCTCGATGACGTGCTCCGGCTCGCCGCCGCCGGCGGGACCGAGGTGGAGCTCGCCGGTGACCCAGCGGCCGCCCGTACCCGTTGGCTTCCCGCGCCACTGGTGTTGCTCGGGGCCGATCAGGCGCAGGCGTGTCTACGTGCCCGCCTGCCCAGGCGACCCAGGCTGGTGCTGGTTGGTCGGGCTGGTCAGCTCGACCCCGGGTGGCAGGTCGCCGACCTGATCGGGGCCGAGCACGTGGCTATGCTGCCCGCCGCGGAGTCGTGGTTGGTGGACCGGTTCGCCGAGCACGATCCGGATCGTCCGGACGGCGTCGGGGCCCGAATCGTCGCCGTTTTCGGTGGTCGGGGCGGTGCGGGGGCGAGTGTGCTCGCCGGTGGTCTCGCCGTGACCGCCGCCCGGGCCCGGTTGCGCACGCTGCTGGTTGATGCCGATCCACTCGGTGGCGGCCTCGACCTGGTGCTCGGCTGGGAGCAGTTGGAAGGCCTGCGCTGGCCGTCGCTCACCGGTGCCGACGGCCGGGTCGACGCCCCGGCGCTGGTGCGGGCGCTGCCCAGCAGGGGCGATCTGGTGGTGCTCTCCTGGGACCGGGGCGAGATGCTGGCGCTGCCGGCGACGGCGATGGCGGCGACCGTCGACGCCGCCCGACGTGGGCGGGACTTCGTGGTCATCGACCTGCCCCGACAACTGGACGACGCGGCAGTGGTGGCGTTGCAGGCGACCGACCACGCGTTCGTCGTCGTTCCGGCAGAGTTGCGCGCCACCGCGGCGGCCGCCCGGGTGGTGGCCGCCGCCGCCCCACACTGCGGTGCGCTCTCGGTGGTGGTGCGCGGGCCCGCCCCGGGCCGCCTGCGCGCTACCGAGGTGGCCCGTGCCCTCGGCCTCCCCCTGGCCGGCACGCTGCGCCCCGAGCCGGGGCTCTGCCGTGGGCTGGAGCGGGGCGAGGCTCCCGCCGCCGGCGGCAAGGGCCCGCTCGCCGCACTCTGCCAGCGGATCGTCGCCGACCTCACCGGTGCGCCGGCGACGGGTGCGGCATGAGCGGCCGGCCGGAGGACGCACTCTCGCCGCTCGGGTCCGACAGCGGATCGCCGCCGCTACCACCCCGGTCACCTCGGCGGCGATCGTCTCAGCGGTGCGGGCCGAACCCGCCGCCGCGGTTCTCGGCGACACCACAGTGCTGCGGATCGCCGACCGGGTGCGTGACGACCTCGTCGGCGCCGGGCCGCTGGCACCGCTGCTCGCCGACCCGGAGGTGACGGACGTCCTCGTCAACGGCGCCCGGGTCTGGGTCGACCGGGGGTCGGGGCTGCACCAGGTCGCGGTTCCGGTGGGCACGGTGGAGGACGTCCGCCGGTTGGCGCAGCGACTGATCGCCAATGCCGGGCGGCGGCTCGACGACGGCTCCCCGTACGCGGACGCGCGGCTGCCCGACGGCACCCGGCTGCACGCCGTGTTGCCGCCGGTGGCGACCGACGGCCCCTACCTGTCGCTGCGAACGTTCCGGCACCGGCCGTTCACCCTCGACGAGTTGGTGCGGCAGGGGACGGTGCCGCGACCGGTGGCACCACTGCTTGCCGCCGTCGTCGCGGCACGGCTGGCTTATCTGGTGACCGGTGGCACGGGCTCGGGCAAGACGACCCTGCTCAACACGTTGCTGGGGATGGTGCCGGCCACCGAACGGATCGTGTTGGTGGAGGACGCCGCCGAGTTGCGTCCGGGGCATCCGCACGTGGTGGGCCTCCAAGCGCGTACCGCCAATGTGGAGGGCAGCGGCGTGGTCAGCCTCGCCGACCTGGTCCGCCAGGCGCTCCGGATGCGTCCGGACCGGCTGGTGGTCGGGGAGTGCCGGGGCGGTGAGGTGGTCGACTTGCTGGCCGCGCTGAACACCGGCCACGACGGAGGCGCCGGCACGCTGCACGCCAACACACCATCAGACGTGCCGGCCCGGCTGGAGGCGCTGGGCATGTTGGGCGGGCTGCCGCGCGCGGCGCTACACGCCCAGGTGGCCGCCGCGTTGCAGGTGCTCTTCCAGGTACGGCGCGGCGACCGGGGACGCGTCCTGGAGTCGGTCTGCCTGCTGTTGCCCGAGGGGCCCGAACGGTTGGTGACCGTGGTGCCCGCCTGGGTTCGCGGCAGCGGGCTCGGGCTGGCGGCCCGAGCCCTCGGGCACTCCTGCGGGAGCGTGGGGTGGCGGTGCCGCCGATCCTCAGCACCCCGTGGCCGGGATCGGCGGGCCCGGCATGACCGGCGAGACGGTGCTGGTGGCGGCGCTGCTCCTGGCCGCCGCCGCGCTGGTGGCGTGGCCCGTGCAGAGCATCCGACTCCGTCGACGCCGGGTTCTGGCGACGGGGCGGACGAGCGGTGGTGTCGATCCGGATGACGCTCTGGTGGAGTGGATCAGGGAACTCGGCCGCGCGCCGGACGGGCCGGTTGACGGCGGTGCCGGCGCGGCCTCGGGTCACCCGGTCGGCATCGCCCAACGGCCATACCTCACCGCGAATGCCAGCGGGAGGAGGACGGCGCTCGGCTGGCCCAGCCGGGACGTCACCGGCAGCCCGAACTGGTTCGAAGCGACGGGCGGGTTCACGCGTCCCGAAGGCCCGACCCGCCCGCCGACGCGGCGCGATCCCCGACGCCCGGGCGGCACCGCCCGACCGGAGGTCACGACTTCGGCTAAGGAACGGCAGGCTGGACTGGCTGCGGCGGCGACCACGATCGGTGTTGGCGACGAGGCGGCGAACGGCCCGAGCAACGGCAGCGAGTTACCCACTGTCGAGGTGCGCGCAGCGCGCGAGCCGGAGTGTCGCGGCGGCGCGCCCAGCGTGACAGTCGCCGAAAAGCGCGGGGCCACCGAGCACCTGGACCACCGGCACGTCGGTCCGGTCGACCGAGCACCAGACGCCTTGATCGCGCCGGTGTCGACTCGTACCGCGCGTTCGACACCCCGGCTGCTGCCGCTGGTCGGCCTGCTCGGAGCCGGTGTCGGTGCCGTGCTCGGTGGGCCGGTGGCGGCGGTCGCGATGGCCGGGTACGGCACGTTGGCAGTGCGGGCCGTGCGGCGCTGGCGGATGAACCGGAGGGGCGAGCGGGTCCGACGACGCGGGTTGGACCAACTGTGCGGCCTCGCGGCGGACCTTCGAGCGGGCATGCCCGTCCCGCACGCCCTTGGGGCCGCCGCCCAGCAGCACGACGGGTCGGACCGGCTGCGCCAACTCACCGCCGCGGCGGTGCGCCTGGCCGACCGGACCGGCGCGCCGCTGGCGGACCTCGTCGAGCGGATCGAGGCGGACGCTCGCGCGACCGACCGGGGTCTGGCCGCTGCGGCGGCGCAGGCCGCTGGTGCCCGGGCCACCGCCTGGTTGCTGGCCGCGCTTCCCATCGGCGGCATCGGGCTCGGCTACGGAATTGGCGTCGACCCGATGGCGGTGCTCCTGCACAGCACTGTCGGCGGCGCCTGCGCGGTCACCGCGGTCGCACTCCAGGTCGTGGGCCTGCTCTGGGCCGAGCGGTTGGGGGCGACACCGGGGCGGGCCGGATGATGGCCCGAGGCCCAGCGGGCCGACGCAGCCCAGCGAACGTAAGCAGCCCAGCGAATGAACGCAGCCCAGCGAACGAGCGCGGTTCCGGTCGCGGAATCCGCTCAGGGCGCGGACGCGGTCAGGCGAGCCAGCGCGGCTTCGCAAGCGCACACGACTCGGCGGGCGCGCCCGGCTCGGCGAGCCAGGGCAGGCGAAGTCTTGCCCTACGGCGTCGGCCGGACGCGATCCGGCTCGCGGCGGCGCTGGGTGGGCTCGCCGTGGCCGTCGTCGTCGAGGGTTGGTTCGGGCTGCTCGCCGCGGCTCCGACCGCGTTCCTGCTGGACTTCCTGCTCCGGCAGATCGAGCCCCCCGGTGTGCGCAAGCGGCGGTACCAGGAGGCCGCGGATCTGCCGCTCGCCGCCGACCTGCTGGCGGCGGCGATGCGGGCGGGTGCCCCGGTGGATCGCTCGGTGCTGGCCGTCGCCGAGGCAGTGGACGGGCCGCTCGCCGGACGGTTGGCCCGGGTCGGCCGCACACTGCTGCTCGGCGGTGGCCCGACGGAGGCGTGGTCCGCGCTGGATGGGGTGCCCGGCGCGGAGCGCTTGACCGCGGCGGCGTTGCGCTCGGCCAACAGCGGCGCGGCCCTGGCCGGTGCGCTCACCCGGCTCGCCGACGACCTCCGTGCCGACCGGGCCACCGCTGCCGAGGCGTCAGCCCGTCGGGCGGGGGTGCTCATCGTCCTGCCGCTGGGGCTCTGCTTCCTGCCGGCGTTCATTCTCGCCGGCCTGGTGCCGGTGATCGTCGCCGTTCTCGGCGACGTGCTCTGACCCATCGAGAAGGGAAAAACCATGCGCAAACTGATCGGTCGCCTGCGCGGTGACGCCGGAATGAACACCGCCGAGTACGCCGTCGGCACACTCGCCGCAGTCGCCTTCGCCGGGATCCTGTTGAAGGTGCTGACCTCCGGCAACGTCCAGTCGGCCTTGACCGCTGTCATCGACCGGGCGCTGAAGTGATCGAGCGCCGGCGGGTCGGCCGCGAGCCACGGCCGAGCACTCGTGGGCTGGCAGGTGCCAACGGGCGGGCGTGGCGCGCCGTCCGACGGGCCGCCGGTGGGGAGCGAGGGTCGTTCACCGCCGAACTGGCGGCCGGCCTGCCGGCGCTGCTCCTGCTCCTGCTGGCCGGCCTGACCGCGGTCAACGCCGTCAGCGCACAGGCGAGTTGCCTGCACGCGGCCCGGGAGGCGGCGCTCGCCGCCGCCCGTGGCGGGGACGGCAGCGCGGAGGGCGGGCGGGCGTCGCCCCCGGGGGCAGCGGTGTCGGTGTCCGTCGACGGCGATCGGGTGCGAGCGACGGTACGCGCGCCCGTCCGGACGTTGGGTGGCCGACTACCGAGGATCACCGTGGTCGCCACCGCCGTCGCCGCCGTGGAACCGGGTGTTGGAGAGGGCGGTTGGTAGTGCGCCAAACTGTCGGTACGTCAGCTCGCACCACTCACGGACCAGCCGCCGCGCGACCCGACCGGGGCCGCCCCGACGCGGAGCGAGGCGGTGCGACTCTGCTGCTGCTGGCGCTCGGGCTCGGCTTCGTCCTGTTCGGAACGTTCGGCGCCGCCATCGCCGCCGCCGGGCTGGCCGGCCAACGGGCGGCGGTAGCAGCGGATCTCGGGGCATTGGCCGGGGCCGCTCGGGCGTTCGACGGCGACGCGATGGCGTGCGCGTCCGCGTCCGACATCGCTGGCCGCAACGCTGGTCGGTTGGTCGGCTGTCACCTCGACGGGCTGGACGTGCTGGTGACCGTCGAGGTGGCGTTCACGCCACTTCCCGGTCTGCACCGTGTCGCCACCTCGACCGCCCGCGCCGGCCCGGTACGCGGTTGAGCGCGAACGCGACGCATCGGTGCCCGCTGATCGAAAGTCGCGTGCGCGTCGGTGGGCGCTGGACGGGGGTGGGATGCGTCGGTGGGCGGCGGAGTGAGCGAGGTGGGTCGGCGGGCGGCGGAGTGAGCGGGGTGCCTTGATACCGGACAGTGGGTGCTGTGGAGCTGATTCGCTTACGACATCGACGCGATGCGTTGACGACATCAGCTCACAGGGCATCCGAACCCCACCCCGATGGGCTGGTCGAGCCACCGCCAGCGGGCGGCACCGACGACCTCCGGCCGGCACCGACGACCTCCGGCCGGGACTGGGCTGAGGGCCTGTCCCGGCCGGAGGTCGACGGGTAAGTGGCCCGTGGGCCGGGTGGTCTCAGCGGGCCTGGAGCGCGTCGAGGGCGACGGCCATCGCGATGATCAGGCGGCGGTCGATCTGCGGGTGCTGCACCTCGACGACGTACTTGTCGCGCAGGCCCCACTTCTTCACCACAGTGAAGACCGGCTGGCCACCGGTGGTGAAGTCGAAGTGGTACGGCAGCCAGGACAGCGAGTCGACGAACCGGCGCAGCAGTGCCACCGGCATGCTGCGCTCCTGGCCGGTCACCTGGGGCAGGCCAGCCTGCTCGACGTGCCAGGTGGACCGCAGCAGCGACTGGGCGAAGTCCTTGCGGAACAGGCCGATCGGGTTGCCGGCGGCGTCGGTGACGTCGTAGGTGGCGCCGAGGTCGATGCGCTGGCGGGCCTTGAAGCCGAGCAGTGGCTGCTGCTTGGAGTCGTCGGTGTAGATGGTCACCTGCTCCTTGAAGGCGAGCCGCTTCTGCTGCGCGAACGCCAGCAGTTCACCTTCACTGCCGTCCGGGGCGACCGCCCGGACCTCGTACTGGTTGACCATCATCCGCAGTCGCTGGCGGATGTGGAACTGGTGCTGGCTCTGCAAGTTGTCGAGCTGCATAAAAACTCCTCCGGGTTGGTGCGCCGGAGTCTCGCACAGCCCGCCGACCGTCATGCTCCCCGCTGTCCATGATCAGTTGATGGTGGGTAGTCGTCGGGGCGGTCAGACGACTACCCGGCATCAAGTGGTCTTGGTGCCCGTGTTGCTCCGGAATGGGTCGTCAGCGGCCGTCGACGGTGGTCGCGGCGCGCAGCGCCCAGGTGTTCAGGACCTGGTGGATGCCCCGTAGCCGCTCGTTGATCTGCTCCAGCCGTTCCGCCTGAGCCAGGGCGGCGAGCGCGGACCCAAGCGCGATCTGCTGGTCGAGCGTGAGGTGTTCCTGGTCGATGGTGTAGAGCAGGTCGACGGTCTCGGCGATGGTGTCGGCCACGGTTTCTCCTCGGGAACGGGAAACGATCAGCAACATAGGCATCGATGGAAGCGCTCCCACACCATTGTGCCCCGTGCCGTGCCGGTTCATGCAACCTGCTCACCCGGGCAGGTTCGCCAGCACCACGTCGAGCACCCGGATCGCCCCCGGCTTGGAGAGCGGGTTGTTGCCGTTGCCGCATTTCGGCGACTGCACACACGACGGGCAGCCGGTCTCGCAGCCGCACTCCGCGATCGCGTCCCGGGTGGCCCGCAGCCACGCCGACGCCGTCCCGTACGCCCGCTCGGCGAACCCGGCGCCGCCCGGGTGTCCGTCGTAGACGAAGACGGTCGGTGCCTCGGTGTCCGGGTGTACCGCGGTGGAGAGGCCGCCGATGTCCCACCGGTCGCAGGTGGCCATCAGCGGCAGCAGCCCGATCGCGGCGTGCTCGGCGGCGTGCAGCGCACCCGGCACGTCGGCCGCCTGGACCCCGGCGTTGGCCAACGACTGCGGTGACAGGGTGAACCAGACCGCCACCGTGCGCAGCTCCCGGGTGGGCAGGTCGAGCGGCCGGGTGTCGATCACCTCGCCGGTGGCGATCCGCCGCCGCTGGTACGACACCACCTGGCTGGTCACGTCCACCTCGCCGAGGAACATGCCGACCGGACCGGCGTCCACGTAGGAGCGCACCGACACCACGGACAGGTCGGTGACGTCGCGGGCGTGGGTGGACCAGTCCGGCTCCTCGGCGTGCACCAGCGCGCACCCGTCGGCGAGGTCGAGGTCGTCGACCACGTACGAGACGCCCTGGTGCAGGTAGACAGCGCCGGGATGCAACAGGAAGTGCGCCGAGCCGCCGTCGACCGTGCCGAGCAGCCGGCCGGTCGACGACTCCACCACGCAGACCGGGGCGCCGCCCTCGCCACGCAGGTCCACCTCGGGCCGCTCCCGGTGCCGCCAGTACCAACCGGTGGGCCGCTGGCGCAGCGCCCCGGCCGCCACCAACTCGTCGACCGCCTCCTTCGCCCCGTCGCCGAAGAGCGCCAGGTCGGCCGGGGTGAGCGGGGCCTCCACCGCCGCGCAGGCGAGCTGCGGCGCCAGCACGTACGGGTTGGCCGGGTCGAGCACCGTCGCCTCCACCGGCGCGCCGAAGATCGCCTCCGGGTGGTGCACCAGGTAGGTGTCCAGGGGGTCGTCCCGGGCCACCAGCACCGCGAGGGCCTCCTGCCCGGAGCGTCCGGCGCGACCCGCCTGCTGCCACAGCGACGCCCGGGTGCCCGGGTAGCCGCAGATCAGCACCGCGTCGAGCCCGACCAGGTCCACGCCCAGCTCCAGCGCGTTGGTGGAGGCCAGGCCGAGCAGGTCGCCGTGCAGCAGGGCCCGTTCCAGCTCCCGCCGCTCCTCGCGCAGGTAGCCGCCCCGGTAGGCGGCCACCCGGTCGCCGAGCCCGGGCACCGCGTCGTCCAGCGCCCGGCGGGCGTTGGCGGCCACCACCTCGGCGCCCTTGCGGGACCGGACGAACGCGAGGGTGCGTACCCCCTCGGCGACCGTGTCGGCGAGCAGGTCGGCGGTCTCCCGCAGCGCCGACCGGCGGACCTGCCGGAGGTCGTCATGACCACCGTCCGCCTGCGGGGGCACCGAGGGGGAGGCGTCGTCGCCGTCGAGCGGCTCGGGCACCGAAGAGCGGCGGGGCGCCGAAGAACGGTTGGTCGCCGGTGGGGACGACGAGCCCGGGTCGGGTGGCAGCAGCGGCGGCTCCCAGAGCGCGAAGGTCACCCCGCCACGCGGGGAGGCGTCCTCGGTGACAGCCGTCACCGGCAGACCGGTCAGCCGGGCGGCGGCGGTGGCCGGGTCACCGGAGGTCGCCGAGGCGAGCACGAACATCGGGGTGGCCCCGAACCGGGCGCACTGCCGGCGCAGTCGCCGCAGCACGTGCGCTACGTGCGAGCCGAACACCCCGCGGTAGGTGTGGCACTCGTCGATCACCACGTACGCGAGGCGGCGCAGGAAGCCGGACCACTGGGCGTGCCCGGGCAGGATGCCGTGGTGCAACATGTCGGGGTTGGTCAGCACGAACCGGGAGTGCCGGCGGATCCACTCCCGCTCGGCGCGCGGAGTGTCCCCGTCGTAGCAGGCGGGGCGTACCCCCTCCAGCTCCAGCGCGGCGACGGCGCGCAGCTGGTCGGCGGCGAGCGCCTTGGTCGGCGCCAGGTACAGCACGGTGGCCCGGGGGTCGGCGAGCACTGTGGCCAGGGCCGGGAGCTGGTACGCCAGGGACTTGCCGGACGCGGTGCCGGTGGCGACCACCACGTGTTCGCCCCGGTACGCCAGGTCGGCCGCCTCGGCCTGGTGCTGCCAGGGCGCGACCACGCCGCGTCGGGTGAACGCCGCGCGCAGCTCCGCAGGCGCCCAGGACGGCCAGGGTGCGGGCACCCCGGCGCGGGCCGGCACCCGTTCGACGTGGGTGACCGGGTCGGCGGCACCCCGGGCCCGCAGCCGGCGCAGCAGGTCGGCCGGGGTTGGCCCGGGGCGGGAATCAGCGGATACGGTGGCCGCGGACGGCGACTCCAGGTCGTGGCGCGGCGCGGGCCGCGCTGAACCGAAGTCGTTGGAGGTCACGCCCTGCACTCTCGCACTGGTGTTCGGAGATGAAAAGTCGGGCCGGTGGGTAAGGGGAAGCCTCCGCTGGCGTCCGCAGGCCGCACCGGCGGTAGTGGTTAGATGCCCACGAGAGTTTACGGCTCTGGCGAGGAGGACCGATGGAGCTGTCGCTGGCGACCCGCACCGTGGGCGAGCACACGGTGCTCGAGGTCGGTGGTGAGGTGGACGTCTACACCGCGCCCCGGCTCCGTGAACGACTCCTCGAGTTGATCGACGGTGGCGCTCGTCACGTGGTGGTCGACCTCGGTCGGGTCGACTTCCTCGACTCCACCGGGTTGGGCGTGCTGGTTGGCGCGCTCAAGCGGCTCCGCTCGGCCGGCGGTTCCTTCGCCCTGGCCTGCGACAAGGAGCCGTTGCTCAAGATCTTCCGGATCACCGCGCTGGACCAGGTGTTTCCGTTGCACCCGACGGTCGACGCGGCGATCAGCGCCGACTCGGCGGGCGCCGGCGCGTGATGGCGACAGTCAAGCTCTCGTTCTCGCCCGCCCCGGTGCACGTGCGCACCGCCCGCCTGGTCGGCGTCGCCGTCGCCCGGCGGGCCGGGGTTCGGGAGGACCTGCTGGACGAGGTGCGCCTGGCCATCGGCGAGGCGTGCACCCGCGCGGTCGCCCTGCACCGGCAGTACGGCCTGGCCGACCCGGTGCTGGTGGAGATGTCCGACGGCGGCTCGTACGCGGTGCGGGTGGTGGACCGGGCGCCGATCGAGGCGGGCATCGGTCTGACCGCGCTGCCGCCGGACGAGTTGGCGAACGAGTCACTCACCGACGAGGCGCTGACCACAGGTGTCGGCTTCGCGTTGCTCGCCGGCTTCGTGGAGGACCTCCAGGTGCGTCCGGTCGACGAGGGCATCGGCACCGAGGTTCGGATGGTGTGGCCGGTAGGCCGCTGACAGGTTCGAGTTGGTAGGCCGCGTCCCCGCTGGGGATGCGGCCTTTTCTTCATGGACCGGGCCCTATATCAGATTTCGTTTCATAACACAGCGATGAAGATCATCACGACACGGTGGGACCTGGGTGTGACCTCCAACACTGGAGAGGGCTACAGTACCCGGGTTGTCAGCAAGTGATCCATCCCGCAGCCAGCGGGTATGGGTGGTCATCGCTGGTCCGCTGGAGTGGGTTGGCGCGGCGCTTGCGAGTCCGCATCCAGGCGCCGGTCGGTGCGTCTCCACTCACCGGCGCGAGTGTTCGGTAACAGGAGGACACAGATGTCCGAGACCTTGGCCGCCGACGGCGGCGGGCTTTCCCTTACCGGAAGCAATGTCACCTACGTCATCATTGCCGCGGTGATCGCGCTGGTGGCGCTCGCTTTCGCCGCCGCGCTCACCAAGACGGTGTTGGCTGCCGGTAAGGGCACCACAAACATGCAGGAGATCTCGGAGGCGGTCCAGGAGGGCGCCTCGGCCTACCTGCTCCGTCAGTTCCGTACCCTCGCGATCTTCGTCGTCATCGCCGTGGTACTGCTCTTCCTGCTTCCGGTGCACGACACCGACGGCAGCGAGGTCGCGGTGAAGGTCGGCCGCTCGCTCTTCTTCGTGGTGGGCGCGTTGTTCAGCGCGTTCATCGGCGGTGCCGGCATGTGGTTGGCCACCCGCGCCAACCTGCGCGTGGCCGCCGCCGCCCGGGAACGAGAAGGTGGCCGCGAGGGCGCCATGAAGATCGCGTTCCGCACCGGCGGCGTGGTCGGCTTCCTCACCGTCGGCCTCGGCCTCTTCGGCGCCGCGCTCGTCGTCCTGGTCTACCGGGGTGACGCGCCCACCGTGCTGGAGGGCTTCGGTTTCGGTGCCGCGCTGCTCGCGATGTTCATGCGGGTCGGCGGTGGCATCTTCACCAAGGCCGCCGACGTCGGCGCCGACCTGGTCGGCAAGGTCGAGCAGGGCATCCCCGAGGACGACCCACGTAACGCCGCGACCATCGCCGACAACGTGGGCGACAACGTCGGTGACTGCGCCGGCATGGCCGCCGACCTGTTCGAGTCGTACGCGGTGACGCTTGTCGCCGCGCTGATCCTCGGCCGTGCCGCGTTCGGCGAGGAGGGTCTGGTCTTCCCGCTGATCATCTCCACCATCGGTGTGCTGATCGCGATCGTCGGCGTCTTCATCACCCGGCTGCGCGCGTCCGACCGCAACGCCCTGACCGCGATCAACCGGGCCTTCTACATCTCGGCGGTGCTCTCCGCGGTGCTGGTGGCGATCGCCGCCTACGGGTACCTTCCGGCAACCTTCGGTGAGTTCGACAGCGGGCTGACCGACGCGCCCGGCAACCCCCGGCTGGTGGCGATCGGCGCGGTCGTGATCGGTATCGTGCTGGCCGCCGCGATCCAGGCGCTGACCGGTTACTTCACCGAGACCAACCGGCGTCCGGTGCAGGACATCGGCAAGAGTTCGCAGACCGGTGCCGCCACCGTCATCCTGGCCGGCATCAGCATCGGCCTGGAGTCGGCGGTCTACTCGGCGCTGCTCATCGGTGCCGGCGTCTTCGGCGCGTTCCTGCTCGGCGGCAGCTCCATCACGCTGTCGCTGTTCGCGGTGGCGTTGGCCGGCACCGGCCTGCTCACCACGGTCGGCGTGATCGTCGCGATGGACACCTTCGGGCCGATCTCCGACAACGCCCAGGGCGTCGCCGAGATGTCCGGCGACATCGACGAGCACGGCGCTCGCACGCTCACCGAGCTGGACGCGGTGGGCAACACCACCAAGGCGATCACCAAGGGCATCGCGATCGCCACGGCGGTGCTCGCGGCGACCGCGCTGTTCGGCTCGTACACCGACTCGCTCCGCAGCGCGTACGCGACGGCTGGCGTGGGCGACGTCGGCAACGAGATCCTCAACTCGCTGAACGTGGCGAACCCGCGCAACCTGGTCGGCCTGATCATCGGCGCGGCGGTGGTCTTCCTCTTCTCCGGGCTGGCCATCAACGCGGTGTCCCGCTCGGCGGGCGCCGTGGTGATGGAGGTCCGCCGGCAGTTCCGTGAGCTGCCCGGCATCATGGACCGCACCCAGCGCCCGGAGTACGGCAAGGTCGTCGACATCTGCACCCGGGACGCGCAGCGCGAGCTGATGACCCCCGGCCTGCTCGCCATCCTGGCGCCGATCGCGGTCGGCTTCGGCCTCGGGCCCGGCGCGCTCGCGGCGTACCTGGCCGGCGCGATCGGGGCGGGCACCCTGATGGCGGTCTTCCTGTCCAACTCCGGTGGGGCCTGGGACAACGCCAAGAAGCTGGTCGAGGACGGCGCGTACGGCGGCAAGGGCTCCGAGGCGCACTCCGCCACGGTCATCGGTGACACCGTCGGTGACCCGTTCAAGGACACCGCCGGCCCGGCGATCAACCCGCTGATCAAGGTGATGAACCTGGTCTCGCTGCTGATCGCGCCGGCCGTGGTGGCCTGGAGCGTCGGCGACGACCGCAACGTGGGCCTGCGGATCACCATCGCGCTGGTCGCGACGCTGATCATCGCGGCGTCCATCGTGTTCAGCAAGCGCAAGGGCATCGCGATGTCCGACTCCGACACCGGTGGCAACACCGGCGCGGGCAGCGCCGACCACCGGCCGGAGGCGGTCAACGCCTGATCCGGCAACGGCACCGGGTCCCCGGTCGGCGTACCGCGTCGACCGGGGACCCCGGCCGTCCGGCCCGGTGCCACGCCTGGCCAAAGGCCGTACGCTGCAACGCATGCGTACGTGCCGGGCGTCTGCCGCCGGAAAGCTCACGGTGGTCCTGGCCACGATCGTCGTCCTCGCCGGCTGCGGCGGGGGCCCCAGCCCACGGGCCTGGGCGGCGTCGGTCTGCGGCGCGCTCACCCCGTGGCGCTCCGAGATCAGCAAGCTGACCAGCAGCACGGACGAGCAGATGACCGCGCAGACCACGCCGGCGCAGGCCAAGGAGAACCTGGTGCGGCTCTTCGCCGGGGCGGAGCAGGCCAGCGAGACCGCGCGCCGCAAGGTGGAGCAGGCGGGCGTGCCGGAGACCGACAACGGCGCCGCCGTCTCCGACGGTTTCCGCAGCTCACTCGGGAAGATGCGGGACGCCTACGGCCGCGCCCGGGACACCATCGACGGGTTGGACACCGGCGAGCCGACGGTCTTCTACGACGGCGTGCGGGCCGCGGTGGCGACCCTGAACAAGGAGTACGACGCCAGCGCGCTGGACACCAGCAAGCTCAACTCCGAGGAGTTGAAACAGGCCTTCGACGAGGTGCCGGAGTGTCGCTGAGCGGGCTCGGTGAGACCGGGGAGGCGCAGCCAGCCCCGGCGCTGTTTCCCGCGCCCGAATCCGGCGCTCCCGCACCCGCGCGACGTCGTGCCGGCTCGGCCCCGCCCGGCCCGGCCCGCGGTGCCGAGGCGGACCGGCAACTGGTCTTCTTCGGTGCGGACGCGGCCGAACCCACTGTCGCCGACCTGGCCGGCCTGCTCGCCGGGCCGGGTGAGGTGGTCCGGATGGGCGGCACCGCCCGCCTCTCGGTGCGGGTGGACGCCGCCTGGCGGGTGCACGTGCTGGTCGCCGAGTTCGCGTCGCGCGGGTTGGCGGCGAGTTGGGAGCCGACCGACGGCGAGCGGCACACGGTGCGTACGTCGTACACCCGGGTCCTGAAACCGCTCGCGGCCGCGTGGCTGCACGGTCCGGTGAAACGCCCGCCGGCCGCCTTCCACCTGACCGGCCGGCGGCTGCGGCTGTGGCTCACCGCCGCCGGGACGCCGGAGCCGCCCGACGGCTTCCTGCTGCGGTTCGGCGCGGACGACCGGGAGCACTGGGAGTCGATCGGGGTGGCGCTCGCCGCCGCCGGGCTCGCCGGCACGTTGATCAACCCGGCCGAGGGTGGCCCGACGTACCGGATCACCGGTCGGCGTCGGTTGAGCCGGCTCGCCGAGCTGGTCGGCGAGCCGCCACCCGCGGCGCCGGTCGACGCCTGGCCGACCCGACCCTGAAAACGCCCATTCCGCCCAGGTCGCCGCCGACGCCCGGGTGTCCGGTGCCGGACAGCTGACGGGCCGATCCAGGCGGAAAACGGGCGGGTCGGACCTCGGTCATGGGTCTGCCATCGTCACAGTGACCCGCTTCGAGCCCTACCCACGGTGTACGGTGGCGCCGTCCGGCAGTGCCGAGCGCGGCGGGGCGGTGTCCGCCGCCGCGCCGAAGCGGTTTGCCGCCCGCGAAACCCGAAACGCGGGCGGCGCGTTACGTTGGACATCCGGACCGCCGGTGCGACGGCGGGGTCGAAAGCGGTCGCTGTCGCAGGCGCCGGCAGGCCACGAGCAGGAGTGAGGTCGGGGAGAGACGTGCCGAGCAACGCCGCAACCACCCGTCTGGTCATCGTCGAGTCGCCGGCGAAGGCCAAGACGATCTCGGGCTACCTCGGCCCGGGGTACGTCGTGGAGGCCAGCTTCGGTCACGTCCGCGACCTGCCGCGCAACGCCGCCGACGTGCCGGCCAAGTACAAGGGCGAGCCCTGGGCCCGGCTCGGGGTGGACGTCGACAACGGCTTCCACGCCCTCTATGTCGTCTCCGCCGACCGGAAGCAGCAGATCAGCAAGCTGGTGAAGCTGGCCAAGGAGGTCGACGAGATCTTCCTGGCCACGGATGAGGACCGCGAGGGCGAGGCGATCGCCTGGCACCTGGTAGAGACGCTCAAGCCCAAGGTTCCGGTCAAGCGGATGGTCTTCCACGAGATCACCAAGCCGGCGATCCAGGCGGCGGTGGCGAACCCTCGGGAGATCGACCGTGACCTGGTCGACGCCCAGGAGGCCCGGCGCATCCTCGACCGGCTCTACGGCTACGAGGTCTCCCCGGTGCTGTGGAAGAAGGTCATGCCGAGGCTGTCGGCCGGCCGGGTGCAGTCCGTGGCGACCCGGATCGTGGTCGAGCGGGAGCGCCAGCGGATGGCCTTCCGCACCGCCGAGTACTGGGACATCCTGGCCACCCTCGCGGTGGCGAACGCCGGCGAGGGTCCGCGAAACTTCAACGCCACCCTGATCGCGTTGAACGGCGACCGGATCGCCACCGGTAAGGACTTCGAGCCGACCACCGGCAAGGTGAAGCCCGGCGCCGGTGTGGTGCACCTCGACGAGGGTGGCGCGCGGGGTCTCGCCGCCCGCCTGGAGGGGCGGCCGTTCACCGTCACCCGGGTCGAGGAGAAGCCCTACCGTCGCCGCCCGTACGCGCCGTTCATCACCTCGACCCTCCAGCAGGAGGCGGCCCGCAAGCTGCGCCTGTCGTCACAGCAGACGATGCGCACCGCGCAGCGGCTGTACGAGAACGGCTACATCACCTATATGCGTACCGACTCGGTGAACCTGTCGGAGACCGCCATCTCGGCGGCCCGCCGGCAGATCGTCGAGCTGTACGGCGAGCGCAGTGTGCCGCCGGAGCCGCGCCGCTACACCGGCAAGGTGAAGAACGCGCAGGAGGCGCACGAGGCGATCCGCCCGGCGGGGGACAACTTCCGCACCCCGGGCGAGGTGGCCAAGGAGTTGTCCGCCGAGGAGTTCAAGCTCTACGAGCTGATCTGGCGGCGCACCATCGCCTCGCAGATGACCGACGCGGTCGGCTCCAGCGTGTCGGTGCGCATCCGCGCGGTCTCCACCTCGCAGGAGGAGGCCGACTTCGGCGCGACCGGCAAGACCATCACCGACCCGGGCTTCCTGCGGGCGTACGTCGAGTCGAGCGACGACGAGAACGCCGAGGCCGAGGACGCCGAGCGCCGGCTGCCGACCCTGGTCAAGGACCAGCCGCTGACCGCCGACGAGCTGGCCGCGCAGGGCCACCACACCCAGCCGCCGTCGCGTTACACCGAAGCGTCGCTGGTCAAGTCCCTGGAAGAGCTGGGCATCGGCCGCCCGTCCACGTACGCGTCGATCATGCAGACGATCCAGGACCGGGGGTACGTCACCAAGCGCGGCCAGGCGATGATCCCGACCTTCCTGGCCTTCGCGGTGATCGGGCTGATGGAGCGGCACTACCCCCGCCTGATCGACTACGACTTCACCGCCAGCATGGAGAACGAGCTGGACGAGATCGCCGGCGGGGACCACGCCGCTGTCGACTTCCTCACCGCGTTCTACTTCGGCAGCTCCAACGGCGCCGGCGACCAGGACATCGCCCGTTCCGGTGGGCTCAAGAAGCTGGTCACCGAGAACCTCAGCGACATCGACGCCCGCAGCGTCAACTCGATCCCGCTCTTCACCGACGACGAGGGCCGCGAGGTCGTCGTGCGGGTCGGCCGGTACGGGCCGTACCTACAGCGGGCGGTGCCCGGTGAGGCCCCGGCGACGCCGGCCGAGGGTGAGGAGGGTGGTGCCCAGGGCGACCGCGCGCCGATCCCCGAGGGTCTGGCCCCGGACGAGCTGACCCCGGAGAAGGTGCACGAGCTGTTCCTCGGCGGCGGCGGCGAGCGCAAACTCGGCGACGACCCCGCGACCGGCGAGCCGATCGTGCTCAAGTCCGGTCGGTTCGGTCCGTACGTCTCCAGCGGTGAGCGGAAGTCGTCGCTGCTGCGTACCCAGACACCGGACTCGCTGACCCTGGACGAGGCGCTCAAGCTGCTCAGCCTTCCCCGGCTGGTCGGTGTCGCGCCGGACGGCGTCGAGGTCTTCGCGAACAACGGCCGCTACGGCCCGTACGTCAAGCGGGGCGAGGAGTTCCGTTCGCTCGAATCCGAAGAGCAGATGTTCACCGTCGGCCTGGACGAGGCGTTGGCCCTGCTGGCCGCCCCGAAGACCCGTGGCCGTCGGGCCGCCGCCCCGCCGCTGCGCGAGATGGGCGTCGACCCGCTGACCGAGAAGCCTTTGGTGATCAAGGACGGCCGGTTCGGCCCGTACGTCACCGACGGGGAGGTCAACGCGTCGCTGCGGCGCGGGCAGACTCCGGAGGCGTTGAGCATCGAGGAAGCGTCCGAGATGCTCGCCGAAAAGCGGGCGAAGGGTCCGGCGCCACGGAAGAAGGCGGCGGCGAAGAAGGCCCCGGCGAAGAAGGCCGCGACCACGGCGAAGAAGGCTTCGGCTACGGCGAAGAAGGCCTCGGCCACCAAGAAGACGGCCGCTGCCAGCAAGTCCACCGCCGCCAAGAAGACCACCACCGCGAAGGCGACGGCGGCGAAGAAGGCCCCGGCCAAGAAGGCCGCCCCGCGCAAGGCCGCCACCAGCACCGAGTAAGCCCCGGCGCGAGCTGGTTGATCGGTGCCGCACCGGTCCGACTTCGTAGATCTTGGACAGTTTCCGTTCCGTGAGGACGGAAACTGTCCAAGATCTCCATCCGGCGGCTGGCAGCGCGGCCTCGCCGCTCGCACGTTGGCGCGGCTTCACGTGCTCGCGCCGTCGATTCGGCCTGGAAACAGGTGTTCCGTGTCACGCTCGCCGTGGAGCCGTTCGCCGCTTTGTCGGTATGGTCGTACCGTATGGCCATGCCAGCCAGCCGGAAGAGGCGCGCGGGCGGGGAGAGACGGACCGCCGTGCTCGACGCCGTGGCCGACGTGCTCGCCACGCGTGGCTACGAGAACACCCGCTTCGCGGACGTCGCGGCGGCCGGAGGTGTCGCGATCAGCACCTTGCAGACCTACTTCGGGTCCCGGGAAGACATGATCATCGAGGCGATGGAGGTCTGCACCGACCGGGAGGTGGCCGCCCTGGAGTCGGTGTCCGCCGCCGAGACCGATCCGTGGCGGCGACTGGTCGGGCTGGTGGACCGCAGCCTGCACAACTCGGAGAGCACCCGGCAGATCCTCGTCGAGTTCTGGCGCTCGGCCATGCGCGACGACGAACTCCGCGAGCACAGCACCGACGTGTGGACGCGCTACCGGGCACCCTTTCTGGCCGCCGTTCGGGAAGGCGCGCAGCGGGGTGCTTTCACGCTCACCCACGACGCCGAAGCGGTGACGGATCTCCTCCTCTCGGCGCTGGCCGGTCTGATCGTCTTCCGGGTTCAGCACCACCCCAGTCCCACAGTCACGGATTTCCGCGCGGTCCTCCTGGCCCAGCTCAAGCTGATGCTGGGAACAACGGGCGCGGCGCCAGCACCCGAACGGAATGAGGAACGATGACCACCGTCGAGATGACCCGCTTCCGGGTGTCCGCCGAGCGCGCCGAGGCTCTGCTGGCCGCGCGACCGGCGATGTTGCGTGACTTCCAGGCCGACCGTGCCGGCTTCCTCGAAGCCCGACTGATCCGACTGTCGGCCGACGAGTGGCTGGACATCGTCTTCTGGGGCTCCGCCGCGGACTTCGCCGAATCCCGCCGTCGGGGCGCGGACCGGCCCGGTATCCAAACCTTCTTCTCCCTGATCGACGCGGTGATCAGCGTCGAGGAGGGCACCACGACCGAGTCGGCGGGCTGCTGATGCGCGCGGCGTGGTACGACCGGCAGGGCCCGGCGCGGGAGGTGCTCCAAATCGGTGAGCTGCCCGATCCGTGGCCGGCTGAGGGCGAGGTCCGGGTCCGCGTGTCGGTTTCCGGAATTCACGTCGGTGACCTCGGCAAGCGGCAGGGCTGGTGGGGATCCACCATGTCGTTTCCCCGGGTCGTCCCGCACGGCGACGGCGCCGGCGTGATCGACGCGGTCGGCCTGGGTGTCGACCCGTCCCGCGTCGGCGAACGGGTCTGGGTCTACCTCGCCCAGTCGTACCGCCCGTTCGGCACCGCCGCGGAGTACACAGTGGTGCCGGCTCGGCACGCCGTGCCGCTCCCCGCCGACGTGCCGGACGAGCAGGCGGCCGGGCTCGGTATCCCGGGCATCACCGCGCACCGGGCGATCTTCGCCGACGGTCCCGTGCGCGGGCAGCGGGTCGTCGTCACCGGTGCTCTCGGCGCGGTCGGACGGGCCGCGTTGGCGGTGGCCCGCCGGGGCGGCGCCATCGTGATCGCGACGGTTCGCCGGCCCGACCAGGTGGGATCCGCGCTGGCCGCGGGGGCGCACCACGCGGTGGACACCGCCGGTGGCGGTGTCGCCACCCGGATCCTCGAATACACCGGTGGGGAACCGGTCGACCGGGTGGCCGAGCTGGCCTTCGACGCGAACCTCACGACCAACCTGGAGATCCTCCGCATCGGTGGCGTGATCGCGACCTACGCGACCGGGGCCGCCGAGCCGTCCATTCCGTACTGGCCGCTGGGCTTCCAGAACATCACGGTCCGGTTCCTGAGCAACGACGACTTCCCGGAGTCAGCGAACGAGGCCGCCGCGACCGAACTGACAGCCGCGCTGGTCGCCGGTGACCTGCGCTACCCGATCGCCGCCCGGTTGCCGTTGACGGAGATAGCGAAGGCGCACGAACTGGTCGAGCAGAGCTCGACCAGGGGCCGGGTCGTCCTGGACATCTGAAGGGCAGGCAACGACCATGATCTGGACAGCCGGTTTCCGTACCGCGGTGATCAGCCCCTACGAGCGGTTGCAGTTCAGCGCACCTCGGCGCTTCGCCGACCAGACCGTCCGTCAGGTGCTGCACCTGGCCGGCGGTGGGGACGCCTTCCGGGTACGCCTGACGAACCGTTACGGCCGCACTCCGCTGACCATCGGGGCGGCCACCGCCGGCGTCGGCCACCGGCAGGTCACGCTCACCTTCGACGGTGCCGAGCACCGCGTCGTCCCGGCTGGTGAAGAGGCCGTCACGGACCCGGTCGACGTTTCCGTGCGGGGCGGCTCGGACCTGGTCGTGAGCCTCTACCTCCCGGAGCGGACCGATCTGGCCACCCATTCGCACAGGCCGACGGAGATCGCCCGGATAGCCGACGGCAACCACGTCACGTCGCCCGTCCTGCCGGGGACGGAGCAGGCCGAGGCCCGGTTCTACCTGTCGGGTGTCGACGTGCTCGCCCCGCAGGGCACGTCGATCGCGGTGGCCTTCGGCGACTCGTGGTTCGAGGGGGTCGGCACCACGATCGGCGCGAACCGCCGTTCCGTCGACGTCCTCAACCGGCGGCTGCGGCACGGCTGGGTCGTCAACCAGGGCATCGCCGGAAATCGCCTGCTGCGCGACACCGTCGGCGAACACGGGCTGGCCCGCTTCGACCGCGACGTCCTCTCGATCGCGGCGGTGAGCCACGTCCTGGTCCACTTCGGTATCAACGACCTCGGCCTGCCCGCCATGCTCGGCGAGCCTCCCGTCTCCGCCGCCGCCCTCGTCGACGGCTTCACGACGCTGGCCGCGCGTGCGCACACCGCCGGACTGAGGATCGTCGCCGCCACCATCGGCTCCTTCGCCGGCGCCGGCCCGGAGATCAGCACTCCGGCGGGCCTCGCCACCCGGCGCGAGGTGAACGACTGGATCCGCACGACGGACGTCTTCGACGCCGTCGTCGACGTGGCCCAGGCCGTCGCCAGTCCGCACGCCCCCGACCACATCCACCCGGCGCTGGACAGCGGCGACGGCATGCACCTGAACGACAAGGGCGCCGAGGTCATGGCCGCTGCCGTCGACCTGGACGACCTGGCGCTGTAGCACCCCGCCGTCAGGCACCCAGGACGTGGTTCAGGTGGGGGTTGGTGAAGACGCGGTGCGGGTCGAGCCGGTCGCGGACGGCCTGGAAGTCGGTGAAACGGGGGTACGCCTCGGCCAGCGAGGCGGCGTCGCGGTAGTGCAGCTTGCCCCAGTGCGGGCGACCGCCCAGACCGGCCGCCACCTCCTCGAAGGCCCGGAAGTACGGCTCGTACGGCATGCCGACGTACTGGTGCACGGCGATGTAGGCGTTGTCCCGGCCGTAGCCGTGCGACAGCCAGATGTCGTCGGCGGCGGTGAACCGCACCTCCACCGGGAAGAGCACCTTGAACGGTAGCCCGGTCACGATCCGTTGGAGCGCGGCGAGTGCCTCGGGCAACGCCTCGCGGGGCAGGCCGTACTCCATCTCCACGAAGCGGACCCGACGCGGGGTGCAGAAGACCCGGTCGGAGCGGCCGGTGTAGTGGCGTTCGGTGAGCGCGCGGGCGGACACCGCGCTGATCGTCGGGGCCAGCGCCGGCACGGTCCGGCCGAGGCGGCAGGCCCCGGCGAAGACGGTGTTGGACAGGAAGTCGTCGTCCAGCCAGCCGCGCCAGCGGGGCAGGGGCTGGTCGTCGGCGGGTACCCGGTCGTTGGTCTTGACCTGGACCCGTTCGGTGTAGGGGAACCAGTAGAACTCGACGTGGTCGTGGCGGCCGATCAGCGCCGGCAGGTCGCCGAGCACGTCGGCCAGGGCGGCGGGGCGCTCGTGGGCGTGCAGCACGAAGGCATCCACGCAGCGCAGTGTCACCTCGACCAGGACGCCGAGCGCGCCGAGCGACACCCGGGCGGCGGCGAGCACGTCGGGATGCTCGTCGGCGGAGCAGCGCAGCACTTCGCCGGTCCCGGTGACCAGTGTGATCGCCTCGACGAAGGTGGACAGGCACCCGTATCCTGCCCCGGTGCCGTGGGTGCCGGTGGAGATCGCTCCGGCGACGGTCTGTGCGTCGATGTCTCCGAGGTTGGGCAGTGCCAGCCCGTGCCGGGCGAGCAGGCCGTTGAGCGCGTGCAGGGTCATGCCCGCCGGCACGGTGACCAGTCGGTGGGCGACGTCCACGCTGACCAGCGTGTCCAGGTTCGACAGTTCCATCCGTTGGTCGTCGGCGAGCGCGACCGCGGTGAACGAGTGCCCGCTGCCCGTCACCCGGATCCGACCGCCCGCCGAGGCGGCGCCGCGGACGGCTGCCACGACGTCGGTCGGCGAGCCGGGGCGCAGGACGGTGGCGGCGCTGCCACGCTGGTTGCCGGCCCAGTTGGACCATCGAGCGGTGAGCGGTGCGGTGCCGACCATGCGCGCTCCTCATTCATGAATATGAACTGACTTCATATCAGGAACGTTCTAGCTGGTAAATACCGCAATTGCGATCCGCTCGTTGTACCGGTAGTCACGGACTCGTGACGTGGAGATATGTTCATCCGTCGAAGGGGGGTGGCGCAGAGTGTCCACACCAGCCGCCACGACCGGGCCGCTGCGCCGCGTACCGGTGCAAGGTCGAAGTGTCGCGCGGGTACAGCGCATGTTGGATGCCTGCGCCGAACTCGTCGACGAGGTGGGGTACGAGGGGCTGACCACGACCCTGCTCGCCGAGCGTGCCGAGGTGGCGATCGGGTCGGTCTACCAGTTCTTTCCGGACAAGCGGGCGATCGTGCAGGCGTTGACCCTGCGGACGATGGAGTCCTACCTCCAACGCCTCGACGAGCGGTTCGCCTCCGACGAGATGACCCACTGGTGGGACGGCGTCGACGCGGGGATCGACGAGTACATCACGATGCACCGCACCGTTCCCGGCTTCCGTACGCTGCACTTCGGCGACGTGGTCGACCTGCACCTGCTCGACGAGCAGCGGGACAACAACGGCGTGATCGCCGACCAGTTGGCCCGGGTGCTCACCGAACGTTTCGGGCTCACCGACGTGCCCCAGCTGCGCTTCGTGCTGGAGATCGCGGTCGAGGCGGCAGACGCGCTGATCAAGCTCGCCTTCCGCCGCAAGTCCGACGGCGACGAGCGGGTGCTACAGGAGGCGAAGGCGCTGATCCGGGAGTACCTGCACCGCCAGGTCGACGGTCCGGAGAGCGGCCGGTCCAGCGCGGAGGCGCCGGCCGAGGCGGTGCAGCCGGTCTGAGCCGGCGCGGGGCGCGGGCCTCAGAGGAACGCCTGCCCCTCACCCCGGTAGGTGGGGACGGTCGCCACGACCGTGTCCCCCTCGACCAGGTGCAGCTCGTTGACCCGTTCACACAGCTCGCCCGCCTTGGCGTGCCGGAACCACACCCGGTCACCGACGCGCAGGGTGGCCGCCGCCGCGCCGGACAGCGGGGTCTGCACCTCGCCGGCGCCCTCGGTGCCGACCAGCTTCAGCCCGGCCGGTAGCCACGGCCGGGGCAGCCGGCTGTCGGCGGCGGGGCCGGAGGCGATCCAGCCACCGCCGAGCACCGTCGCCAGCTCCGGCGTCGGTCGGCGGACCACCGCGCAGGCGAAGAACGCCGCCGGGGTGGGTCGCCAGGCGCGGTACGCGTCGAACAGCGTCGGCCCGTACAGGCCCGATCCCGCGGTGACCTCGGTGACCGCGGGATCGGCGCTGGTCGCGGCCACGCTGCCGGTGCCGCCGCCGTTGACGAACTCCAGGTCGGCGTGCTCGCGTACGGCGGCCACCGCCGCACCCCGGCGGGCCAGCAACTCGCGGTACGACCCGCGCTGGGCCAGCCGGATCGCGCCGGCCAGCAGCGTCCGCCCCGGCGGCGCGTCGCCCAGGCCAGCGATCTGCGCCTCGTACGACATGAGCCCGACCAGCCGGAAGCCAGCTCGACCGGCGACGGCGGCGGCGAGCGCGCCCGCTGCCCGCGCGCTGTGCACCGGTGACCGGCGGACGCCGACGTGCACCCCGCGCAGCGGTCGCCAGGACGCGTCCAGGTCCAGGCAGAGTCGTAGTTCGGAGCGCTGGCCGGGTGCCCGCACGGAGTCGACCAGGTCGAGTTGGCCGGTGCCGTCGATCATCAGGGTGATCGCGGCGGCGAGCACCGGGTCGGCGCCGAGTTCGGCGAGCGCGGCCCGGTCCGCGCTCGGGTACGCGACCAGCACGTCGTCGCTCACGCCGGAGCGGACCAGCCAGATCGCCTCGGGCACTGTGAACGCCATCACGCCCCGCCAGCCGGACCGGGCGAGAGCTCGGGTGATCAACTCCCGGCTGCGCACCGACTTGCTGGCGAGCCGGATCGGCTTGCCGGCGGAGCGGTCGGCCAGGGCGGCCGAGTTGGTGTCGAAGGCGGTGAGGTCGACCACCGCGTACGGCGGGTCGAGGTGGGCGGTCGCCCGATCCAGGCGCTCGCGAAGTTTGTCGCTTTCGATGGCCACGTGTGCACGCTAACTGTCCGACGAAGAATGCGAAATCCCCTCGCGTACGTCCGGGCTGCGATCGGTACCTCCGGCGGCCTAGGCTCAGCGAGCAGGAGAATGTCACCGGTGGGGCGGCCCTCACCGGGTCTAGAGTGTTGCACCGGGGGTGCCCAGCGATGGGCCGGCACGTGGAGGTACGGCCATCGAAAGCCAGAACAGCGGCGAGTCGCCCGGCGTGTCGCGCTCCGGCGACCAGTCGGGTAACGCCGCCAACCAGCCCAGCGGCGGTCAGGTAGATCCGTCGGGTTATGCCGCCATCCGGTCCGTGCTGCGCATCCAGCCGTTCCGCCGGCTCTGGATCGTGCTCGGCGCGGCCTCCTTCGGCGACTGGCTCGGCCTGCTGGCCACCGCCCTCTTCGCCGCCTCGCAGGTGCAGGGCAGCACCGCCCAGGGCGCCGCGTTCGGTGGGGTCACCGCGATCCGGCTGCTGCCCGCGCTGGTGCTCGGACCGGTGGCCGGCGTCTTCGCCGACCGGTTCGACCGACGCTGGACGATGGTCATCTGTGACCTGCTGCGCTTCGTGCTCTTCGCCTCCATTCCGCTCTACGCCCTCACCGGCGCCGCAGGCGGCCTGGTGGTCGGCTGGGCGCTGATCGCCACATTCCTGATCGAGTCGCTCACCCTGCTCTGGATCCCGGCCAAGGAGGCCGCGGTCCCCAACCTGATCCCGCGCGCCCGGCTGGAGGCGGCCAACCAGCTCACCCTGATCACCACGTACGGCCTTACCCCGGTCGCCGCCGCCGTCGGCCTCGCCGTGCTCGACCGTGGCGTTCGCGGTGCCGTCGGCGGCGACCTACCCTCCTGGGCCGAGCCGGCCCAGCTCGCGCTCTGGATCAACTCCTTCTCCCGGCTCGCCACCGCACTGGTGGTGGCGTTCGGGATCAAGGAGATCAGCGATGCCCAACGCGGTGAGACCGAGCGCGCCGAGCAGAGCATGTTCCGGCAGTTCTCCGAGGGCTGGAAGTACATCGGGCAGACCCCGCTCGTCCGTGGCCTGGTGCTGGGCATCTTCGGCGCGTTCGCCGGTGGCGGCATCGTGGTCGGCACGGCCAAGTTCTTCGCCAACTCGCTGGGCGCTGGCGACGCCGCGTTCTCACTGCTCTTCGGTGCGATCTTCGTCGGTCTGGCGCTCGGCATCGGGCTCGGTCCGATGGTCGTCAAGGAGATGTCCCGGCGTCGCTGGTTCGGCATGAGCATCGTGCTGGCCAGCGCCGCCGTGATGACCCTCGCCTTCGCCATCCACCTGTCCATGGCGATCGTCGGCGCGGTGCTGGTCGGCGCCGGTGCCGGGATGGCCTTCCTGGCCGGCACAACCCTGCTCGGCGGCGAGGTGGCCGACGAGGTGCGCGGCCGGGTCTTCGCCGTGGTGCAGATCGGCACCCGGCTGGTGCTGATCCTGGCCATCGGGTTGAGCAGTGTGTTGGTCGGTGTCGGCGGCTCCCGCAAGCTGACCATCGCCGACCTCGGCGTGTCCATCTCCTCGACCCGGCTGCTGCTGCTCGCCGCCGGCGCCGCCGGCATCTTCGCCGGGATCAGCGCGTTCGGCCAGATGGACGACAAGAAGGGCGTCCCCGTCCTCGCTGACCTCTGGGGCTCGATCCGGGGTCGCCCGCTGATGCCCTCCGAGCCGTTCGTGTCCACCGGGCTGTTCGTGGTGTTCGAGGGCGGCGAGGGCGCCGGCAAGTCCACCCAGCTCGCCGCGCTCGCCGAGCGGCTGCGCGGCAAGGGGCGCGATGTCGTGGTCACCCGCGAGCCGGGCGCCACCGGGGTCGGCCGGCGAATCCGGTCGCTGGTGCTGGACACCTCCGGCGACGAGGCGCCGTCCCCCCGGGCCGAGGCGCTGCTCTACGCCGCCGACCGGGCGCACCACGTGGCCGCCGTGGTCCGGCCCGCGTTGGCCCGCGGCGGTGTGGTGATCAGCGACCGGTACGTCGACTCGTCCCTGGCGTACCAGGGCGCCGGCCGGACACTGCCGGTGGACGAGGTCTCCTGGCTCTCCTCCTGGGCCACCGGTGGGCTCAAGCCCGACCTGGTGGTGCTGCTGGACGTCGAGCCGCGCACCGGCCTGTCCCGGGTGGCCTCGCGCAACGCCGGCGCCGACCGGCTGGAGGCCGAGTCGGTCTCCTTCCACGAGCGCGTCCGGTACGCCTTCCTCGACCTCGCCGCCGCCGACCCGAAGCGCTACCTCGTCCTCGACGCGTCCCGGCCGGCCGACGAGATCACCGGGCAGGTGGTCCGGCGGGTCGAGGAGCTGCTCGGCAGCCCGGGCGGCATCGTGCACCCCCGGCCGGCACAGGGCCCGGACACCTCGGTGCAGCCCGAGTTATCCGACGCGGAGCTGGTGACGATGGAGCACGAAGACCTGATGCCGGACGTCTTCGCCGACCTGGTCGGCCAGGACGAGGCGGTGGTCGAGCTGCGTCGG
>NZ_JAEVHL010000027.1 GCF_016803395.1 Micromonospora tarensis | reverse complement strand
CGGGGGTGGGGTGGTCGGCGGCGGGGTGGTCGGCGGCGGGGTGGTCCGTCCAGCCCGAAGAAGCGGATCGCCTGCGCGGCGTCGACCGGCAGGTTGTGCGTGACACCCTGCATGCTGATCGCCTCGACCGGGGCCATCGGGCCGCGGCCGCCGTAGCGGGTACGGGTGTAGCCGGACTGCGGGGTGTCGGTGTACGTCGGGGTCTGGCTCAGCCCGTGCACGTTCGTCCACTGCTTGACCTGCTCGCCGAAATTCGGGTAACGCAGCGTCTCGTCGTTGGTGCCGTGCCAGATCTGCATCCGTGGCCGCTGACCGGTGTAGCCGGGATACGCCTCGCGGACCAGGTCGCCCCACTGCTGGGCGGTCCGGGTGAGTTGCCCGTTAGCGCACTGGCTGTTCCACTCCGAGGTGCCACCGGTGGCGAAACAGGCGAACGGCACCCCGGCGAACGAGGCGCCCGCCGCGAACACGTCCGGGTAGTCACCCAGCATGACGTTGGTCATCATCGCGCCCGACGAGGTGCCGGTGGCGAAGATCCGGGCGGGGTCGGCGGAGTAGCGCTGCTTCACGTAGTCGACCATCGACATCAGCCCGACCGGGTCGCTGCCGCCGCCACGGCGCAGCGCCTGCGGCGAGTAGACGTCCCAGCACTTGCTGCTGCGGGTGGCCGACGGGTAGATCACGATGAACCCGTAGCGGTCCGCGAGCGACGCGTACTGCGTGCCCGAGTGGAACGCCGGGCCCGTGCCGGTGCAGTAGTGCATCGCCAGCAGGATCGCCGGTCGGGTCGCCACCCGGTCCGGCACGTACAGGTGCATCTGTAGGTTTGTCGGGTTGTTGCCGAAGTTGGTCACCTGGGTGAGCGTCGCCGCCGACGCCGGCGTGGCGACCGTCAACGCCGCAGCGGCCACTGCCACCGCCGCCATGACGACGCCAAGCACTCGTGTCTTCAGTGTCATCGTCGCGATCCCTTGCGAAAAAGGCGCGTGGAAGGGGACTCAAGTCGAGGACTGCCCTTCGCCCGACCTTGACCGCGGCTCGCGTGACCATGTCAGCTTCAATCGAGCGCGCTCGATTGTCAAGACTTCCGGAAGCCTTTCGGCGCCACGGTTCTGGCGACGACCTGCACATCACCCACCATCAGCGAACGTGATCGGGGCCGGTAGGTGCCGAGATATTATCGGAACCTTCCCGGAACGTGTCGGCGATCAGTGGATCTCGCGCCCGCGCTCGTCCGGCACCCCTGACTTGCGCAAGAAGTACGTGTTGACCTGGTCGCGCCACTCGGTGGCACACCGCACCTGCTCGTCGAGGCGTTCCGCGACCCGCTCGTACACGCTCGGGTCGATCATCCCGTTCAACGTCTGCCACCTCCGTCGCATCGCGACCACCTCCTCGACACCGGCGAAGTGGGTGTCGTAGATGTGCTGGATGACTGTCGACCCGCTGTGCAACACGTGCCCGTACGGCACGTGGTGGAAGAAGAGCAGCAGCTCGTCCGGGCAGCTCTCGGGTGACTCGTAGACCTTCGCCCAGTACGGCGGGTACTGGGCGGCGAAGCCGGTGCCCGACGCGCGACTGCGGTCCACGCCGACGCCGTCACGGTCGGCGAAGTGGTAGGTGCCCCAGCGGGTGTACTCGTACCCGTCGACGCCGGGCCCGTAGTGGTCACCGGGATTGACCATGAAGCCGACGCCCAGCGGGGCGGTGTAGCGCTCGTAGCTGCGCCACGAATCGTCCATGATCTCGTGCAGCGTCTGCCGGACCAGGTCCGGATCGGCGGTCGCCGACGGCGGGAAGGTCAGCGTGATCCACTCGTCGAGGACCTCCGCCGGGTCCCGGCGGGGATCCCAGGCGAGCCGACCGAACGTGTACAGGTTGGCCTGCGCCAACGGATGCCCGGTCCAGAAGCGGTCGTCGCCGACGTTGGCGACCGCGACGAGACCCCCGCCCGCCGCCGCCTCGCCGGTGACCACGTCGGCGATCGTCCGTCCGCCCGGCCCCCAGGGCGCGAAGCGCAGCACCTCGCTCCACCACGGGCCGAGGTGGCAGACGTGCCGCTGCTGGCCGGTGTACTCCTGGGTGACCTGCAACTCCACCGCCAGCCGGGTGGCCGGCATCGCGGCGAGCACCGGTGAGACCGGCTCGCGGGTCTGGAAGTCCACCGGGCCGTACTTCACCTGGAGCACCACGTTGGTGCGGAAGCGTCCGTCGAGCGGGGCGAAGTGGTCGTAGGCGGCCCGCGCCCGGTCGGTGGACCGGTCCCGCCAGTCCTGGTGGTGGTTGTAGACGAACGCCCGCCAGTGCACCACTCCCCCGTGCGGGGCGAGCGCCTCGGCGAGGAGGTTCGCCCCGTCGGCGTGGTCCCGCCCGTAGCTGAACGGGCCGGGTTGCCCCTCCGAGTCGGCCTTCACCAGGTAGCCGCCGAAGTCCGGGATGCGCTCGTACACCCGCCGGGTGGTCGCGGCCCACCAGGCCCGCACGGCGTCGTCCAGCGGGTCGGCGGTGGGCAGACCGCCGAGGATCATCGGCGCGGCGAAGCTGACCGACAGGTGCACCCGGATGCCGTACGGGCGCAGCACGTCCGCGATCTCGGCGACGTCCCCGAGCCGGTCGGTGAGCAGCAGCGCCTCGGTACGGCCCACGTTGACGTTGTTCACCGAGACCGCGTTGACGCCGGTGCAGGCCAGCAGCCGAGCGTACTCCCGCAACCGGGCCCGGTCGCCGCGTGGACGGCCCTCCTGCCAGAAGATCGAGCCACCCGCGTACCCCCGCTCCACCTGGCCCATCACCGGGTGCACGGCCACGTTGTCCCAGTGGTTCAGCATCCGCCGCCGCAACGCCGGTCGGTGCCGCTCCGCCGGACGGGCCGGATCGAAGGCCGCCGCGCAGAGCCGCACCACGTGGAAGAGCCCGTACAGCAGGCCGGCGGGCGCGTCGGCCAGCACCACCGTCACGTCGCCGTCGCGCGCCAACAGGAACCCCTCGTCGCCCAGGGGCGCGCCGTCGCCGGTCTCGGCCAGCGCCGCCTCCCCCGCCGCCCGGGCCGCCCGCACCGACAGGCTGGGCAGCTCGTCGGCCCCGCGCAGGGCGAACACCAGGTCGACGTCGACGTCCCAGGACGGGGAGTGCCACACCCGCCCGCCGTAGCGCGCGCAGGCACGCGACACCTCGTCCAGGACGGTGTCGACGAGCAACCCGTCACCGTGGATGAGGACGCGGCGCGCGCCGAGCGCCCGGAACGCCTCCGGCGGCAGCCAGGCGGCGTGTACGCGCGGCTCGTCGGGTTCCGACGGTTCCTCGACGAAGAGCAGTCGGTCCAGCTCCATCGACTCTTCGGCGTTCATCGGTCCTCCCGCAACACCACAACGCCGTACGCCGGCAGCCGCAGCTGGGCGCCGGTCGCGAATCGGTCACCGGTGAGCAGGTCCACGCCAGCGGTCCGGGCGACCACCTGGACCGGCTCGGCGCGGTGGTTGAGCAGGAACAGCAGCCGGGAGCCGTCCGGTGCGACCCGGACGGCGGACTCCAGGTCCGACACGTCCGGACAGGGCCCGAGCACGTCGTGCCGGGCGAGCACCTGCCGGACCACCCAGGACACGCCGGCCTGGTCGAGGCCGGCGGCCACGTACCAGCCGTCGCCGGCGCCGAAGCCGTTGCGGGTCACCGCCGGGGTGCCCGCGTAGAAGTCGGCCCGGTAGGTGCCGATCACCTCCGCGCCCTGCGGGATCACCACCTCGAACAGCAGCCGCGCCTCGACCTCGACCCGATCCGGGCCGTCGCCCAGGCGGACCGGATTGACCACCTCCGGGCCGCGCGCGTCCCACTCGTCGACCCGGACACCCATCAGCTGCCCGAGCGGACCCGGCACGTCCATCACCAGCAGCGTGAAGTCGTACACGTCCTCGGCGGGCTGGGTCAGCGCCCAGTCGAACACGCCGAGGGTGACCAGGTCGATCCGGGCGGCGTCGGTGAGGGGAAGGCTCATGCGGTGAACTCCTTCCGGATCAGGTGGATCATCGGGTCGCTGATCCGCAGGAACGCCAGGACCGCGATCGAGGCGAACAACGCCAGCACCGCCTCGGAGGAGACCGCGGTGATCGCGGCCGCCGCGGCCAGCAGCAGGGCGTTGCCGACGGTGACACCGGGGGTACGCACGAGGAAGTGCACGGCCAGCCGGAGCACGTCCCGGGTGCGGAAGTCGAACAGCGAGGTGATCACCAGGGCGTTGGCCGCGCAGAGCGTCACCCCCGCGGCGATCAGCACCAGCGGCACCACCCACCAGCCCGGCAGGCCGACCGCGTCCAGGTGGGCGAGGTTGACCGCGAGCACGGTCAGCCACAGCAGCGTCGGCACCCAGACGCGCAGGACGCCGACCGCGTTCGCCCGGTAGCCGCGCCAGAACCAGCGGGCGGGCCGCAGGTCGGTCACGTCGGGACGTTGGTGGCGCAGGGCGTACAGGGCGGCGGAGACCGCCGGGCCGACCGGCACCAGGAAGAGCGCGACCACTGGCAGGTTGCTGGGGTCTCGGCTCAACAACAGCACCGGGAGCAGGCCGGGCAGGGTACTGAGCAGGAGCAGCAGCTCGACCACGAGCAGGATGTGCACCCGGGCGGTGATCCGCGACAGTGGCCCGTCGCCGAACTGCCGCCAGGTCTGGGTGCCGCCGCTCACTGTCGCTCCTTCCGGTCCGCCCCGGTTGGCAGCCCGAGCAGGCGGCCGGCGTCCCACCACGGCGGCGTCTCGTCCACCACCGGGCTCAGCTCCAGCACTGTGACCTCGTGCCGATTGAGGGTGACGTCCACGTCCACCCGGCCGGCGGTGACCGGCAGGGCACCGTGAGTCCGGGCCGGCTCGGCGGCCTCCCGCAGCGCGTCGAGCTGGCGGCGCGGGGTGACCGGGGACGGCCCATCTCACCCCAGGCCGCCCAGGCGTTGCCGGCCTCCTCGCCGACCGACGAGCGGAGCAGGAACGCCGACGTGGTGGCGGCGCGCCGAGTGGGATCGACAGGGCCAGCGGGTGTCGCTCCGGCGGCGGCGCCAACCCGGTGACGTCCACCGGCGCCCAGGCCAGTACCGCTATCCGGCCGTCGGGGTGGCGGGTGACCAGGTGGTCGTCGCCGCGCGCCAGCACCTCGTCGCCGAGGCGTGCCATGAAGGCGTACAGGTGGTAGGTGGGTTTCTTGATCTGGCGGTGGGTGAGCAGGCCGAACCCGCCGTGGAACAGGGCGGTCGGGATCCCCCCCTCCTCGAACATGTCGCTGAACGTCCAGTACGAGAACGAGTCGACCAGGTCGCCGCCGCCGGCCAGCACGGGTGCGAGGTAGGCGGCGTGGAACGCGGTGTCGTGGATCGGGTTGTCCGGCCGGTAGGAGGAGTTGAACTCGGTGACGTGCACCGGCAGGTCGGCCAGCGCGGTGCCGGCCAGGTGCCGGCGCGGTGCGGCGAACTGGGTGAGCAGGTCCGCCGCCGGGGCGAGGGTCTGGTGGGTGCCGAACGGCACGTGCTGGGCCGGCCCGGAGGTGTACGCGTGCCGGCTGACGAAGTCGACGGGCACCTGTCGGTCGGTGACGAACGTCGCGAAGGGCAGCAGCCAGTCGTCCGCCCCCGGGGAGATCGCCGGGCCGCCGACCAGCAGGGACGCGTCGACCTCCTTGACCGCGTGCGCGCTCACCTCGTACAGCCGGTGGTACGCGTCGCGGTCGGCCCCCGGCCAGAACGGCGCCAGGTTCGGCTCGTTCCACACCTCGATCGGCCAGCCCCGGACCTCGTCGACGCCGTAGCGGTCGACCAGGTGGGCGACAGTGGCGCGAACCAGGTCCGCCCATTCCGGAAAGGACTCGGGTGGCGTCACGTTGCCCTGCCACCAGAACACGGTCTGGTCGCCGGAGGCCAGGCCCGAGGGCATGAACCCCAGCTCGACGAAGGGGCGGATGCCCAGCTCAAGGTAGGCGTCGACGATCTGGTCCAGGTAGCTGAACGAGTGCTGCACCCGGCGCTCGCCCTGGTAGTCGTACGGGCGGTGCACGCCGACGCCGTCGCTGAGCAGCCCATGGCCGCGGATGTGGTGGAACCCGATGTCGCGTTGGATGAGGGCGAGCGAGTCCTGGTAGTCGCGACGCAACGCCAGCTCCAACCGGCCGGTGCCGACGCAGCGCCGCCAGGCGTCGGTGAGGCGGCCGGTGGGCCGGTCGGGAACGCTGATCCGCATCGCTGTCCTCTGGTCGTCCTGCCGGGGTGCCCGGTCGGGCCGCGCTGGACCGCCCGACCGGACTCCCCCGCTACTCAGCCGTTCTTCTTCTGGAACCGCTCGTACGCCTTGTTGACCACGTCGATGTACTGCTCGGAGTTCTTGGCCTTCAGCTCCGCCACGTAGGCGTCCCACTCGGTGAGGGGTCGCTGGCCGAGAGCGAACTTCAGCGTGTTCTGGGTGACGAAGTCCTTCAGCGGGGTCTCCCAGAGCGACACCTGCTCGCGCTCCTCGTCGGTGAACGGGCGCGGCGGGGGCACCTCCCTCGGCTTGCGGGCGTCCATCACCTTCTGGAACTCCAGCTCCTCCGGGGAGAAGAACCCGCGGACCAGGTCGGGGCTGCCGCCGTAGGCGAAGACGCCGTTCTGGAAGCCGAAGTCCTTCTGCAGGTGCTTGGGCGCCGTCGGGTGGAGGCCGAGGAAGTCCACCCCCGGAACGAGCGACCGTTTGCCGGAGGCGTCCTTGGTGAAGGTGGTGCCCTCGATGCCCCAGCGGGCGAACTCAAGGCCTGCGTCCGAATACCACAACCAGTCGATGAACTGCATCATGGCCACGAAGTTCTTGCTCTCCCGGGCCTTCGTGGAGATCATGATGCCGTTCTCCAGCCGGGGGAACGGGTTGATCTCACCGGCCGGGCCGACCGGCAGCGGGATCTTGGCCATCTTGGCGTTCGGCAGGGTCTTGGCCAGGTCGGGCCGGTGGTTGTTGACAAGCGTCTGCGCGTTGCCGGTGACCACGAAGGACTTGCCGTTGGCGAGCTTCTGGCGCGCCTGGTCGTCGGTCTGGGTGAAGCTCTCCGGGTCGAGCAGGCCCTCGGCGACGAGCTTGTGCAGGAACGTGACCATCTGCTTGTACTGCTCGGACGAGCCGGTGTAGGTGTACTTCTTCGCGGCCGGGTCCCAGGTGGCGTGCTGGTAGTCCCAGCCCGCGTAGGTGCCGTGGGCCGAGCCGAGGAGGTTCAGCAGGGCGCCGGTCGGGTTCGGCTTGCTGAACAGGTCGGAGTACGGGTAGATGTTCGGGTACTTCGCCTTCATGGCCTTGAGCACCGCGTACAGGTCGTCCCAGGTCTTCGGGGTCGGCAGGTTCAGCTCCTGCATGATGTCGGTGCGCACCAGCACCGTGTAGTCCTGGGTGGGCTTCTCGTGCAGGCCGGGCAGCAGGTAGAACTTACCGTCGGCCTGCCGCAGGTTGTCGATCTCCGGCTTGAGGTTCCACTTGGCGATCTTGTCCTTGAGGTTGGGCATCAGATCCAGGTAGTCGCTCACCGGGAGGATCGCCCCGGAGGAGACGAAGGCGTCCTCCTGCGGGTGGTACGTCTTCGGAATGATCAGCGGAGCGTCCCCGGCGCCGATCAGCAGGCTGCGCTTCTGCTCGTAGTCGCTCAGCGGCACCGCGACCGGCTCGATCTTGACGTTCGTCCGCTTGGTCAGCTCAGACCAGAAGAGCCAGTCCTCCTTCAGCGGGTAGAACGTGTGGTTGTTGTAGAGCGTGGAGAAGGAGAGCGCCTCGGTGGCCTTGAACTGGTCGCCGACGCCGTAGTTGGCCATCGCGCCGACCCGGTTCTCGGCGAGGTCCGTCGACTCACCCGGGTCGTCGGAACAGGCGGTGGTGACTGTGAGCGCGAGCAGACCCGCGGTGGCTATCGCCACCCGGCGCCACGTCTTGTGGAGCATGGCTCGTCCTTTCGGTGGGAATTCGGAGTGGGGGGATGGTGCGGGTCGGGCGATCACCCCTTGACCGCTCCGAGCATCACGCCGCGGACGAAGTACCGCTGGACGAAGGGGTAGACCGCCAGGATGGGCAGGGTGGTGAGCACGATCGTCACGGCCTGGAGGGTGGCCGCCGCCTGGATCTTGTCGGCGTCGGCGGCGCCGGACGACTCGGCGCTGGTGGCACCCGCGATCAGGTTGCGCAGGTACACGGTGACCGGCAGCAGGTCCTGCCGGTCGATGTAGAGGAACGCGGTGAACCACGAGTTCCAGAAGCTGACCGCGTAGAAGAGCACCATCGTGGCGATGATCGCCTTGGACAGCGGCAGCACGATCCGCAGCAGGATGCCGTACGTGTTCAGCCCGTCGACCGCCGCGGCCTCCTCCAACTCGCTCGGCAGGCTCTCGAAGAACGCCTTCATGACCAGCAGGTTGAACACGCTGATCGCGTTCGGGATCACCACGGCCCAGATGGTGTTCTTCATCCCCAGGCTGGTGACCAGCACGTAGTTGGGGATCAGGCCACCGGAGAAGAACATGGTGAACAGCGCGACACCGATCAGGAAACCACGCCCCTTGAGCCGCAGCTTCGACAGCACGTACGCGTAACACGTGGTCAGCACGATCGAGATGAGCGTGGCGACCACCGTGTACACCACGGTGTTGCGGTAGTTCGTCCAGAACATCGAGTCGGACGTCACCAGCTTGTACGCGGTCAGGTCGAAGCCGCGTGGAACGATGCTCACCTTCCCGGCGATGATGTACGCCTCTTCGCTCAGCGAGCGGGCCACGATGTTCAGGAACGGGTACAACGTCACGACCACGACGCCGATCAGGACGATCGTGTTGACGACCCGGAAGATCCGATAGCCCCGACTGTCCTCCGGTCCGCGGGTCTTCGGGGCGTCGCGTCTCGTGCCGAGAATCACCACAGGCTCGTCCCCACCGTGCGCCGGGAGATGAGGTTCGCCGACAGGACCAGGACCAGCCCGATCACCGCCTCGAAGAGGCCGATGGCGGCCGCGTAGCTGAAGTTGCTGGACTGGAAGCCCATTCGGAACAGATAGGTGGAGACCACGTCCGCGGTCGGGTAGGTCAGCGGGTTGTAGAGCAGCAGGATCTTCTCGAACCCGACCGCCAGGAAGCTGCCGATGTTGAGGATCAGCAGCGTCACCATCGTGGGCCGGATACCGGGCAACGTGACGTGCCAGGTCTGCCGCAGCCGGCTCGCGCCGTCGATCCGGGCCGCCTCGTACAGGTCCTCGTCGATGGTGGTCAGGGCGGCCAGGTAGAGGATGGTCCCCCAGCCGACGGTCTGCCAGACCTCGGAGGAGACGTAGATGGTGCGGAACCACTCCGCCTGTTGCAGGAAGGCCACCGGTTCACCGCCCACCAGCCGGACGAGTTGGTTGGCGGTGCCGTCGATCGAGGTGAACTGCATGACCATCGCCGCCACGATCACGATCGACAGGAAGTGCGGCAGGTAGGAGACGGACTGGACGAACCGCTTGAAGCGGCGGGCCCGCACCTCGTTGAGCAACAGCGCCAGCACGATCGGCAACGGGAAACAGAACAGCAGTGTCAACGTCCCGAGCACCAGGGTGTTGGTGAACACCTCCCAGAACGTCGGGTCGGTGAAGAACATCCGAAAATACCGCAGCCCGACCCAGTACTCACCGAAGATGCTGCCGCCCGGCCTGAACCGGCGGAAGGCGATGACGTTCCCGATCATCGGCAGGTACCGGAAGACCAGGAAGAACAGCAGCGGCAGGATGGCGAGCGAGTAGAGCTGCCAGTCCCGACGCAACGCCTGCCGCCAACTCCGGCGCCGGCGCGGCGAGCGCGGGGCGGGGCTGCGGGCCTCCGCCGGAGGACGTGGCGCGCCGGCGGTGGTGGCCGCAAGGTGGATGTCATCCTCGGCCTCCTATGCCGACTGGGGAACGGCCACGAGGGGTTCGACCCGCACCGAGGTGAGCAGTTCCCGCTGGTGGCCGACCTGGCGCTCGGCCCCGACCAGTCGCAGCGGCACTGCCGCCGCCTGCTCGCCGCTGGACCGGCCGAACCGCAGCTCGACCGCGCCGGGCTCGACGATCCGCTGGCCGGACCGGCCGGTGAAGGACGCCACGTCGGCCGGTACGCCGAAGGTCACCTGCGCCGCCTCGCCGGCCGCCAGCGGCAGTCGGGTGTAGCCGACCAGCCGGACCACCGGGCGGGTGGTCTGCGCGACCGGGTCGTGCAGGTAGAGCTGCACGACCTCGGTGCCGGCCCGGTCACCGGTGTTGGTGACGGTGATCCGCACCCGCACCTCGCCGTCGACCGGCCAGGTCGCCGGCGCGTCCGCCGCGTCCACCACCTCGGCGTCGGACCACTCGAAGGTGGTGTAGCTCAGCCCGTGGCCGAACGGGTAGGCCGGGGTCGGGTCGACCGAGGAGACCTTGTTGCGCTGCCCGAGCGGCGGGGCCAGGTAGGTGCTCGGCAGCCCGCCGGCGTCCCGGGGGACGCTTACCGGCAGCCGCCCGGAGGGGTTGACCACGCCGGTGAGCACCTCGGCGAGCGCCTGCCCACCGAGTTGGCCGAGGAAGAACGCCTGCACCACGGCCGCCGCGCTGTCGAACTCCGGGCCGAGCGCGTACGGGCGCCCGGTCATCAGCACCAGGACCACCGGGGTGCCGGTGGCCAGCACGGCCCGGACGAGGTCGGCCTGCACGCCGGGCAACCGCAGGTCGGCCGCGTCGCAGCCCTCGCCGGAGGTGCCCCGGCCGAACATGCCCGCCCGGTCGCCGACGGCGAGCACGCACACGTCGGCGTCGGCGGCGGCGGCCACCGCGGCCGGGATGCCCGAGGTGTCCTCGCCGGTGATGGCGCAGCCCTGCTCGTGAACGAGCGTCGGAACGTGTCGGGCCAACTCGTCGCGCAGCGAGGGGATGTCCACCCCGACGGGGACGTCGTGGTTGACGCCGACGTGGTTGGGGAAGGAGTAGCAGCCGAGCATCGCCATCGGGTCGTCGGCGACCGGACCGACCAGGGCGACCCGGCCGCCGGTGGGCAGTGGCAGGACTCCGGTGTTGCGCAGCAGCACAACGGACTCCCGGGCCAGGCGTACGGCGATGTCCTGGCTGGCCTCGTCGTCGAAGCGTAGCGACGCCACGTCGTCGGGCAGCTCCCGCCAGCCCTCGTCGAGCAGGCCCAGCTCGATCTTCTGGACCAGCACCCGGCGCAGCGCGCAGTCGATCAGCGCCTCGTCGACCTCACCGCGGCGCACCGCGTCCACCAGCGGGGCGCCGAACGCGTCCACAGTGGGCAACTCGACGTCGATCCCGGCGTGCAGGGCGAGCCGGGCCGCGTCGGCCGGCCCTTCGGCGACGCCGTGCAGGGTCTGCAGGAAGCGAACGGAGAAGTAGTCGGCCACCACCGTGCCGGTGAAGCCCCACTCGTCGCGCAGCAACCCGGTCAGCAACCCGCGGTCGGCGGCGACGGGCAGACCGTCGATCTCGGCGTAGGAATTCATCACCGATCGGGCGCCACCGTGGCGCAGCGCCATCTCGAACGGCGGCAGGATGACGTCGGTCAACTCCCGGTGGCCCATCGGCACCGGCGCGAGGTTGCGCCCGCCCCGGGAGGCCGAGTAGCCGGCGAAGTGCTTCAGCGTGGCCACCACGCCGGCCCGTTCCAGGCCGCGCACGTACGCGGCGCCGGTCGTCCCCACCAGGTAGGGATCCTCACCGATGGTCTCCTCGGTGCGCCCCCACCGGTAGTCGCGGGTGACGTCCAGGACGGGGGCGAGCCCCTGGTGCACACCGGCGGCGCGCATCGAACGCCCGATCCGGTCCGCCATCGCCTCGACCAGTTCGGGGTCGAAGGCCGCGCCCCAGCTGAGCGGGGTCGGGTAGACGGTGGCCCGCCACGCCGCGAACCCGGTCAGGCACTCCTCGTGCACCTGGGCCGGGATGCCGAACCGGCTGGCGGCCACGATCTGCGCCTGCGAGGCCGCCAGCGACCGCGCGCCGAGCACCGGGTCGACCGGCGCGGTGCCGAACGGGCGGGTGAGCTGGCCCAACCCGTGCTGGATGGCGCGGCTCCACTGTGGCGGCTCTTTGATCATGTCGGTCTGGTGCGGTGCCACCCCCTCGCCGGTGGCCTCGGCGCCGACCCAGACCCCGACGAGCTGGGCGATCTTCTCTTCGATCGACATCAACGGCAGGAGCGCCTCGGCCCGCTCGGTCGGCGACAGCCGCTGATCGCGCCAGGGCGCGGTGTCGCTGTCTGCGGGCAACTGACTTCCCATGCCATGACCCCTTAGCTCCGGCCACATCCCCGTGCCCTGGTGGAACCAGCTCCGTGGCGGACGTTTCTCACGATCCGAAACTTTCCGGAAACCTACGCAACCTTTTCGGCAACCTAAGTGGCGCATCGATGTGTGTCAAGGGTCTCAGTCGGACCACGAAGGGGTAGGTCCCAGCACCCGGTGACTCCATCGTCGCCACTCGTCGCCAACGTCGGCGCGGATCGGGCTGGCACCGGCCGGACCGGTTGCCGGACCGACTGGCGTGGATGTCCGATCGTGTTAAGGTCTGCCGAAACTTTCGGATGTTGTATGAGGCCGCGATGACAGAGCACCACCCGCTCGCCCCACCCGCCTCGACCACCATCGCGACCATCGCCAACGAGGTCGGCGTCTCGGTCGCGACGGTGTCCAAAGTCCTCAACGGCCGTGGCGACGTCGCTCCCGGCACCAGAGCCCGGGTGGAGGCGAGCCTCGACCGCCACCAGTACCAGCGCCGCGCCCGCCGACCGTCGACCGTCGGCGGACGGATCGACCTGGTGTTCCACGAGTTCGACACCGGGTGGGCGATGGAGATCCTGCGCGGCGTCGAGGCGGTGACCAGCGCGGCCGGCATCGGCTTGTCGGTCGCCCAACTCGACGGCGCGCACCGCCCGCCGACCCGTTGGCTGGAGGCGTTGATCGCCGACCGTCCGTTGGGGGTGGTCTTCGTCCTCTCCCACCTGGCCGAGGCCCAACAGCAGCACCTGCGACGCCAGGGCATCCCGTTCGTCGTCGTCGACACCGACAGCGCGACCTCGGCCTCCGTACCGACTGTCGGTTCGAACAACTGGAACGGCGGCCTGCTCGCCGCACGGCACCTGCTGGAGCTGGGGCACCGGCGGATCGCCGTCATCTCCGGTCCACCCGATGTGCTGTGCAGCCGCGCCCGGGCCGCCGGCTTCCAGTCCGCCCACGAGGAGGCCGGAATCGCTGTCGACCGCGAGCTGGTCCGCTACGGCAGTTTCGCCGCGGGCACCGGACACGCCCACGCCCTGCAACTGCTGAGCCGACCGGACCGGCCCACGGCGATCTTCGCCGGTTCGGACATCCAGGCCATGGGGGTGCTCCGGGCCGCCCGCCAGTGCGGCCTGCGAGTGCCCGAGGACCTCTCGGTGATCGGGTACGACAACCTGCCGGTCTCGGCGTGGACCGACCCGGCCCTCACCACGATCAACCAGCCGCTGCGCGACATGGCTGGCATCGCCACCCAGATGCTGCTCGACCTGACCAGGGGCAACGCGCCAGCGACCAGCCGGATCGACCTGGTCACCGAGCTGGTCGTCCGGGAGAGCACCGCACCCCCCGCCAACCCGCACTGACCCGGCCCCTGCGAGGACCCGTGCCCCACTTCACCAGCACCGTCGACGAACTCCATCGGTACGCGCCCGAGGTCGACGAGCCCGACGACTTCGACGAGTTCTGGCGGGACACGCTCGCCGAGGCGAGCGCCGTGCCGGTGCTCGCCGATGTCCGTCCGGAGCCCACCGACCTGCGGCTGCTCGACTCGTGGGACGTCACGTTCGCCGGCTTTGGCGGTGAACCGGTCCGGGCCTGGTACACCCGTCCGGCCGGAGTGCGTGAGCCGCTGCCGGCGGTGGTCGAGTACGCCGGCTACGGCCGTGGCCGGGGGTTGCCCCACGAGCGGCTGACCTGGCCGGTGGCCGGGTACGCGCACCTGCTGATGGACAACCGGGGCCAGGCGGGGCAGTACGGCGCCGGGGACACTCCCGACCCACACGGCGCGCCCGGCGGGCCCTGGCCGGTCACCTGGGGGATCCTCGACCCGCGCAACTACCACTACCGCCGGCTGATCACCGACGCGGTCCGGGCGGTCGAGGCGGCCCGCGCGCTGCCGGGGGTCGCGGCTGACCGGATCAGCGTGGTCGGCAACAGCCAGGGCGGCGGCATCGCCCTGGCCGTCGCCGGTCTGGTCGACGACCTCAGCGCGGTGTTGAGCACCGCCCCGTTCCTCTGCGACATGCGCCGGGCCGTCCAGTCCACCGAACCCGCGCCGTACGGCGAGATCGCCCGGTACCTGGCGGTGCACCGGCAGGCCGAGGAGGCGGTGTGGCGCACCCTGTCCTATGTCGAGGCGGTGAGCTTCGCCCGCCGGGCCACGGCACCGGCGCAGTTCGGAGTCGGCCGACGTGACACCGTCTGCCCGCCGCGAACCGCCTTCGCCGCCTACAACCACTACGGCGCCGCGAACGGGCGGCCGGTTCCGCCGGAGCGGGAGATGCACGTCTACCCGTTCAACGGTCACGAGGGCGGCGAAGCGGTCCACGTCCGGCGGCAGCTGCGCTGGCTGGACTCGGTGCTGCACCCCGCCCGCGCCGGGCGGTGAAGCCCGCAGCCCACCCGCACCATCGACCCGGGCGGATCCACAGTTCGACCGTCCCCGTGCACCCTCAACGGCACCGCCTGCGCGCTCGCCTGAGCGCACCCACCTCGCACCTGCCCGGGCCGGGTCGGAACCGGCCGCCCTCGGTGGTTCGGGGCGGCCGGTTCCGGTGGGGTGTCGGTCAGACGATGGTGTAGAGCATGCTTGTCGAGTCGGTGAAGGCGCCGCCGTTGAGCCGGGTGCCCCGCAGCCCTATCTCGGAGCCTTCCACCATGTCCTTGTTGCACTGCCCCCAGACGCCGGAGCCGAGCGAGTTGTTGCAGATGCCGTTGCGCCAGTAGTCGCTCCGGTTCGCACCGGCGAACCACTCGGCCACCGCCCGCTTACCGTCGGACTCGTCATCGCGAACCCAGATGCGGTCTCCGGAGTTCTCCCAACAGACCGTGACGTAGGTGTTGGAGACGCAGGGCAGACCGCTCGGTGGCGTGCCGGCCACGGCCGCGTTCACCTCGTTCTGGTTGCGCGGCGCGGCCTGGCCGATCAGCCGCCGGTGGTCGCTGAGCCCGCCGCCGTCGGAACCGGCGTCTCCGGTCGACTGAAGCCAGGCCCGCCGGCCGTAGAAGATGTGGTCGTACTTGTTGCCGAGGAGACCACAGGACAGGCCGGTGGTGTTGCAGTTGTCGTCCTCGTCCACCTCGTGGGCGAACGCCTGGATTGGGTCCAGCGCGGCCCCGCCGTCGTCGATGTTGAAGTCACCGCCGACGATGGTGCGGTAGCCGTAGAAGTCCTGCCACTGCTTGAGTTCGGACAACATGTCCCGCAGCGAGGCGCGTTTGATCGCGTCATCCGGATCGTCCTCGGGGCGCAGCAGGTGCACCGAGCAGGCGACGATCTTGTTGCCGCGATCCTTGATGCAGGCCCAACCCTGGCTCGCGCTCGGGTTGGGAGAGCTGGCGAAGGTCTGGGTGAAGGTTTCGATCTGTTCGTCGGCCTGGCTGCGCATCAGCACGGCGACACCCGCGTCCCGCTGTCCGGCGCCGTCGAAGGTGCACTCGATCGCCTGGCCGCTGGAGATGGAGCGGGCGGTACGGTGCGAGACGTGCCAGGTCGCACCGGTCGCGTTGGTCAGTGCCGTGGCCAGCGGGTTGCTGTGCAGGTGGGCACAGGTCTCCTGGATCATGATGACGCCGATTCCGGGATCCGACCGGACCTGCTGCACGATCGAGTTGATCTTTTGACTGGCGGAACCCTTGCCCTCGCAGGCGGCAGCGGAGGCGCCGCAGATGTTCCAGGTCATGGCCCGGACCGTGGCGGGCAGGGCGGCGGCAGCCGGTTCGGCCACCACGAGAGCACCCGCCAGGATCACCACCAGGGTCACCGCGGGCCGGAGAAGCCGATGCATGAGGTCTCCTTCCTCGAGCTGGAGTACGACGCTCGAAGAGAAGCACATCGATTGACACTGTCACCGTGTTCGCCCTGTTCGGGTTTGTTCGGCATCGTTCGGAGCCACCCCTTGCCGCACCCGCACAGCAGCTAGGCGATCACCAGTCCGCGGCCTGGTAGAGCCGGCTCACGGTCTCGGCCACGCAGACGGGCTTGCCGCCGCTGTCGCTCTCCACGGTGACCGCCGCGACGAGTTGGACACCGCCACTCACCGGCGACACCTCGGCGATCGTGGCGGTCGCGCGTACCGCGGCGCCAACCCGGACCGGCGCCGGGAAACGCACCCGGTTCAGCCCGTAGTTGACCCCCATCGCCACCCCCCTCGACCCGGTAGAGCCGACCGGCCAGCGCGGGCAGCAGTGACAGGGTCAGGTATCCGTGGGCGATCGTCCCGCCGAACGGCCCCGCCGCGGCTCGGGCCGGGTCGAGGTGGATCCACTGGTGGTCGTCGGTGGCGTCGGCGAAGAGGTCGACCCGGCTCTGCTCGATGCGGTGCCACGGACCGGGCCCGATGCTCTCGCCGGTCGCGGCGGCCAACTCCTCGAACGAGGTGAAGACTCTCATGCCTGATCTCCCTACGGTTAGAAGGCGTTGACGCCGGTGAGCGCACGTCCGACCAGGAGTTGCTGGATCTGGCTGGTGCCCTCGTAGAGCGTGGCGACCCGGGCGTCCCGCAGGTACTTGCCGACCGGATATTCGTCGATGTACCCGTACCCACCGAACACCTGGACCGCGTTGTTGGCCGCGCGGACGGCGGCCTCGCTGGCGAAGAGCTTGGCCATCGACGCCTCGGTGGCGAACGGCTGGTCGCGGTCGATCAGATCGGCCACCTGCCACACCAGCAGCCGGGCGGCGGCGGTGTCCACCGCGATGGCGGCGAGCAGTTGCTGGACGAGCTGGTGCCCGGCGATCGGCTTGCCGAACTGGGTCCGTTGGCCGGCGTAACCGACCGCCGCGTCCAGGCAGCCCTGGGCGATGCCGACGCACCCGGCGGCCACCGACATCCGGCCCTTGGCCAGGGTGGCCAGGGCCAGCCGGAAGCCGCCGCCCTCGGCGCCGAGGCGGGCGGTGTCGGGCACGCGTACCTCGTCGAAGCGCAGCTCGCCGGTGGCCTGACCGCGCAGGCCCAGCTTGCCGTGGATCTCCCGTCGGGTCAGCCCGGCGCTGCCGGTGGGGACCAGGAACGCGGTGATCCCTCGGTGCCCGGGGTCGCCGGTGCGGGCGAAGACCAGCGCGACGTCGGCGGTGGTGCCGTTGGTGATGAACGTCTTCGCGCCGGTGAGCAGCCAGTCGGTGCCGTCGCGGACCGCGCGGGTCCGCAGCGCTGCGGCGTCGGAGCCACTGTCGGGCTCGGTCAGCGCGAAGCAGCCAAGTGCGCTGCCGGCGCAGAGTCGCGGCAGCCACTCGGCCCGCTGCGCGGCGCTCCCGTGTGCGGCGATCGACTTGGCGACCAGGCCGAGGGAGACCGAGACGATGCCGCGCACCGCGGAGTCGCCCCGGCCGAGCTCCTCCAGGACCAGGCAGTACGCGAGGTGGTCGCCACCGGAACCGCCGTCGGCCTCGGCAATGGTCAACCCCAGGAAGCCCAGCTCACCGAGCATGCCGACGATGGCGGGATCGACCGATTCACACCGATCCCAGGCGGCCGCGTTCGGCACCAGCTCCCGGTCGGCGAACTCGGCGGCCAGCTGGCGGACCGCCGCCTGCTCGGCGGAGAGGGTGAGGTCCATGGCCCCTAAACTAGCGGTGATAGTTTTCCGCGTCCAGACCGGACGGTCAGCGGTCGGAGGCCAGACCGACGTGCCGTTCGGCGGTGAAGGCGCGGGCCAGTTCGGTGCGCGAGCGGATGCCCAGCCGATGGAACACGTTGCGCAGGTGGTGGTCGACAGTGCGGGTGGAGAGGAACATCCGGGCGGCGATCTCCCGGTTGGTGGCTCCCTCGGCGACCAGCTCGGCGATCCGCAGCTGCTGGCCGGTCAGCAACCGCGCCGCCGGCAGGTCCGGCGGACCGATCGACTCACCCGCCGCGCGCAGCTCCGTGGTGGCCTGCTCGGCCCAGCGCTCCACGCCGAGCAGGCTGAACATCTCACGAGCCTGGTGCAGGTGCGTACGCGCGTCGCGAGGGCGTCGGCTGCGGCGCAACTCCTGGCCGAAGAGCAGCTCGGTGCGGGCCCGCTCGAACATGCCGGCCTCCGTCGGGTGCAGCCGCAGAGCCGCCTGGAAAGCCCGCTCCGCGTCGGCGCCGCCCCGGGGTGCGAGCAGTGCGTGACACCGCGCGGACAGGGCCCGGCGCAGCGGGCTCGCGGTGCTGCTGGCCCACCTGTCGAAAACCGCGAGCGCGGCCGTCGCCGCCGGTCGGTGCGCCAGGTGCGCCGCCGCCTCCACCAGGTACGGGGTGGCCATCACCTGCACGAGAACCTGACCTCGACCGGTGCCGAGCCGAGCCAGTGACGCCAGGCGGTCCGCGGCCTCGGCGGGTCGGCCGTCGACCAGGTCGAGCACCGCCAGCGCCCAGCCGGCGAGCGCGTGCGGTCGACTGCCCGGCGTGGGCGACTCGCCGATCTCGCGGACTCGCCGCAGGCTGGTGTCGCGGTCGGCCCGGATCGCGGCGAGCACCGCGAGCATGCCCAGGTGGACGTTGGCACAGTTGACCTGACCCGTGGCACGCGCCACGCGCAGCCCGTCGCGGGAGGTCTCCGCGGCCGCCTCGTGCCGACCCAACCAGTACTCGGCGATCGCCCGCAGCTCCAACGCCCGGGGCAGCATGGACAACTCGCCCCGCTCCCGGGCCAGCCCGACCGCACGCTCGGCGAGGCGGTGCGCCGCGCCGTCCACCGCCACCAGCAGGCCGGCCGCGGCGGCACAGGTGAGCGTGGTCGGAGTCAGCGCCCACCCGGTCAACCGGCCGCCCAACACCACGGCGCGGCGCAGCGCGGCCCGGCTCGCTCGTGGTCGCCGCGCAGGGTGGCCGCCACCCCGGCGATCAGACAGCTCATGAGTTCCATGGCTGGCGGGTCGCCCGGGCCTCGCAACGCCAGCGCCCGGCGGCCCACCTCGGCGTACCGGTACTGGTCACCGGCGAAGCAGACGGCCTCGCCGGCTCGCACCAGCCCGACCAGGGCCAGCGCGCGGTCGGTGCGGTCCACCGCCGTGGCGGACCCCAGCAGCGTGACCGTCGCACTCGACGCGGTGCCGCACCGCAGCTCCACCTCGCCACGCAGCAGGTCGGCGCGGCCCCTGACGATCGGGTCGGTGGACACCGCGCGAAGACGGTCGAGCAGCAGCCGGGCCAGTTGGGGCTGACCCCCGGCCCAGGCGTACCGGGCGGCGGTCAGCAGCCGGGCGCTGGTCTGGACCGGACAGTCGCTGAGCTCGGCGGCCCACCGCAGGGCCGCCGAGGCGGCGGACCAGCCGCCGGTTCCGCCGCCGCCGCCTGTTCCAGCTCGGCGGCCAGCGCCGGATCGGCACCCGCCGACGCGGCGGCGAGGTGCATGGCCCGACGCAGCCGGTGCCCGTCCCCGACCAGCACCTCGGCGAGCAGTCGGTGCGCCGCGCGGCGCTCCCCGAGCGGCGCGCCGGCCGCGATCATCGTGCGGACCAACGGCTGCGGGAAGGTGACACCCCGTGGCTCCACCCGGACCAGACCGGCGACCTCCGCCGGGGTGAGCGCGTCGACGTCGGCGCGGCGACTCCCGCGGCCCGGATGAGGGTGCCCGGCTCACCGTCCTCGTCGAGCGCGGCGAGCAGCAGCATCCGCCGGGTTTCCGGTGGCAGCCGGTCCAGCCGGTCCCGGTACGCGCGGCCCAGCGCGCCGTCGGCGGGTGGCGCGGCGGGCAGCGGCTCCTCCCCCCGCCACTGCCCCGGTGTGAGCACCTCGGCGAGGTCCACCAGCGCCTGGGGGTTGCCGCCGCCGATCGCGGCCAGCGCGATCAGGGCCGACGCGGCGGGCTGCTCGGGCAGCCGGTCGGCGCCCTCGCGCTCGGTGAGCTGGCGGAGCCGGTCGGTGAGCACACCGGCGCTCTCGCGCTCGGTCAGGGCGCGGAGCCGGTGTGCCGGTATCCCGTCGACAGTGGTGGCGACGTCGCCGGTGAGCAGCACGGCGACGGGCAGGTGCCGCAGTCGGCGGGCCACGAAGGCGAGCACCTGCGCGGTCTGCGGGTCGCCCCGGTCGACGTCGTCCATCGTGGTGAGCAGCGGGCGGTCCCGGGCGGCGGCGGCGAGCAACCCGAGCACCGCCATCGACAGCGTCAGCTGCCGCCCGGGCGGGCAGCCCTCCCCCGCCAGCGCGCGGCGCAGCAGCTCGCGCTGCTCGTTTGGCAGCGCGGCGAGCCGATCGAGAACCGGGTCGACCAGGCGTTGCAGGCCGGCGTACGGCAGGGCGGCCTCCTCGGCGAGCCCGCTCCCGGCGAGCACGGTGCGGCCCTCGGCGTGCCGGTGGGCGTAGCGAACCAGCGCGGTACGGCCCGATCCGGGCTCGCCGCGGATCAGCAGGGCACCGTCAGCGTCGGTCACGCCGTCGAGCAGACCCCGGACAGCCCGGCACTCGTCGTCCCGGCCGCGCAGCACGGTTAGTTGCACTCTTGATGCAGTAACCATGCCTGCCAGTGTTACCCATCGGAAACCGAATGGAAAGAGGGGGCGATATCGGGCCGGGCCGGAATCAGTCGGGCGCCACCTCGGCCAGCAGGGCGCCCACCGTCCGGGCCATCACCGCGCGGGCCTGGTCCACGCCCAGACCGAGCCCGTGGCGCAGCATCGACCAGGCCGGCCACATGCTCGCCGCGACCAGGGCGTTGAGCAGCTGCTCCCGATCCCGCCCCGCCCGGGCCAGCTCGGCGGCGAAGAGCTCCTCGACCTCGTCGCGAACCCGGTCGATGTGCTTGAGACGGTTGCGGTGCAGCTGCTCGGAGACCGGCTCGCGCATCTGGGCGGCCCGCGCCGACGGCGTGATCAGCTGGAGCAGTCGGGCCCGCTGCCGGCAGTACGCGTCGACCCGCTTCGCCAGCGGCAACGCGGTGGAGATCGGCCGGTAGGCGGCGTCCTGCTGACGCAGCACCTCCGCGCCGCTGGCCTCGAAGAGCGTCTCCATGTCCCTGAAGTTGGTCCAGAGGGTCCGCAGCGAGATGCCGGCCCGCTCGGCGATGCGTTCTCCGGTCGGGCGCAGGTCGCCCTCGGAGATGAGCGCAAGGTGCGCCTCGACGATGGCCGCGCGGGTGCGCTCGGCGCGGGCGGTGCGCCCGTCGACCCGGCCCGCGACCTCGACCCCGTCCATCCGCCCCTGCCCCCGCCCCTTCACCGCCACGACGTCCCCTGCCATGTCGCCGAGTCTAGACAGCCGATGATCAGGGAGGTCCGGCCGAGCGCAGGGCTGGTCATCCGGCCCGACCGGACAGTGCGACGCCACCGTCGCAGACCACGGTCTGCCCGGTGATCCAGCTGGCGTCGGCGGAGGCGAGGAGGGCGACCGCACCCGCCACGCCCTGCGGCAGACCGAGGCGACCGAGCGGGTACCGGGCGGCGACCAGTCGGACTGAATATGCAGTCACGGTGCAGATAGTAGAAGCGCCGATCGGGGTCGGTCAACGTCTCGGACCAGCTGACGGCGGGCCGCGCGCCGCGGCGCGCACAGCCGTCCGACCGGACGTGGTCCGGTCGGACCACGCCCGGTCGGGCGTCAGGTGCCGGTCCTCAGGAGCCGCTCGGCACCCCGTTCGCCGGGGGCGCGGCCGGCGTGGCCGTGTACTCGTTGACCGGCCCGTCCGCCTCGTCGGTCTCGTACGCCGGCCCGAAGTAGCTCTGCACTCCCCCGCTCACCCGGCTCAGCCGCTGTCCGCCGTACCCGGAGTGGTCCTTCTCGGAGAAGCGCAGCGGCACCAGACCGGGGCCCTGGAAGCCGCCCTTGCGCACCGCCTCCAGCACCTTCTCCCGAGTGAGGTCCTTGCCGGCGGCGAGCAACGTCTGCACGAAGAGGTAGCCGACGGACATGCCGTAGACGGTGTTGCCGTCGAACGGGGCGTCCCCGTTGTGCTCCTTGTTGACCTTCGTGAAGAGCTGGATCCACGGGTTCGCCGTGTCGTTCTGCATCGGCAGGTAGTTGGTGCCGACCATGCCCTCCAGCAGCGGGGCGGCGGCGCCGAGCTGCTTGGCCAGGGTCGGGTGGTCGGCGCCCACGTTGGAGACCAGCCACTGCGGCTTGAAGCCCAACCGGGCCGCGGTGCCGATGGAGAGCGCGGTGAAGCCGGGCACGGTGGCGAGCACGACGACCTGGCAACCGGCCGCCTTGAACGCGCCGATCTGCGGCGCGACGTTGGTGTTGCTGGTGACGTAGGTCTGCTTGACCGCCACCGCCGTGCTGCCGAGCACCTTCTCCACGCCGGCCAGGCTGTCCCGGCCGAAGTCGTCGTCCTGGCCGAGGAAGCAGACCTTCTGGCCGGCCAGGTTCGCCTTCGCGTAGTTGGCGAGGATCTTGCCCTCGACCGTGTAGTCCGGGTTGAACCCGAACGTGCCCGGATACTTGTCCGGCTGGTCCCAGCTGCGGCTGCCGGAGGCGACGAAGAGGTCGGGCACCCGGTTGCTCTTGAGGAAGTCGAGCACGCCGGTGTGGGTCGGCGTCCCGAGGCCGTTGAGGATGGCGAAGACCTTGTCCTGTAGGACGAGCTGACGGACCACCTGCTGGGTGTTCGCCGGGTTGTAGCCGTCGTCCATGATCTTGTAGGTGATCTTCCGGCCGTGCACTCCGCCGTTGGCGTTGACGTAGTCGAAGTACGCCTTGGTCGCCGGGGCGATCTTCGAGTAGCCGGCCGAAGCGGGCCCGGTGAGCGGCATGTGGGTGCCGACGGTGATCTCGGTGTCGGTGACGCCCGGCACCGACGCTCCGCCGGGACCGGAGCCGTCGTCACCACTGCAGGCAGCGGCGGTGGCCAGCAGGGCGATGGTGCTGGCGAGCGCGAGACCACGTTGTGCCATACGGCGCATGGAGAACACCGACCTTTCTCGGTCCGGTTGTCAGGGAACGGTGTGGTGGTGGGACGCCCGGCCGGGGCCGGACCTGGCACAGCTCAGGAACGCCGGGCCCGCAGGCGCCGACCAAGACCTGACAACAGGCCCTGGATGCCGCCGGGTGCGGCGATCATGACGACGATCAGGGTGAGCCCGAAGATCGCCAGCGGCAGGTTCCCCTCCAGCCGCTGGGCCACCGCGGGCGAGAGCGTGAGCAGCTCGGTCACCGAGTGGGTGAGATCGGGCAGGGCGACCAGCAGGACGGCCCCCCACACCGCGCCGGCGAGCCGGCCCAGACCCCCGATCACCACGGCCATCAGCAGGAACAGCGACAGGGTCAACGAGAACGCCCCCGGAGACACGCTCTGCGCGAGGACCGCCAGCAACGCGCCGCCGAGCCCGGCGGTGGCGGCGCTGACCACGAAGGCGAGAACCTGGGTACGGGCCACGTGGATGCCGGCCAGGCGGGCGGCCACCTCGTCGTCGCGGACCGCCCGGAAGGTACGCCCGTACCGGCTGCGGATCAGGTTCGCCAGCAGCAACAGGACCAGCAGGGTGGCCGCGCCGGTGAGCCAGAGTTGCCACCGCTCGTAGGGGAAGTACGGGCCGAGCGCCAACGGCGGCGGCTCCACCGGCACCGACAACCCCTGCTCGCCGTTGAACACGCCGTCGAAGGTGACGGCCAGCGCCGGCACCACCACGGCCACCGCGAGCGTGACCCCGGCCAGGTAGGGCCCGCGCAGCCGGGCCGCGGCCACCCCGACCACCGCGCCGACCGCGACAGTGCTGACGATCGCCGCGGTCAGCGAGATCGGCAACAGCCAGCCGCCGGTCATTCCCCGGTCGGCGAACGCGTTCTGGCACAGCGCCACGGTGTACGCCCCGGTGGCCATCAACGCGCCGTGCCCGAGCGACAGTTGACCGTTGAGCCCGGTGAGGACGGTCAGCCCGGCGGTCGCGCAGAGGTAGGCGGCCACTGTGGCGAGCTGGAAGTTGCGGAACGGCTCGACGGCGTAGCTGACCCCCACCAGCAGCACGCCGGCGGCGAGCACCACCGCCAGGTGCGCAGCAGGGTGGAACCACGCCGGCGGGCGACCGGGCGGTGGCCCGGGTCGGCCGGCTGGTGCTTCGGCGGCAGCGCCGCCCTGGTGGCGCTCACACCCGCCTCGCCGCGACCGGGGCGAACAGCCCACCGGGGCGGACCAGCAGCACCGCCAGCAGCAGCACCAGCACCGCGAGCGGGGTGAGATCACTGCCGGCGTAACCGCTCACGTAGGACAGCAGCAGGCCCACCACGAGGCCGCCGACCACCGCCCCGGGCGGACTGTCCAGCCCACCGACCACCGCCCCGGTGAACGCCGAGACGAACACCAGGTCCATCGCGTGCGGGTGCAGGCCCAGCTCGGTCGGCAGGACCAGCATGGCGGCCAGCGCGCCCACCCCCGAGGCGAGCGCCCAGCCGAGGGTCAACATGCCGCCGACGTTGACCCCGAGCAGCCGGGACACCTCCGGGGCGAAGGCCGCCGCGCGCATCCGCAACCCCACCGGGGTACGCGCGAACATCCAGGCCAGGCCGCTGACCACCACCCCGATCGCGGCGAAGACGAACAGGTCGTACGGCGACAGCACGGCGACTCCGGCCACGGTGAGGGCGGACCGGCTGAACGGGGCCTCGGCGGGGCGGAACTCGTTGCCGTACACCATGCCCAGCACCGCCTGGATCAACAGCACCAGCCCGAGCGCGACGATCACCGGGTTGAGCGGCGAGGCGTGGTCGACGTGCCGCATCACCACCCGGTCCACCAGCGCGCCGAGCAGCAGACCGGCGCCGATCGCGACCAGGAAACCGAGCCAGTAGGAGCCGGTCGCGGTGGCGACGGTGTAGGCGACGTACGCGGCGGCGACGGCCATCGCGCCCTGGGCGAAGTTGACGACCCGCGCCGCCCGCCAGATGAGCACCAGGGCCAGCGCGAACGCGGCGTACACCGCGCCTCGGGACAGGCCGTCGATGGTGAGGAAGACGAAGCGGTCCAACAGTCCTCCCTCCGGGTGACGGGGTGGTGGTCAGAAACCGAGGTACGCGTGGCGCAGGTCGACGTCGTCGCGCAGCGTCGCCGCCGGGGCGGCGATCACCACCTGACCGAGGGACATCACGACGCCCTGGTCGGCGACGGCGAGCGCGCTGCGCACGTTCTGCTCGACCAGCAGGACGGTCAGGCCGGTCCGGTCGCGCAGCTGGCGGAGCAGCGCCATGATCCGGGCGACCACCCGGGGCGCCAGACCGAGTGACGGCTCGTCCAGCAGCAGCAGCCGAGGTCGACCGACCAGGGCCCGGCCGAGCGCGAGCATCTGCCGCTCGCCGCCGGAGAGCTGGTGGCCGAGGTGCCGGCGGCGTCTGGCCAGGGGTTCGAAGAGGTCGTAGACCTCGTCGAGGGCCCGCGCCGCGTCCGCCCGGTCGCGCCGCCAGAGCCCGCCGAGCCGGAGGTTCTCGTCGACCGTCAGCTCGCTGATCACGCCTCGGCCCTCCGGGACGTGTGCCATGCCGCGCCGGACGAGCTGCTCCACGGGCGTGCCGCGCAGCTCCTCCCCGGCGAGGAGCACCTGGCCGGCGGCCGGGCGGATCATGCCGGAGAGCGCGCGTAGCAGGGTGGTCTTGCCGGCGCCGTTGGCGCCGACGACCGCGGCGATCGTGCCGGCCGCAACGGTGAGGTCGACGGCCCGCAGCACGGGCGCGGCACCGTAACCGGCCTCCAGTCCTCGCACGACGAGCAGGTCGGACGCGCCCGCAGGGTTACCTTCTGTTCGCGACTGCGGGGCTCGCGGGCCCGGTTCACTCCTCGCGCTCACGGCGACACCTCCTCGACGGTGGCACCGAGGTAGGCGTCGGTGACCGCCGGATCGTCGCGGACCTGGTCCGGGGTGCCGGTGGCGATCACCCGGCCGAAGTCGAGCACCACCAGCTCGTCGCAGACGGCCATCACCAGGTCCATGTGGTGCTCGACCAGGAGCACGGCGCACGGGTCGGCATCGCGGCGGGGCAGCTGCCGGACCAGCTCCGCCAGCTCGGCGATGTCGTCGGCGCCGAGGCCGCCGGCGGGCTCGTCGAGCAGGAGCAGCCGGGGTCGGGCGGCGAGCGCGCGGGCCAGGGCGACCCGCTGGCGTACCGCGAAGGGCAGTGTGCTCGGTGCGGCGTCGGCGTGTGCGGCGATGCCCAGGTCGTCGAGGATGGCCAGGGCGTGCTCACGGAGCCGGCGTTCGTCGCGGTCGCTGGCCGGCAGCCCGAGCAGCGCCGACGCGAAGCCCGCGCGGGCGGTGTGGGAGGCGCCGGTCATCACGTTCTCCACCACGCTGAGCCCGGCGAAGAGGCCGGTGCCCTGGAGGGTCCGGGCGATGCCGAGCCGGGTCAGCCGGTGCGGTCGTGGCCGCAGCGGCCGGCCGTCGAGGGTGAGCGATCCCGACTCCGGTGCGACGAATCCGCAGATCACGTTGAAGAGCGTGGTCTTGCCGGCGCCGTTGGGCCCGATCACGCCCACCACCCGGTTGGGTGGCACCCGCAGGGAGACGTCGTCGAGGGCGGTGAGGCCGCCGAAACGGACGCCGATGTGGTGCAGTTCCAGGCCGCGCTCCATCACCCATCCCTCGGTCGTGGCGGGTGTTATTTACACTCGCAGTGTACGTTTCCCGGGTATCGCGTCAAGACCTTCGATGCCCGCCGCACGCGCGGACGGGGCGGCCGCCACCGGCGACCGCCCCGCGGATCCGCCGTCAGGCGCTCGGGCAGGTGTTGCGGTACTCCTCGATCTGCGAGCCGCTCGGGCCGGGGCAGAGGAACTGCTCGTAGCGGGTGTCGTCATCGACGAACCGCTTCAGCCAGGCCACCATCTGCCGCGCGGTCGGCGTGTTCGTGGTCTGCGGGAAGAAGTGGCTCGCCCCGTTCAGCTCCAGGTACGCCTTCTCGGCCGAGGACGGGATGCTGTTGTAGAACGGCACCGAGTGCGTCGCGACCGGCGCGACGGTGTCGCTCTCGCCACCGATGATCAGCGTGGGCACCCGCAGCTCGGACCAGCTCTTGTCCGTGTTCCAGGGCGCGAGCGGCACCGCGGCCTGCAACGACGGCCGGGACGAGGCCGCCTCCAGACTGCCCCCGCCACCCATCGAGTGGCCGGCCACCGCCAGTCGACTGCTGTCGATCCGGCTCCGGACCGAGCTGCGCTGGGTGAGGTAGTCCAGTGCGGCGAGCAGCTGCCGGCCCCGGCTGTCCGGCTGGTCCAGCCGGGTGTTGGTCTCGATGCCGATGACCACGAACCCGTGCGAGGCGATCCGCGGTCCGAGCAGCTGATGCTGGACCAGGCGGCGGTGTAGCCGGGCGAGATGGCGATGGCGCCGAAGGTGCCCTCGCTGGTGCTGGTCGGGTAGTAGATGACGCCGCCGCCGAAGCCGGTGACGCTCAGCGAGGACACGCTCTGCGACGCCGTGGCGAACGGGCCGCGGCTGGCCTCCAGGATCGCGGTGGTCGGGTCGGGGCCCCGCTCGTACGGGCCGGCGGCCTGCGCGACACCGGACGGTCCGGCCAGGACGGCACCGGCGACCAGAGCGGCGGCCAGACCGAGCCGGGCCGCCATGGAACGGGGACGGGTGGTGGTTGGTGAGGACACGTCGGGCACTCCCTAGGGTCGAGGGATATCGACGTGTGTCAGTTTTGGCCGCTCCGCCGATCGCGGCATCGGCGAAATCACCAGTCCCGGCGGCCGTTGCCGTGATCAGTCGTGTTTCGACCCTCTGACCAGGGGTAGCAGGGCAGGCGCCGGCCCACACAAGCGCCACGGAGAGGTTCGTCAAGTGGATTCAAGCAAGCCCGCCGAGGCGGTCAAGAACGCCGTGAAGGCAGCCTCCGGAAAGATCGCCGACGCCCTCGGCCCGGAGGTTCCCGGTGCGCCCGGAAGCGCGCCGCCGACCGTCGAGGAGCCCACCACGCCGCACGACCCGCTGCCGCCGAAGCCGGAACAGGGGGCACCGCAGACGCGCACGCCGACCGGCGCGGAGACCGGCGCGCCAGCGACCGCGAAGGGCCAGCAGGGCGCGTACCTCACCACCGCTCAGGGGGCACGGCTGCGCGACACCGACCACTCGCTCAAGGCCGGCCCCCGCGGCCCGGTGCTACTCCAGGACCACCACTTCCGCGAGAAGATCACGCACTTCGATCACGAACGCATCCCGGAGCGGGTGGTACACGCCCGGGGCGCCGGTGCGCACGGCGTCTTCACCGCCTACGGGACCGCCGAGGCGGTCACCCGGGCCGGCTTCCTGAAGAAGGGCCGCGAGACCGAGGTCTTCGTCCGGTTCTCCACAGTGCTCGGCTCGCGTGGTTCGGCCGACACGGTCCGCGACACCCGCGGCTTCGCGACGAAGTTCTACACCGACGAGGGCACCTTCGACCTGGTCGGCAACAACATGCCGGTCTTCTTCATCCAGGACGCCATCAAGTTCCCCGACATCATCCACGCCGGCAAGCCGCACCCGGACCGGGAGATCCCGCAGGCACAGAGCGCCCACGACACCTTCTGGGACTTCGTGTCGCTGCACACCGAGGCCCAGCACCACACCATCTGGAACATGTCCGACCGGGGCATTCCGCGTTCGTACCGGACGATGGAGGGCTTCGGCGTACACACCTTCCGCCTGGTCAACGAGGCCGGGGAGACGGTGCTGGTCAAGTTCCACTGGAAGCCGAAGCTGGGCGTGCACTCGCTGACCTGGGAGGAGGCGCAGCTGCTCGGCGGCATGGACCCGGACTTCCACCGCCGCGACCTCTACGACGCCATCGAGGCCGGCGCGTACCCCGAGTGGGAGCTGGGCATCCAGGTCTTCCCGGACAGTCCCGAGGAGACCTTCGCCGGCATCGACCTGCTGGACCCGACGAAGATCGTGCCGGAGGAGCTGGCGCAGGTGCAGCCGATCGGCAAGCTGGTGCTCAACCGGACGCCGACGAACTTCTTCGCCGAGACCGAGCAGGTCGCCTTCCACCTCGGCCACCTGCCACCGGGCATCGACGTCACGAACGACCCGCTGTTGCAGGGCCGGCTCTTCTCCTACCTCGACACGCAGCTCACCCGCCTGGGTGGGCCCAACTTCGCGCAGATCCCGATCAACCGCCCGCACGCGGCGGTGAACGACATGCTGCGCGACGGCTTCCACCAGCACGCGGTGCACGCGGGCGTGGCCCCGTACCGGCCGAACTCGCTCGACGGCGGCAACCCGTTCCCCGCCGGCGACGCCGAGCAGGCGTTCGTCGACGTACCGGTCACTGTCGCCGAGGCCCCGAAGGTACGGGCGAACCCGGCCTCCTTCGACGACCACTACAGCCAGGTTCGCCTGTTCTGGCTGAGCATGTCGCCGGTCGAGCGGGAACACATCATCCGGGCGTACACCTTCGAACTCGGCAAGTGCTACCACCAGGAGATCAAGGAGCGTCAGCTACGGAGCCTGGCCAACATCGACCCGGTGCTGTGCGAACAGGTCGCGACCGGGTTGGGCCTGCCCGCACCGCAGCCGAGCGTGCCGCTCGCCGACGTCACGCCCAGCCCCGCCCTGTCGCAGGTCGGTCGGGAGTGGCCGGGCGACGGTCGTACCATCGGCATCGTCGTCGACCCTGACGGCGACCTGGACGGTGTCGACGAGGTCCGCCGGGCCGTCTTCGACGCCGGCATGGTGCCGCTGCTGATCGCCCCGCACGGCGGCGTGGTGGGCGGCCTGCCGGTGCAGCGCACCTTCGCCACCGGCCGGTCCGTCGAGTTCGACGCGCTCCTGCTGGCCGGCGCGCCGGTGCCCGCGCCGGACGCGCTCCCGGCCCGCGACGACAAGGCGGCCGGCCGGGACCGGCCGCCGTGGACCCCCGCGTGCTGCTCCTCGTCGAGAGTGCTGGCGGCACTCGAAGGCGGTCGGCGCCTGGGGCGCCGGCGTCACCGTCCTGGAGCAGGCCGGCGTGGCCGGCACGCCCGGCATCGTCGCGGCGGACTCCGGCACCGATGCCCTGACGGCGGTGCAGCGGTCGCTGCCGCGCACCGGGTGTGGGAGCGGTTCCCCGCCTCGGTCGGCTGACCCGACCGAAAGATGACGAGGGCTGCCCTCCCCGAGCGGGAGGGCAGCCCTCGTCGTCAGCGCCGATCAGCCGAGGTCGGCCAGCCGGGGCAGCACCTCGTCGCCGAGCCGCCGCGCGAACTCGACCGGGTGCCGATCGGGGTCACCTGCACCTCGCCCACACCGAGCGCGGCGTACTCGGACACCTCGGCGAGGAAGGCGTCGGTGTCGTCCAGCGGTGACCGGGAGGCGACCACCGTCTTTTCGATGGTGTCGTAGTCGCGGCCCTCGGCGGCGCAGTGCCCGCGCAGCACGTCCAGCTTGCGCGCCACGTCGTCGATGCCGCCCCGGCCGAACAGGTTGCAGGCGTCGGCGTACCGGGCCACCAGCAGCAGGGTCTTCTTCTCGCCCCCGCCGCCGATCATGATGGGCGGGTGCGGGCGGCTCAACGGCTGCGGCGAGTTGATGGTCTCGGCGAGCTGGTAGTGCCGGCCGTGGAACGGGCCGTCGTCGTCACTCCACATCTGTCGGCAGATGCGCAGCGTCTCTTCCAGCCGCTCGAACCGCTCGGCCACCGGAACCACCGGCACGCCCAGGCCGAGCTGCTCCCGCTCGTACCAGGAGGCGCCGATGCCGAGGCGGGCCCGGCCGCCGGAGAGCACGTCGAGAGTCGTCACGGTCTTGGCGAGCAGCCCCGGATAGCGGTACATCACGCCGGTGACCAGCACACCCAGCGTCATCCGCCGCGTCTTCGCCGCGACGTAGCCCAGCGTGGTGTACGCCTCCAGCATCGGCTCCTCGGCCGCGAACACGCCGTCCATCTGGAAGAAGTGGTCCATCACCGTGAACGACGCGACGCCGGCCTGCTCGGCGGTGGTCGCCGTCTCCGCCAGGGTCGGTGCGATCGCGGCCGGGTCTGCCGGGGTCGAGTAGTTCCAGTAGTGCAGCCCGAGCTTCATGTTCGGCACCTCCACGACGAGCCTAGTGCCGCCTCGTGTCCGCCGGGGCGGCTCGGAACCGCCGGCGAGCCCCGCCCGGCCTGCCCTGCTCGGTACCAGATCATGACAATTCGTGGATCAGGCGCGGATATCCGGCTGGCAGCTTTCGATGAGTGATCCAGCAGCTGTCCGCCACCGAGCCCACGCCCGCCGAGATGGAGCCCGACGCCACCCGCGTCCGGTTCCGGCACCGGCCCCGGACCACGCCCACCCCCGGCGGACCCGCCCAGCGGGCGCAGTGGGCCGATGCCGCGAAGGGCGTCTGCATCATCCTCGTCGTCCTGTGGCACGTCGTGATGAAGAACTACCTCCAGGTCGACTGGCACATCGGCGTACCGGTGCCGGGCCTGTGGGGGACGTTGGGTGAACAGTTCCTCCCGCTGCGGATGCCGCTGTTCTTCACCATCTCGGGCGTCTTCGCGGCGAACGCCGTCCACCGGCCGTGGCGGGTCGTCGCGCGCGCTCGGATCGCCGGATTCCTCTACCTGTACGCCCTCTGGCTGCTGATCCACACCGCGGTCCTCGCTGCCGTGCCGCAGCTGCCGACCGACCGCGCCAGCTCGGCCCTCGGTCTGCTGGAGCAGCTCACCATCACCCCGTCGAACCTGTGGTACCTGTACGCCCTGGCGCTGTACTTCACGATCGCCAAGGCGACCCGCCGGGCGCCCCGGGCGCTGCTCCTGGCACCCGCCGCCGCGTTGTCCGCCGTCGCCGCCGCCGGCCTGCTCGACACCCCGGGCAACCGCGCCGGCCTCTACCAGAACCTGGTCTTCTTCCTCGCCGGCCTGTTCCTGCGGCCGCGGATCCACCGCTGGGCGACAACCGCCAACCGCCGCCGTCTGGTGCTGACCACTGCCGGGTACGCCCTCGCGCTGGCCGCGATGGCGGCGGCCGGCGCCCAGCGCTGGTTCGGCGTGTGGCCGGCGGTCTCCGTCCTGGCAGTGATCTTCGGCATAGCCGCCGCCGCCCAGCTGGCCCGGTGGTCGGCGCTCGGCGAACCGCTGGCTAGGCTCGGCCGCATCACGCTGCCGATCTACGTCATCCACATGCCGGTCCTGGCTCTGCTGCACCGGCTGTTGCTCGTACCGGTTTCCGAGTTGGGTCGGTCCGCTCAGGGCCTGATCGTGCTCGGTTATCCGGTTCTGCTGACCGGCGTGGTGATCGGCCTGAGCCTGGCCGTGCACCGTGGCCTGCTGGCGGCCCGGGCCGGCTGGCTGTTCGCGCTGCCCGGCCCGCGCCGGGGGGAGGCGACCGGATGAACACCCTGGCCGAGGCGGTGGTCGACCTCACCGCGATCGCCAGCAACGTACGGGCGATCGCGTCGGTCACCGGCGGGGAGCTGATGGCGGTGGTGAAGGCCGACGGGTTCGGTCACGGCGCGGTGCAGGTGGCCCGTGCCGCACTGCGCGCCGGCGCGACCTGGTTGGGGGTGACCTCGGCGGCCGAGGCGTTGGCCCTGCGCGGGGCCGGTGTGACAGCGCCCACGTTGAGCTGGCTGCACGGCCCGAACGACGACTTCGGTACGTTGATCAACGCCGGCGTCGACGTGGGCGTGTCGACGACGACGCACCTGCACGCCGTCGCCGACGCGGCCCGTCTGCTCGGCGTGCCGGCGATGGTGCAGCTGAAGGCGGACACCGGGTTGTCCCGCAACGGGGCCGCCGGGGACGACTGGCCCGAGTTGGTCGGTTGGGCCCGCAAGTACGAACGGGAGGGCGGGATTCGGGTGCGCGGCGTGTGGTCCCACCTCATCGACGCCGACCTGCCCGGTGCACCCCGGCTGAACCGGCAGGTGGCGATGTTCGACGAGGCGCTGCGGGCCGCGCGCTCGGCCGGCCTCGACCCCGATCTCGTCCACCTGGCCAACTCGGCCGCCGCGCTGTCCGCGCCGGCGACCCGATTCGACCTCTGCCGGATCGGAATCGCGCTGTACGGGGTGGATCCGTTCGGCGCGAGTGGCCCCGGCGCGTACGGCCTGCACGCCGCGATGACCCTGCGCACCAGCGTGGTGAACGTCAAGCGGGTGCCGGCCGGCACCGGCGTCTCCTACGGGCCCGAGCACGTGACCAGCGCACCGACCACGCTGGCGCTGCTGCCGCTCGGCTACGCCGACGGGCTGCCCCGGGCCGCGGGCGGTCACGCCTCGGTGTGGCTCGCCGGCCGGCGCTGCCCGATCGTCGGGCGCGTCGCCATGGACCAGTGCGTGGTCGACGCCGGGGACCTGCCCGTGGCGATCGGCGACCCGGTCGTGGTGTTCGGCCCCGCCGAGGGTGACCAGAGTCCACCGACTGTCGTCGAGTGGGCCCGCTGGGCCGGCACCAACCCCCACGAGATCTTGACCGGCATCGGGGCCCGGGTGGCCCGCGACCACCTCCAATGAAGGGCACGGAATTCATGACAACCCGACTGGCAGTGCTGTACGGCGGGCAGAGCGGCGAGCACGAGGTGTCCTGCCGCTCGGCGGCGAGCATCCTCGCCCACCTGGACCGTCAGCGGTACCAGGTCACCGAGGTGCTCATCGACCGCGACGGCGGGTGGCACGTCGGCGGTCGTCCGACGCCGCTGCCTGCGGCGTTGCGGGTGCTGCGCGCCCAGGACGTGGTGTTCCCGGCCCTGCACGGCCCGTACGGCGAGGACGGCACCGTGTCGTCGCTGCTGGAATGGCTCGGCGTGCCGTACGTCGGCAACGGGGTCTTCGCCAGTGCCGCCGGCATGGACAAGGGTGTCACCAAGCGCCTGCTCGCCGCCGAGGGTCTGCGGGTCAGCCCGGGGGTGACGCTGCGCCCCGGCGAGGACCTGTCCCCCGCCGACCAGGCACGACTGGACCTGCCGGTCTTCGTCAAGCCGGCGCGGGCCGGGTCCAGCCTGGGCGTGGTCAAGGTGAACGACTGGGCCGGGGTTCCGGCCGCTCTGGAGCAGGCCCGCCAGGTCGACCCGAAGGTGCTCGTCGAGCAGGGCGCGCGGGGACGTGAGATCGACGTGGCCGTCCTGCAACACCCGGACGGCCGGGTGCAGGCCGGTCCGCCGCTGGAGATCCGGGTGACCGGCGCCGGTTTCTTCGACTACGACGCGAAGTACGACGGCGGGGCGATCTTCCAGATTCCCGCCCAGCTCGACGCGGCGACCACCGAGGTGCTCCAGGACCGCGCGATCCGGGCGTTCCGCGCGCTCGACTGTCGCGGGCTGCTGCGGGTCGACTTCTTCCTGCCCACCGAGGGGTCGACCGAGCCCATCGTGAACGAGGTCAACACGTTCCCCGGTTTCACCGCCGCGTCGCAGTTCCCGCAGATCTGGCAGCAGGCCGGCATCGGGTTCGCGACTCTGATCGAGATCCTGATCTCCGGTGCGTTGGCCGACCAGGACCGGGGCCGCCACGGCGGGCTGCCTCGGCAGGCCCGAGCGGTCGACCTGGTGTGAGCCCTGGCCGGCGCCCGGTCACCTGGCGGGACACCGCCGGGGCGGTTGGGCGCCGTCGGGCCCGACGACGGTGACCGGGGCCGACGAATCCACCTGGCCAGCCTGGACGGCGGCGTCGACCACGGTGCAGATGATCTGGTCGGTCGCGTTCGTCGACAACGGTCCGGCCACCCCGGTCGTTCGCACCGTGAGGCCAGCGGACTGCCCGGCCCCGGGCGTCACCGCGACGACCGGGACCAGACCGGCGGGCACCTCGCTGGTCAGGCCCTGGCTGCGTTCGTTCTGCTCGGGGCCGGCGGCGAGCAGGGCAAGCGCCTGCTCCGGCGCGGGCATGCCCTTCGTCGTCGGGCGGAGGACCAGCACGAGTTCGTCCCGCGCGAGCAGGTAGAGCCCGATGCCCCGGGACGGGCCGCTGACCGCGGGGCGACCGGTGATGACGTCGCTGGGCCGCACCCCGCAACCCGCAGCGGGCACTGTGAGCAGCAGGGTGCCGGCGAGCAGGGCACGGCCGGTCCGCCGGCCGGTCACCCGGCACCTCCGGGGTCCGTCGTGCCGCGGGGCAGGCGGAGCGTGAACACCGCGCCGGCGCCGAGCCGGTTGCCGGCGACGAGGGCTCCCCGGCGCTCGCCAGCACGGTGCAGGCGCGCGTTCTCCCAGGCGATGGCGAGGCCGAGGCCGCTGCCCTCGGAGCGGGTGCGCGCGGTGTCGGCCTTGTAGAAGCGGTCGAAGACGTGTGGCAACACTTCCGGGTCCAGGCCCGGCCCGTGGTCGGCCACCTCGATGGTGACCCAGTCCGGGTCGCGCTCAGCCGTACGGACACCGGCTCGGCGCCGTGGCGGAAGGCGTTACCGACCAGGTTGGCGACGATGACGTCCAGTCGACGGGGATCGAGCCGGGCCACCACCCCGGGCGGCAGCTCCGCGCGTACCCGCTCGTTCCAGCCCCGGATCCGCAGGGTCGCGGCCACCGCCGCGGCGACGTCCACATCGTCGAGCGCGAGTCGCGCGGTGCCGGAGTCGAACCTGCTCACCTCGATCAGGTCGTTGACCAACTGGGTGAGGTTCTGCGTCTCCTGGCTGACCAGCCGGGCGGCCCGGCCCGCGTCTCCGGGCAGGTGCTCGGCCTCCTCGTCCAGCACGTCGGTGACCGCCGTCATCGCGGCCAGCGGGGTACGGAGCTCGTGCGAGACGTCGGCCACGAAGCGGCGCGCGTCAGCCTCCATCCGGCGCAGCTCACCGACCTGCCGCTCCAGCGTGCCCGCGGTGTCGTTGAACGTCCGGGCCACATCGGCCAGTTCGTCGACGCCCCGGATGGTCAGCCGGGTGCTCAGGTCGCCCTGGCCGAGCCGGCGCGCCGCTCGGCCCAGCTCGCGTACGGGTCGCAGCACACCCCGGGCGGCCAGCAGGGCCAGCAGGACGGCGAGGACCAGGGACAGCCCACCGGTCAACCAGGCCAGGGTGGCCAGCCGGTCGATGCTCTGCTGCTCGGGCACGAGGCTGCGCACCGAGTAGACCTCGAGCCCGGACGGACGGGACGCGCCGCCGGGCCGTTCGAGATTCAGCTGGGTGCCGATGAGCAGCGCGGGTTGTCCGTCCACCGTGACACGTTGCCAGGCGATGCGACCGTCGTCGACCTCCTGCCGCAGCGCGGGGGTGAGCGGGTCGGGTGCCTCGGCGCCCTGCGAGCGCATGTCCCGGTAGATGACGACCGCGAACCCCTCACGGTCGGAGAGTCGCTGGGCCAACAGGTTGAGTTGGTCCTGGCTCGGCGGCAGCTGGGTGATCGGGTAGACCTTGCTGAGCTGGTCGGTAAGCGCCATCACGGCGGCGTCCTGCGCCTGCTGGAGGATGACGGTCCGGGCCAGGAAGTAGCTGCCGCTGGCCACGACCGCCGTGCTGGTCACCCCCAGCAACGCGAACGCCAGCAGCAGCCGGACCCGCAGACCGGAGACCCGGGCGCCCGCCCAGCGCCAGAACGTCACAGCGGCCCGAACCGGTATCCGAAGCCGCGCACGGTCTGGATGAAGACCGGCGCCGAGGAGTCGACTTCGATCTTGGCGCGCACCCGCTGGACGCAGGCGTCCACGAGTCGCGAGTCACCGAGATAGCCGTGCTCCCACACGGCGGCCAACAGTTGCTGGCGACTGAGCACCTGGCCTGGTGTCTGCGAGAGTTCGAGCAGCAGTCGCAGCTCGGTCGGGGCGAGGCTGACCGGTGTCCCGTCCTTGCTGACCACCAGCGCGGCCCGGTCGATCGTCAACGAGCCGTGTTGTTCCAGGCCGGCGCGCGCACCACCGGCACGCCGCGACTCGGCACCGGTGCGTCGGAGCACCGCCCGGATGCGGGCCTCCAGCACCCGGGCCTGGACGGGCTTGACCACGTAGTCGTCGGCTCCGGCCTCCAGGCCTGCCACCACGTCCATGTCGTCGTTGCGGGCGGTGAGCATGATGATCGGCAGGTCGCCGAGCTGCCGAATCCGACGGCAGACCTCGAACCCGTCCATCCCGGGCAGCATGAGGTCGAGGACCACGACGTCCGACAGGCCCTTGCGCAGCCGCTCCAACCCCTGCTCACCGGTCTCCACCGCATGCACGGTGTGGCCCTGCCGGGTGAGCGCCAACTGCAGTCCGTCGCGCACCGTCTGGTGGTCTTCGATCAACAGCACCTGGGACATGTCGCCAAGTATCCCATCATGAGGGGGTTTACCGTTCGATCGATGGCCGCGCGGGCTGCCGGGCGCCGAGCGGCACCACGAATTCCGCCGACCGCACCAGGAACACCACCGAAGCCACCAGCACCATCGTCGACGCGCCGGCCGCCACGATGGCGACCAGCGCCCCGAGCCGCACCGACGCGGCCAGATTGGGCACGACCACCAGCACCGCCCAGCCGAGCACGACCAGCCCGGTTCCCGCCTCGGCCAGCCGACGGTTCCGACTGCCGCCGCCGGACCCGCCGGTCGCCGCGCGGCCTCCCGGCCGGTCCGGCAACGCGGCCGCGGCCAGGCAGAACACCGTCACACCCAGCAGTACGCCACCGAGCGCGTCACTGAACCGGTGCCAACCCGCGATCATCGTGGCGGCGGCGATCACCGAGACCCCCGCCGCGCCCGGCACGGCCAGCCAGCGCCGGGCCCAGCCGGGCAGCACCAGCATGAACGCCAGCAGCAGGGCGGTCGCCGCCGCGACGTGACCGCTGGGGAAGCTGTTGTGCGTGGTCGAGCTCTCGATCCGCAGATCCGGGCGGGGCATCGCCGCCTTCAGCGCGCCGGCCACCAGCACGGTGCAGAGGACCATGCCCACCCCGACGACCCCCGCCACCGATCGCCGGCGGAGGACCCCCACCAGCAGCACCGCGCCGAGCAGGGCGGCGATGAGCGTCGGGCGGCGGAAGGCGGCCAGCACGGTCTTGGCCGGCCCCACCAGGACCGTCTGTTGCTCGTACCCTCCGCCCCGCTCGGCGCGCGGCAGGAGCACGCCGTCCAGCCGCTGACCGACCTGCGTGCGCACGAAGACGGCGGCGGTGAGGGTCAGCCCGAGCAGACCGCACAGGGCCGCCGCGAGCAGCCGGAGCCTCAGCGGCACGCCGTGGGGGCGGGCCGCAGCGGTCGCGCCGGCGGCGGGCCGGGCGTCGACCGACCGACGGGGTACGACGATCCGATGGACATGGCGACCATGCTCGCTCCGGCAGGTGCGGACGGCGTACTCGGATTGTCTTGGTTCTGTCACAACCACCTCCACCGCCCCCGGAGAGCGGATCGTCGGCGGTAGGGCCGGCGCGCCGGACCCGGCCGGGGAATCTGGCTGCCGGTATGCGAGCGGGTTTAACCCAGCCGAGATCAGCCACCACTAGGGTCAGGACGTTGATCGATGTCTCGATCGGCGGTGCGAAAAATCCATCCGGCGTACGTTGGGGAACCGGAAGGTGTGGGGGAATGCAGGAAATTCCAGTCGGCAGCCTGGTCATCGGCATCGCGTCCTCGCCGGCCGAACGCCGACAGCTGGCCCGGCTGCTCGGCGGCAGCGACGCCTTCCTGATCGTCTCGAACGTCGACCAGGCCCGAGAGTTTCTCGGGGTGGTCGAGCCGCCGCCCGCCACGACTCCCCCACCCGGGGCCACGGGTGCCGCGCCGGCGCCGAGTCCTCCACCGCCGCCGGACCTGGCCGTCGACTCCGACCGCCGGGTGCTGCGCTGGCGCGACCAGGAGGTCGACCTGACCCGGCTGGAACACGACGTCCTGCGTTGCCTGGTGCACGAGCCCGGGCAGATCTGGACCTACGAACGGCTGCACCTGGAGGTCTGGGGCAACCGGCACCTCGGCCGCAACTCCGACATGCACTCGGTGATCCGTCGGGTGCGCGGCAAGCTCGCCCGGCTGAACGCCGCGCCGACGATCCACTCGGTACGCGGCGTCGGCTTCCGGCTCGCCCCGGTCTGACCCACCCGGACGTGGTCCGCCGCCTGGTCGGGGACCAGGCGGGCCGGACTCTGCCGCTACCGCTGTCGCGTCAGCACTTGATCGGTGCCAACCCGAAGTCCTCCACCGTGGCAGCGGTGGTGTTGATCCTCGTCTGACGGGTCTGCGGCTTCCAGCCGTCCTTGGCGACGATCATGGTGAGCGGGTTGTTGCGGCGGTCCACCCAGTAGGCGTACCTGCCGTTGGCGTCGGTGGCGAAGGTGTAGGACGCCGCCCACGAGTCGACCTGCACGACCGCGCCGGTGAGCGGCGAGGTCGCGCCCTGGCAGGTGGTGCCGGTGACCGTACCCATGAGCTTGCCCCAGGTCTTCGGGGGGTTCGCGGTCATGGTCACCGCGACCGGCGGCACCGAGTACGGGGTGTTCTCGGTGATCCCGACCGCGCCGGAGTAGGTCCCCGGCTGGTCCACGTTCGCCGTCATGCCGACGGTGACGGTGACCTTCGCGCCCGGCGCGAGGGTGACCGCCGACTTGTCGATGGTCATCCAGCTGACGTCGGCCGCCGCCTCGGCGCAACCCTCGAAGCCCGGCAGCACCTCGCTGTTGGCGGCCGCGTTGAAGCTGCCGGACGAGCCGCCGATCTTGTAGAAACCGCACGCCGCGCCGCCCCGGTACCGGGCGGTGTTGGCGTTCGGCAGGTTGGACCACGAACCGGCCGCCGGGTCGAAGGCGAAGCCGGCGTTGCTGATGGCCCCACCCTGCGAGCCACCGACGACGAGCAGCTTGCCGCTGGCGACCGCGTACGAGCTGGCCCAGTTGTCGGCGGGGGCGTCGGCGATCGCCGTCCAGGTGTTGCTGCCCGGGTCGAAGGCGTAGCTGGACTTCTGCGCGGCGGAGCCGTCGTTGCCGCCGGTGCAGTAGAGGACGCCGTCGATCCCGCCGCAGGAGGCGAAGGCCACCGACTTCGGGTAGTTGGCCAACGTCTCCCACTTGTTGGTGGCCGGGTCGAACCGGACGACGCTGTTCGACATCGGCGTGCAGTTGGCCGTGGTGCAGCCACCGACCGCGTACAGCTTGCCGTCGACCACGCCCTGGCCGGCCGCGGCCCGTGGCGTCGGGTTGTCGGCCAGCTCCGTCCAGGTGTTGGCCCCGGGGTCGTACGACCAGGTGGCCGCGTCCGGGCCCTCGTCGCCCCAGCCACCGGTGACGATGATCTTCCCGCCCACGACGCCCGCCGTCACCGCGTTACGGGCGCCGGGGAGGTCGGCGATCGCCGTCCAGGTCTGCGCGGCCGGGTCGTAGGCGTAGTTCTTGGCGGTGGAGGCGCTACCGTCGCCGCCGCCGAGCGAATACACCTTGCCGTCCAGGTTCACCACCCGGTTGTCCATGATGTTGGCCGGGTAGTTGGCGATGTCCGTCCACGGTGCCGCCTGCGGGCCGGCAGCGGCGGCTGCCGCCTTGACCTCCTTGCCGGACGCCCTGGCGGCGAACGACGTCGGGACGGTGAGCCGCTGCTCCGGCGCGCCGCTGGCCCCGAGCACCTGCTGCCGGGTGAGTGTGGATCCGTCCGCCCGCAGGAGTTCGAACCCGTTGTCCCGCTCACTGAACTTGACCTCGACCGGCGCGCCGCCGGTGTTGGTGACAGTGAACGTCTTGCTGGTCCTGCCGTTGGGCATCTGGAGCGTCGCGCCCAGCTGCGTCGGGGTCACCGACAGCCGGCCGGCCGCGAGCTGGAAGTTCGCCGGGGTGGCCCAGTCGGCCTCGACGTCGACCTGCTTGGTCTGGCTGACGTAGTTGCCGGCGGTCGCGGTGAACGGGTGCGTACCGGTCAGCGACGAGTAGATCCAGTAGAAGCCGTCGGCCAAGTCCGGGTCGTCCGGAGTGGCCACGGTGACCGCCTTCTCGGCGGGCCGGTCCTTGCTGGTGACGGTCGCGCCGTTGACGTAGCTGTCGTCGTTCTTGTCGCGGACGTTACCGACGACCAGACCGCCGTCGACCGGCACGCAGGTGACCTTGCTGCCGATGAGGACGTTGTCGACCTCCCACCACCACTCGTACGAGGCGTCGTAGTAGCGGAAGCGGACCTGCACCTGTGCCTTGCCGGCCGCCTGCGGGATCGGGATCTCGGTCAGCTTCGGTCCCCGGACGTCGGTCTCCTGTCGGAGCACGTTGGTCCAGGTGGCGCCGCCGTCGATGCTCAGGTCGACGTCGGCTTTGTCCTCGTCGAGCTGGTTGAAGTCCTGGTTGAACCGGATGACCGGGGCGGTGACGCTGGTCAGGTTGACCACCGGGCTGACCAGGGCGGTGTCCTGGGTGGCGCCCGCTCCGTAGGCGTCGCTGTCGATCATCGCGAAGTTGCCGCTGCCGCCGGTCAGGTTGCCCCGGTCGCCGTCGTCGGTGAACTTCCAGACCTGGCCGCTGCCCGCGTTGTCCACCACGGTCCACCCAGCCGGCGTGGTCGTGCCGTCGAAGGTCTCGTACTCGCCGTCCGAGCCGAACGTGTAGCCGGGAGCGGTGGTGCAGGTGGTGCTCTCCACCGGCACGGCGACGTTGGCGGTGGCGTTGCCCGAGCCGACCACGACCTCCTTGGTGACGGTCTGGTAACCCGGGTACTGCGACTCGTACTTCAGGGTGTAGGTCTGCCCGGCCGGCAGCTTGATGCTGTAGCGGCCGTTCGTCGGCGTGGTGTAGTCGTAGACGCCGGACACCCCCGTCACGGTCACCTTCGCGTACAACGGCCAGCCGTGGCCGGAGCCGTCGGTGACCGCTCCGGTGACGTTGACACTCGGCACCGCGGTGAGGGCGACGTTGAGCGTCGTGGTGGCGCCCTTGGCGACGGTCGCCGTCCTGGTGACGCTGCCGTAGCCGAACGCCGCGACGACGACCTGGTACTCGCCGGTGGGGAGTTGGGTCGAGAACTTGCCGTCGGCACCGGTGGTCAGCTCACGCTCGGACGGCCCGGTGAGCGTCACCGTCGCGCCGGCGATCGGGGCGCCGCTGGTCGCGTCGGTGACCGTGCCGGTCAGCGTGCCGATGTCGCCGGTCGGGGCGGCGTTGAGCAACGCGAGGGCGTCCAGTCGGCCTTCGCCGTAGACGTTGTTGTCGGCCGCGGTGCCACCACACTGGTCGTCGGCCTTGTCGACGGCGGCGCCGTTGAGCAGCGCCCGGGTCGCGTTGACGTCACCGACCAGGGACGGGGCCGCCGAGTACAGCAGCGCGATCACACCCGCGAGGTGCGGTGCGGCCATCGAGGTGCCGCTGATGCTGCCGTAGGCGCTGCCCGGGATGCTCGACCGGACGTTCACGCCCGGCGCCGAGATGTTGGGCTTGATCTCGCCGTTCTGGCCGACGCCACGGGCGGAGAAGCCGGCGACGTTGTTGTTGACGTCGTACGCCCCGGTCGAGTAGTTGCTGGCGAGGCTGCCCGGTGAGCCACTGGTCTGGCACGCCGGTCCGCTGTTGCCGTTGGACCAGGTGCCGAAGATGCCGGAGGCGGCCCAGGCGTTCGTCACGTCCTCCATGAACGGCTCGTTGGACGGGTCCCGGGTGCCCCACGAGTTGTTGATGATGTTCGGCCGCTTGCTCGCGTCCGCGTTCTGACCGTTGAGGTCCAGCGGTTCGAGCATCCACTGACCGGATTCGATCAGGGCGGCGTCGCTGGGGCAGCAGCCGTTCGCGGCGATCCACTTGACGCCGGGGGCGACACCGATCTGGTTCGCCCCGTCGGAGCCGGCCATGGTGCCCATCGTGTGCGTGCCGTGGCCGTCGCCGTCACAGGGGGCGGTCGCGCAGGCGCCGGTGGAGCCGGCCGCGTTGAACCAGTTGTAGTTGTGGTCGAACGTCCCGTCGCCGTTGTTGCCCCGGTACGAGTTGACCAGCGCCGGGTGGTCGAACTGGACGCCGGTGTCGATGTTGGCGATGGTGATGCCCTCGCCCTTGACGCCGTACTGGGACCAGACGTCGTCGGCGTTGATGTTGGCGATGCCCCACTCCAGGGCGTTCACCGTCTTCTCGTCGGTGCCCTTGGTGGTCTCCGGCACCTTGTAGGCGACCGGAGCGTACAGGCCCTCGACCTCCGAGTGCCCGGCGAACTTCTGCGCCATCTCCAGCGAGCCGCTGCTCACCTTGATCGCGTTGGTGGCCCAGAAGGTCTGGTACTTCGCGCCCGAGCTGTCGAGATCGGCTCGGATCTTGCCCTGGCTCGCCGCGGCGGTCTGGCGCAGGGCGTCCGCGACCGCCGTGCCGCGCTTCGACCAGTCCTTGATGGCGCTGGCCTTGCTGAAGTCCGCCCGGTCCTTGAACCGGATCCAGAAGTCCGCTTCACTCTTGGCCTGGAGCTGCTTGGCGAGCTCCGGTCGGATCTTGTCCCCACTCGGGGCGCCCGCCCCGATCGCGCCGTTCGGCGCGGCCTGCGCGCCCGAGCCGATGGTGGCCAAGCATGTCGCGGCGAGGATCGTCGCCGCTCCGGCGCTCACCAGCGATCTGGCTGCGCGCCGCCATTGTGGACGTCTGAACATTGGTGCCGCCTCCCTCAGAACGACCCAGGGTGTAATGGGCCATGGTGAAGGTGTGGAAGGTTCGCCTCGACGGAACGAGCGGACGAACCCTCTGCCTCCCCCATGCACCGCGCGGGTCACGCCGGTTGCCCGAGTGGACACTATGATCGAGAAGAACGGACGATCAAGAACTTGCCGTGAGCAACTTGTCGCTAAGAGTTGCCCTGCTGGCGGCGCGCTTGCCAATCATTGTCAATAGCATGACGAGAGTTGGGCAGGGATGTCCATCGATCCCGGGCGGGGCTGTGGCCGAGGCTGACGAGGCGACGTTGAACGGCGGTGATCCGGCCGACGAGCCGTTCCCGCTGCTGATCGCGGTGACCCCGTCGCCGGCCGAGCGGATCCGCCTCGCGGAGCGCCTCGACGGCATCGCCCCGCTGCTGCTGGTGGCCGACCTGGACGAGCTACGCCGGCTGATCGCCGTCCCCCAGCAGGTCGCCGCCAACGCGCCCGAGACGGCCCCGGTGGCCACCCTGGTGATCGACTCGACCCGGTCCAGCGCCCGCTGCGGGGACCGGGAGGTCGACCTCACCCGCCTGGAACACGACCTGCTGACCTGTCTGATCACCGAGCCGGCCCGGGTGTGGAGCTACGCCGAGCTGCACCGGTCGGTCTGGGGTGACGAGCGGCGCGAACGCAAGGCGGACGTGCAGTCGCTGGTGAAGCGGCTACGCCGCAAGCTGCACGACCTGGGCACCGGCGCCGCCATCGACGTCGTACGCGGTGTCGGGCTGCGGCTGACCGATCACCAGAACGCGCGGGTCGAACGCGCCTGACGGCACGGGACGAACCTGGAGATCATCGCGCCGAAGGGTGGCTTCGCCCGCGACAAGTGAGTTGGTCCGGTCGACGTGGGGTGCGTGCCGGTCTCCGGCCGCACCCCACGCCGCACCGGTCGACGGCTCAGCGGCCGGAGCCGCCGCCCTGTGACTGGGGCAGACCCGGCTCGGACGGCATCCGGGTGATCGGCGGCAGCACCAGGGCGACCAGGGCGACGATCGCGATGACCGTGAACGGCAGCGTGTAACTCTTCCCGCTCGCCTCGTAGAGCAGCGCCGTGACCAGCGGGCCGACCACTCCCCCGATGCTCCACGCCACGATCATGGCGCCGTAGATCGCACCGCCGTTGGGGGTGCCGAAGTAGTCGGCCGCGGTGGCGGGCATGGTGCCGAAACCACCGCCGTAGGCGAGGTAGACCAGCGCGGCGAGGATCGCGAAGAGGGCGAGTGACGCGGCGTGCGGCAGGATGAAGAAGCAGATCGCCTGCAACAGCAGCATCCCGAAGAACGCGGGCATTCGCCCGGTGCGGTCGGACAACCACGCCCACGCCACCCGCCCGGCGCCGTTGAACAGGCCGAGGACGCCGACCAGGGTGGCCGCGCTCGCCGCGCTGGCCCCGGTGATGACCTGGGTGGCGTCCGACGCCTGGGAGATCAGCGCGATGCCGCAGGCGACGTTGAGCGCGAGGATGCCGGTGAGCATGTACCACTGCCGGGTCCGCAGCGCCTCCCGCAGCGTGTAGACCCGGGTGCCGGCGAGAGCCCGGCCGGCGGTCTTCGGGGTGAACCCGGGCACCTGGTAGCCGGCCGGCGGGTTCCGGAACAGCGACGCCCCGAGCAGGATCGCGATCAGGTAGGCGACGCCCAGCGGGAAGAACACGTGCGTCGGGTCGTCGGTGCCGCTGAGCAGCCGCTTCGCCACCGGCGCCACGATCACGGCGCCGAAGCCGAACCCGGCCACCGCGATGCCGGTGATCAGTCCACGCCGGTCCGGGAACCACTTGGAGAGCATCGCGATCGGGGTGATGTAGGCGGCCCCGAGGCCGATTCCCCCGAGCACGCCGTAGGTGAGCACGAGCAGCCAGAGGTCGTCCTTGGACGAGGTGAGCGCGGCCAGCATGTTGCCGACCGCGTAGAGCACACCGCCGCCCAACGCGACCGGGCGTGGCCCGCGCCGGTCCTGGATGCGACCGCCGATCAGGCTGCCGATGAAGATCGTCCCGATCGCCACCTCGAACGGCAGGACCGCCTGCCACTTGGCCCAGCCGAACTCCTGCTGCAACGGCGTGTTGAACACGCTCCACGCGTACACCGCGCCGAGCGCGAGTTGCACGAGCACGGCGGCGACGACGAGGTTCCATCGCCCCCGCGTCGGTGTGGATCGTCCTGGATCAGTTGCGGTGTGTGCCATGAGCTGAGTCCCCCGTCTGCCGGCTCACTGGCTGGCGCCTGCTGGTCGAGTCACGTCGCCCTCTCGGCCGGCGACCGGCCCTCCCTGCGCTCGCGTCGCGTCCGTTGCGGCACGACCGTGTACTTCGGGTCGCGCGCCGACACCATGCCGGCCTCGAAGACGCCGAAGCGGGTGGCGACGGACGACGCGACGAGCGCGGCCCCGGCGACCGCGGCCAGGACCCGGCTGCGTCGGCTGAACAGCGCGGCGACGGTCCCCACGCCGAGCAGCACGCG
>NZ_JAEVHL010000026.1 GCF_016803395.1 Micromonospora tarensis | reverse complement strand
CCGGACGCCGGCGAGGCGGAGACCGGCGCCGCGGACACCGGCGGGCCACCGTACGGCTGCCCGGAGGCCGGGGCGGCGGAGACCGGCGGGCCACCGTACGGCGCACCGGAGTAGGGCTGCGCGGAGTACGGCTGGCTGGACGTCGGCGAGGCGGAGACCGGCGCACCGGAGTAGGGCTGCGCGGAGACCGGCGGCGCCGAGTACGGGTGCGTCTCGGGGCTGCTCGGCAGCTGCCGGGGAATCGACGGCTGCTGGCCGGTGGTCGGGGTGTCGTCCCCGGCCCGGCGCTGCGGCAGCGGGTCGATCGGCTGGCCGTTGGCCGGCCGCGGGGTGAACCCGTCGCCACCGTTGACACCGTTCGTCCCGGCCGCGCCGGTCAGATCGGACCATGCCGGCATCGAACGGTACCCGCCGGCGTTGGCGGGGGTGCCGGCGCCGTTGCGCGATGCCGGCTCGAACGGCCGACCGCCGAGGGTGACCTGGTTACCGGACTCGCTCGGGCGGGGGCCGTTACCCAGCGCGGGCAGCGCTCCGAAGACCGGCGCGGGACCGCCCTGCTGCGGCCCGCCGGCCGCGGGCAGCGCCGGCGGCTGCTGCACCCGACCGGAGAGCGCCCGGGGCACCAGCACCGAGGTGGGCAGGGTCACGTCGGCGACCGTGCCACGGTCGCTGCCGGGGCGCAGCTCGACCCGGACACCGTGCCGGGATGCCAGCCGGGCGACCACGACCAGGCCCATCATCCGGGAGACGGCCACGTCCACCTGCGGTGGCGTCGCGAGCCGCTCGTTGAGGTCGTGCAACTGCTCGGCGCTGATGCCGATGCCACGGTCCTCGACGTACAGCGAGGAGCGGTCACCCACCCGACGAGCCTCGACCATGACCTGCGAGTCGGGCGGCGAGAACGCCGTGGCGTTGTCGAACAGCTCGGCGACGAGGTGCACCAGGTCGTTGACCGCGTGCGCGGCGACCTCGATGTCGCGGTCGATGACCCCGAACTCGATCCGGGTGTAGTGCTCGACCTCGGACTGCGCGGCGCGCAGCACGTCGATCAGAGCGGCCGGCTCACGCTGCACACGGGTGGAGTCGGCACCGGCGAGCACCAGCAGGTTCTCGTCGTTGCGGCGCATCCGGGTGGCCAGGTGGTCGAGCTGGAACAGCTCCGCCAGCCGGTCCGGGTCCTCCTCGCCGCGCTCCAGCCGGTCGAGGTGCCCGATGAGGCGGTCGACCAGGATCTGCGAACGGCGGGCCAGGTTGACGAACATGGTCGCGACGGAGGCACGCAGTGCCGCCTGCTCGGCGGCCGTGCGGACGGCTTCCAGGTGGACGGCGTTGAACGCCTCGGTCACCTGGCCGAACTCGTCCTTGCTGCGGACCGGCAACGGTTCGGCGATCTGGTTGGCCAACTGCACCGGGGAGAGCTGACCGACGACCTGCGGGTCACGCAGTCGGGCCACCGCCTGGGGCAGCCCGTACTGGGCGACGGAGAGCGCGCCCTGCCGCAGCTCGCGGAGCGAGCGGGCCATCGAGCGGGCCACCAGGTACGCGAAGAGGATGGCCAGCAGCAGCATGCTGAGCAGCAGGCCGGTCTCCAGGAACACCTGGCGTTGGACGTCCGACCGGAGTGCGTCGGCCTCGTTGACCACCTCGTTGTCGAGCCGCGTCTCGACGGTGCGGATCAGCTTGGCGTTGGCCGTCATCGCGGACTCCCACTGGTCCGGACCGAACGGCGCGTTGCGCATGTCGCCTGTGGTGTTGCCGTCGATCCAGCCGGTGTAGTTCTGCGCCTCCCGGCGGTCGCCACCCGCGACGGTCTGGTCGTGGAACTTCGCGTCGTCCGGGGTGGCCACGGCCTTGAAGCTCTGCAGCGCCTGCTGCTGACCGGTGCCACTGGCGATGTAGTCGGTGCGCAGCGCCGGGGTGAGACGCTTTCCACCCTTGACGCCCAGCGCACGGTGCACCACGACCCGGCGTACGGCCAGGAACTCCTTCTCCCGGGCGACCGCCGCGGCGGCGCGCATCCGGTCGCTCAGGTCGTTGTCACCGGCGAGCTGCGTGGCCGAGTCGCGGATGGCGAGCAGGTCACTGATCAGACCCTCGTACGCCTGCACGGTCTCGGTGAGCGCGAGCTTGCCGTTGAACACCTGACTGCGGACGCCGGACAGGTCGCGCAGGTTCTGGTCGATGCCGTCGAGCAGAACCTCCAGGCTGCCCGGCAGGTCCTCGATCTCGGCGCGCTGCTGCCGGTAGGGGCCCGTCCGCTGGTCCACCCGGGAGTTCACCCGGTTGTAGGCCTCCTGGTACTGCGCCGTCGGCTGCGTCCCGTCCGCACCCAGCAGCAGCACGGCGGCGGTCCGCTCGTCCTGCAGGGTGTCGACCAGGTCACCCGAGTAGCTCGACAGGTTGGCCAGGTCGCCGGCCCGGTTGGCATTGTTGAGCGTCTCCACGTGGTCGACCAGACCACTGGTGCCCACCACGACCGTGGCGATGGTCGGCACGATCATGATGAGACCGAGCTTGGACCAGATCGGCATGTCCTGAAGCCGGCTGGCCGGCCGGCGCAGCCGCGACAGGAAGGAGCCCGCCGTGTTCGGCCGTTTGCTCACGTCACCGTCCTCGCGATTACAGCTTCAACGCGTTGCCCCGGGCAACGCCCAGCGACCGACCCGGCGGGTCGGACCCCCGAGATTCCATCACGCCGCTCGACAAGAAGAAAGCCCAGGTTGTCCCGGACCGAAGGTGTGATGAGATGTTGATGCGATTTGATAGCAGTCCGTCTGGCCGGAGTAACTGAAGGTAATGGAACATCCGCATCGCGTTGTCCTGCTCGCCGGCCCCTCTGGGTCCGGAAAGTCGTACATAGCTGAGCAAACCGGCTTGCCGGTGCTCTGCTTGGACGACTTCTACAAAGACGGTGATGACCCTACGTTGCCGAGACGAAACGGCCAGGTGGATTGGGAATCACCACAGTCCTGGGACGCCGACACTGCGGTGGAAATCATTGCCCGACTTGCTCGTGAAGGCCGAGCCGATGTGCCGGTTTATGCGATCGGCGCCGATCGACGGGTGGCCACCCGGACATTTGATGTCGCCGGATCGCCACTTTTCGTGGCCGAAGGGATTTTCGCCGCCGAGATCGTCGAGGAGTGCCGCCGCCGCGGCCTGCTCGCCGGGGCGTACGCGCTGCGTCGACCACGCGGGGCGACCTTCCTGCGCCGGCTCGCCCGCGACCTGTCCGAACAGCGCAAGGCACCTCGGGTGCTGGTCCGGCGCGGGGTGGCGCTGCTGCGGGCCGAGCCCGCGGTGCTGCGTCGACAGATGGGCCTGGGCGCGGAGGCGGCCCGGGCCAGGGAGGTGCTGCGCCGGGTGGCCGGTCTGCTCGCCGGCCACCCGCACGGCTGAGGAGTCAGGCCAGCAGCTTGGCGTACGCCGGCTTGATCACCTCATCGATGATCCGCAGCCGCTCGTCGAACGGGATGAAGGCGCTCTTCATCGCGTTGATGGTGAACCACTGCAACTCCTTCCAGCCGTAGCCGAACGTCTCCACCAGCAGCCACATCTCCCGCGACATCGAGGTGCCGCTCATCAACCGGTTGTCGGTGTTGACGGTGGCCCGGAAGCGCAGGTCCCGCAGCAGGCCGATCGGGTGGTCCACGATCGAGGCCACCGCGCCGGTCTGCACGTTCGACGAGGGGCACAGCTCCAGCGGGATCCGCTTGTCCCGGACGTACGCGGCCAGCCGGCCGAGCGCACCGTCGGGGGCGATGTCGTCGACGATCCGGACGCCGTGGCCGAGCCGGTCCGCGCCGCACCACTGGATCGCCTGCCAGATCGACGGCAGACCGAACGCCTCACCGGCGTGGATGGTGAAGTGGAAGTTCTCCCGTTGCAGGTATTCGAAGGCGTCCAGGTGCCGGGTGGGCGGGAAGCCCGCCTCGGCGCCGGCGATGTCGAAGCCGACCACCCCGGCGTCCCGGTGCCGCACGGCCAGCTCGGCGATCTCCTGGGAGCGGGCGGCGTGCCGCATCGCGGTGAGCAGGCTGCCCACCCGGATGGTCAGGCCCGCCTCGGCAGCCTGCGCGGTGCCCTCGGCGAACCCGGCCAGCACCGCCTCGACGACCTCGTCCAGGCTGAGGTCCCGTTCCAGGTGCTGCTCCGGGGCGAACCGCACCTCGGCGTAGACGACCCCGTCGGTGGCCAGGTCCAGCGCGCATTCGCGGGCCACCCGACGCAGCGCGGGCGCGGTCTGCATGACCGCCACGGTGTGCGCGAACGTCTCGAGGTACCGCTCCAGGGAGCCGGAGTCCGCCGCGTCCGCGAACCAGCGGCCGAGCGCCTCGGGGTCGGTGGTGGGTAGTTCGTGGCCCACCTCGGCGGCCAGGTCGACGATCGTCGCCGGCCGCAGCCCGCCGTCGAGGTGGTCGTGCAGCAGCGCCTTCGGGACCTTGACAATGTCCTCGTACCGGATAGTTGCGACCATGCTCAGACCCTAGTCAGCCAGCTCGAACACGCCCAGCCAGGCCACACTAGGCTCGACCACATGGACGCGCCCGGGAGATCGGAGAAGCCGCGGCCCGACCTGGACCCTCGGGTCCTCGACCGGCTGCGCTGCCCAATCTGTGGCGAACCACTTCGGCAGGCCACCGACACCCGGGCCCTGCGCTGCGCGCGCCGGCACAGCTTCGACATCGCCCGGCAGGGTTACGTCAACCTGCTCACCGGTCGGGCGCCGCACGCCGGTGACAGCGCCGAGATGGTCGCCGCCCGCGCGGACTTCCTGGCCGCCGGGCACTACGACGTCATCTCGACCACGCTTGCGAATGCCGCCAGCGAGGCGGTCGCCCGGGTCGAACCGCTGGCGGCGGGCTTCGGGGCGTACCCCCTGGTGGTCGATGCCGGCGCCGGCACGGGCCGGTACCTGGGCGCGGTGCTGGCGGCGCTGCCGGACGCCGTGGGTCTGGCCCTGGACGTGTCCAAGCCGGCGCTGCGCCGGGCGGCCCGCGCGCATCCCCGCGCCGCGGCGGCGCTCGCCGACACCTGGCAGCGGCTGCCGCTCGCGGACGCCTCGACCGCCGTGCTGCTGAACGTCTTCGCCCCGCGCAACGGCGCGGAGTTCCACCGGGTGCTCGATCCGGCCGGGACGCTGTTGGTGGCCACGCCGGACGCCGACCATCTCGGCGAGCTGGTGGACGCCCTCGACCTGCTGCGGGTGGACCCGGACAAGGCCGACCGGGTGACCGCGAGCCTCGGCGGGCACTTCACGCTGGCCAGCTCGACGGTCTGTCGGGCCCGGCTGGCGCTGAGTCGGACGGATGCCGCCACCCTGGTCGGGATGGGCCCGAGCGCCTGGCACACCGACCCGGGGGCCCGCACCGACCGGCTGGCCGCCCTGCCCGAGCCGGTCCGGGTGACCGTGGCGGTCCGGGTGGACACGTACCGACCCCGCTGAGTCAGGTGGAGAGGTCGACCTCTTCCCAGCCGGGCGGCTCGTCGTGGTACGGCCCGCGCAGGATCACCGCCCACTCCAGTGCCCAGCGCCGCTGCCCGATCGCGTTCGCGTCGACCAGGCCCGGCGCCCGCCGGCCACCCCGCTCGGTTTCCAGGTACGCCCAGTCCAGGCAGTAGTGCAGGTCGAGCAGGGCGGCCGCGTCCGCCGGGTGCTGCGGCGCGGTGAGGATCCGGGCGCGCCAGTGCGGGAAGGTCTCCCCCTCGGCGATGTGCGGCAGCCGCTCGACCAGCTGCTCGTCGACGGCCAGGGTGGGATCGAGCTGCTTGCTCAACCCGAGCACCCAGGCCAACGCGAACAGCGCGTCGTGGTGCAGCACGAACGAACGGTGGTCGCCCTTGCCGCCCATCACGAACTGCCACTCCGGCGGGGTGACCATCTCGACCAGGTGTGAGTTGAGCAGCCAGCTCATCGCCGCCTGCGGGGGCATCCCGAAGCAGCGGGCCAGGATCAGGTGCAGCACGGCGATCCGCGCCTCGATCTCCACAGTGGGCCGCAGGTCGATCTGGTCGCCCGGCTCCCAGACGAGCGGAAACTGGGCTGGCGGCAACGGCAGGCCGAGCCGGGACAGCTCGTCCAGGCTCGCCTCGCGCACCTCGCGTGGGTCGGGGGCAGGTACGGTCACGGGGCAACTTCCTGTCTGCTCGCGACGGCTCGAAGCCGGCTGTTCCCCCCTTGGCCTGCGAGAATAGCGCCCTCAGGTGACCGACACCACGCCACCCCGACCCGCGATCGATCAGCCGATCCGCTCGATGACCAGCGGCGTCGGGGCCGGTGCCGTCGGCGCGATCCGCACCGCGTCGGCGGCCTCGGCCAGCGCGGCGGGAATCCGCGTCGCGTCCTCGGCACGCAGCTCGTAGAGCGGGTCGCCGGCCCGCACCGGGTCACCGGGCCGCTTGTGCAACACCACACCGGCCGGCACGCTCACCGGGTCCTCCTTGCGGGCCCGACCGGCGCCGAGCCGCCACGCCGCAACCCCCATGGCGTACGCGTCGACGGCCGCGACGTGCCCGTCCCGCTCGGCGCGGACCACCTCGACCTCGGCCGCCGCCGGCATGGCTGCGTCCGGGTCGCCGCCCTGCGCCCGGATCATCGCCCGCCAGGAGTCCATTGCCCGGCCGTCGCGCAGCGCCGCCGCCGGGTCGGCGTCCGGTAGGCCGGCGGCGTCCAGCATCTCCCGGGCCAGCGCCAGGGTCAGCTCCACCACGTCGGCCGGTCCGCCACCGGCCAGCACCTCGACCGACTCGGTGACCTCTACCGCGTTGCCGATCGCCAGGCCGAGCGGGGTGGACATGTCGGTGAGCAGGGCGACCGTCCGCACGCCGTGCGCTCCGCCCAGCTCGACCATGGTGCGGGCCAGTTCGCGTGCCTGGTCGACGGACTTCATGAAGGCACCGGAGCCGACCTTGACGTCGAGGACCAGCGCGCCGGTCCCCTCGGCGATCTTCTTGCTCATGATCGAGCTGGCGATCAGCGGGATCGCCTCCACGGTTCCGGTGACGTCCCGCAGCGCGTACAGCTTGCGGTCGGCCGGGGCCAGGCCGGCACCGGCCGCGCAGATCACCGCGCCGACCTCGTCGAGCTGGGCGATGAACTCGTCGTTGCGCACCGTGGCCCGCCAGCCCGGAATGGACTCCAACTTGTCGAGCGTGCCGCCGGTGTGCCCGAGGCCACGGCCGCTGAGCTGGGGCACCGCCGCGCCACACGCCGCGACCAGCGGGGTGAGCGGCAGAGTGATCTTGTCGCCGACGCCGCCGGTGGAGTGCTTGTCCACCGTCGGCCGGCGCACCGCCGAGAGGTCCAGCCGCTCACCGCTGGCGATCATCGCGGCGGTCCACCGGGCGATCTCCGGCCCGGTCATGCCGTTGAGCAGGATCGCCATCGCCAGCGCGGACATCTGCTCGTCGGCGACAACCCCCCGGGTGTACGCGTCGAGCACCCAGTCGATCTGCGCGTCCGACAGCACACCCCCGTCCCGCTTCACCCGAATAACGTCAACAGCAGCAAACCTCATCAGAAGATCTTCCCTAGTCTGTTGCAGATCCCGATCCACGGCCCGTGACCACGTCAGGGCCGGGGCCGACCGTGCCCGGCGGAGGGATCAAGCCTGACCGCCCGGAGCCGGGCACGGTCGCCCCGGCCCCAAACCGCAACCACAGTCAAGACCAGCGCACCGGGATCTCCGCAGGCGGCTCCCCCTCGCCGGCCCAGAAGATCGTGCCGGTCTCGTCCACCACCACCACCCGTGGCGTCCGGGCCATTCCCCAGGTGATCGCCTCGGCCGGGTCGTCCCAGCTCGGCGCCTCCTCCAGCACCCCGGTCTCGGCACCGGCGTCGTCCCCGGCCGACCGCTCCCAGTAGGCCGTCCAGACCTGCTGCCCGGCGGACATGTCCGGGTGCACGAAGACGGTGCCGCGGCCTCGCCAGGCGGCCAACCGCTCCGGGACCACAGGTACCGGCGTCTCGCCGGTGACCGCCTCCAGATCCTCCACGCCGAAGCGTGTGGCAGCAGCTCGGCCATCCGCAGCGGACGGGTCTTGCTCTCGATCAGGCAGTCCGGCCCGCCGTGCTCCCAGAGCAGCTGCCGGCAGCGGCCGCACGGCATCAGCGGCTCGCCGGTGGCGTCGACGCAGGAGAGCGCGACGAGCCGACCACCGCCGGTGGCGTGCAGGCTGGAGACGACGCCGCACTCGGCGCAGAGGGTCACCCCGTACGCGGCGTTCTCCACGTTGCAGCCGACCACCACGCGGCCGTCGTCGACGAGCGCGGCCGCGCCGACCGGGAACGTCGAGTACGGCGCGTACGCGTGCCGCATCGCCTCGATGGCGGCGGCCCGCAACCGTGCCCAGTCAATGTCGGTCATGCCATCATTCTGCCGAAGTACCCCAGCTCAGAAGCGGGCAGGGCCACTCCCCCGCCAGCCTTCGGGTTGATCAAGAAGTTTGCGTCAGGATCGGCGGTTCCGCTGACCGACACCTCTTGATCAACCCGAGGGGATGGAAGGTCAGCCCTTGATGTAGGGCTTGCCGTCGGCGGCTGGGGCGCGGACCCGGCCGACCAGGCCGGCGACCGCCAGGATGGTGGCCAGGTACGGGAGCATGGCCAGGAACTGGCTCGGGATCGAGCTGCTGATCGCGCCCAGGTAGGTGGCGAGCTGGTCGGCGAAGCCGAAGAAGAGCGCGGCCAGCAGCGCGCCGGTCGGGTTCCAGCGTCCGAAGATCAACGCGGCCAGGGCGATGAAGCCCTTACCACCGATCATGTTCTTGGTGAACGAGTAGAGCGCAAGCGTGTAGGAGGCACCACCGATGCCGGCGACCACACCGGCCAACAGCACGTTGCGGTAGCGCACCCGCAGCACCTTCACGCCGAGCGTGTCGGCGGCGGTCGGGTGCTCACCGACCGAGCGGGTACGCAGCCCCCACCGGGTCCGGAACAACCCGATGTGGATCACCAGGACCAGCAGCAGCCCGAGGTAGAGGAAGATGTTGCCGCGGAACAGCGCCGGCCCGAGCACCGGGATGTCCTTCAGCAGCGGGATCTCCCAGTTGCTGAAGCGCGGCGCGCTGTTGTATTTCGCCGCGTCGGTCTGCATCAGCCGCTCGTAGAGGAAGCCGGTGACGCCGACCGCCAGCAGGTTGAGCACGATGCCCATGACCACCTGGTCGACCAGGTAGCGGATGGCGAAGACGGCGAGTAGCAACGAGATGAGCGCGCCACCGAGGGCGGCGGCGACCAGGCCCACCCAGACGCTGCCGGAGATGCTGCCGAACAGGGCGCCGCTGAACGCGCCCATCAGCAACTGCCCCTCGATGGCCACGTTGACCACGCCGGAGCGTTCGCAGAGCACACCGGCGAGCGCGCCGAAGATCAGCGGCAGGGCCAGGATGAAGGTGCCCCGGATGATGTTGACCAGCGGCATGAAGTTCTGCCCGGTCGGCGCGGCGGAGACCTGCCAGCAGAGGAACGAGAGCACGAAGCCGACGAGCCCGACGCCGAGCACGGCGAGGAACCACCGCTTCGGCACCCCGGCGAGCAGCGCGGCACCGGCGGCGATCGTGATGACCCCGAACAGGATCGCCCCGATCGTGCCGTTGATCTCAAGTGCGGCACCGGCCGCGTCATCGCTGAGGGTGAATCGGGCCTGCTGGTCCGTCGCGAGCGCGCCGAAGAGCACCGCGGCCAGCAGACCGAGCCCCAGCAGCGTGAGGCCGACCTTGCGACCCCGGGTCCAGAAGCCCTCGTCGACCGGCGCGACAGCGATGTCGGGGACAGCCATGGTGGACATGAGTTACCAGCCCTTCGCCAGGCTCGTCTGCAACCGGGCGGCGCGCGCGGCCCGGAGCTGGAAGATCGCCTTCACCAGGGCCGGCGCGGCGATGAAGATGACGATCAGCGCCTGGAGCACCGTCACCAGCTCCAGCGAGATCCCGGAGTACGACTGCATCCGGTTGCCACCGGCCTGCAACGCCCCGAACAGCAGCGCTGCCAGCAGCACGCCCCAGGGCTTCACCCGCCCGAGCAGCGCCACCAGGATGCCGTCGAAGCCGATCTGCGCGGCCACCAGCGGAGTCAACGCGCTGGCGGTGGAACCGAGCACCATGTTCGAGCCGCCGAGGCCCGCCAGGATGCCGGCGAAGACCATGATCAGGACGTACGTCCGGGTGACGCTGATGCCGGCGGTACGGGCCGCGTCCGGGTTGGCGCCGACGGCGCGCAGCTCGAAGCCGAGCGTCGAGCGGTTCAGCAACCAGGCGACCGCCCAGGTGGCCAGCACGGCCAGCAGGATGCCGGCGTGCACCCGCAGGTTGTCGCCGAGCAGTCGGGGCAGCTGGGCGGAGCCGTGCACCGCCTTGCTGATCGCGTCGGTCCGGGTCGGGTCCTGCACCCCGTTCTGCACGATCAGCCAGGTGAGGAAGTAGGTGGCGACGTAGTTGAGCATGATCGTGTTGATCACCTCGTGCGCGCCGGCACGGGCCTTGAGGATGCCCGGGATGAAGCCCCAGATCGCCCCGCCCAGCGCGCCGGCCAGCACCGCCACCAGCAGGTGCAGGCCGGGGGGCAGGGGCAGCAGGAAGCCGGCCAACGCCGCCATGATCACGCCGATGATGGCCTGACCCTGGGCGCCGATGTTGAACAGGCCGCCCCGGAAGGCCAGCGCCACCGACAGACCGGTGAAGACCAGCGGCGCCGCGTAGGTGAGCGTCTCGGAGATCGGCGCGAGCACTGCCTGCCAGCCGCCGTCGCCGCTCACCCAGGCGGAGAACGCCTCGGGGTCGAAGACCGACCCCTTGAACAGGTTCGCGTACGCCTCGCTGACCAGCGTCCAGCTGGAGTTGATCGCGTCGGACGGGCGGGAGGTGATGTAGGAGTAGGTGGAGAGCACCGCCGGATCACTGATGATCATCAGCACCGCGCCGACCACGATCGCCAACACCAACGACAGCAGGGTGACCGTGAAGGTGTTGGCCGCCCAGAGGTTGTCCAGGAACAACCGGCCCAGGCTGGACTCCGGCTCCGGCTTCGGTGCCGGCTGGCCCGGCTCGGTCGCCAACTCGGCCCGTTCGGTGTTGTCGAGCGCGTTCTGCGCGGCCTGCGCCTCGCTCGCCGGCTCCTTGTCCGGGGAGCTGGGCTGCGGGGTGGTGTCGCTCATGCCGTCACTCCGCTTCGACGCGCGACGCCGTGCGGCACCGACGCCGGGTAACGATGATTCGCACGCTGGGGATCGCTCATGCCCTGTCCTCGTTCGCGGGGCCGTCGGCGCTCGCCGGGCCCCCGTCGGTCACCGTGCCGTCGGCCGCGCCGGGCTCGGCGGTGGCGTCCGGGCTGATGCCGGCCATCAGCAGGCCGATCTCCTCGCGCGGGGTGTCCGGGCCGACGATGCCGATGATCCGGCCCCGGTACATCACCGCGATCCGGTCGGCCAACCCGATGACCTCGTCCAGCTCGCTGCTGACCACCATGACGGCGGTGCCGATGTCCCGCTCGTGGACGATCTGACTGTGGATGAACTCGATCGACCCGACGTCGACGCCACGGGTCGGCTGGGCGGCGATGAAGAGCTTCAGCGGCCGGGACAGCTCCCGGGCCACGATCACCTTCTGCTGGTTACCGCCGGAGAGGGTGCCCACCGCGGCGTCGGCCGACGGGGTACGGACGTCGAACTGCTCGATCCGCTCCTTGGCGGACGCGGCGATCGCGTCCGGCTTGAGTGCGAGCCCGGCACCGAACGGCGGCCGGTCGTAGATGTCCAGCACCAGGTTCTCCGCGACGCTGAACTCCTTGACCAGGCCGTCCACGCTGCGGTCCTCCGGCACGTAGCCGACACCCGCGCGGAGCACCTTCTTGGGCTTCCAGCCGTCGATCCGCTCGCCGGCCAGGCTGACCGTGCCGGCGAGCACCGGGCGCAGCCCCATGATCGCCTCGATCAGCTCGGTCTGACCGTTGCCCTGTACGCCCGCCACGCCGAGCACCTCGCCGGCCCGCACGGTCAGGTCCACCCCGTCGACGGCGCGGATCTGCCGGTCGTCGTCGACGACCAGACCGGTCACCTCCAGCACCGGCTCACCCGGGGTGGCCGGGGCCTTGTCCACTGTGAGCCGGACGTTGCGCCCGACCATCAACGCGGCCAGCTCGTCCCGGCTGGCCTCCGGCGAGGCGGTGCCGACGGTCCTGCCACGTCGGATCACCGTGATCCGGTCGGCGATGGCCTTGACCTCGCCGAGCTTGTGGGTGATGAAGACGATCGACTTGCCGGCCGCCTTGAGTGACCGCATGACGGTCAGCAGCTCTTCGGTCTCCTGTGGGGTGAGCACGGCGGTCGGCTCGTCCAGGATGAGCAGGTCGACGTCGCGGGTGAGCGCCTTGACGATCTCGACCCGCTGCTGGATGCCGACCGGCAGGTTCTCGATCACCGCGTCCGGGTCGACCCGCAGGTTGTAGCGCTCGGACACCTCGGTGACCTCGCGCCGGGCGCGCCGCCGGTCCAGGAAACCGGCGATGCCGCCCCGGGTCTGCTCGGCGCCAAGCATGATGTTCTCGGCGACGGTGAAGACCGGCACCAGCATGAAGTGCTGGTGCACCATGCCGATCCCGGCGCCGATCGCGTCGGACGAGCCCTTCAGCTTGAGCGGCTTGCCGTCCACCAGGATCTCGCCCTCGTCGGGCTGGTAGAGCCCGTAGAGCACGTTCATCAGGGTCGACTTGCCCGCGCCGTTCTCGCCGAGCAGGGCGTGAATCTCTCCAGGCTCCACCGTCAGGTCGATGTGGTCGTTGGCGACCAGATCACCAAACCGCTTGGTGATGCCGCGCAGTTCGAGTCTCAGCGCAACCTCCTGGAGTGCGAGCGATGGTGCAGCCTAGCTGCCGTCAACCCGGCCGGACCGGCCCGGCCGATGTGGTGCGCGATCGGCCGCTCCGACCCCACGGTCACCCGCGGGGCCAGAGCGGCCGATCGGTCGTAGCTGTCCCCCGCCGCCTCCCCCGATGATCTCACCGGAGGAGGCGGCCGGTCGTCACTTGGTCGGCTGGGCCGCTGAGGTGACGGTGATGGTACCGGCGGCGATGTCCGCCTTGATCTTGTCGACCTCGGCCTTCAGCTCGGCCGGAACCTTGCTGTCGAAGTCGTGGTACGGGGCGATCGAGACACCGTTGTTGGCCAGGGTGCCGACGAAGCCCGGCTTGGCCGGCAGCTTGTCACCGGCAGCGGCCTTGACCACGGCTTCCTTGACGGCCTCCGGGATGTTCTTGACCACGGTCGTGATGATCGCGGAGCAGTCCGGGGTGCTCTCGCAGCCGTCGACGTCCACCCAGATGGTGCTGTACTTGCCGCCCGAGGCCTTGGCCGCGGCGGTGGTGCCGAGGCCGGAGCCGCCGGCGACCGGCATGATGATGTCCGCGCCCTGGGCGACCAGCGCGTCGGAGACCTTCTTGCCCTCGTCCTGCTTGGCGAAGTCGTTGGTGAAGGAGCCCTTCTGGGTCTGCTTGTTCCAGCCCAGCGCCTGGACGTTCTTGCCCTTGGTCTTGTTGTAGTGCGCCACGCCGTCGACGAAGCCGTCCATGAAGATCGTCACCGGCGGGATCGGCACGGCGCCGTAGGTGCCCACCTTGCCGCTCTTGCTCATCCCGGCGGCCAGGTAGCCGGCCTGGAACGCGGCCTGCGCGGTGTCGAACTGCATCGGGTAGATGTTGTCCAGACCCGGGTTCGAGTCGACGATGCCGAACTCCTGGTTCGGGTTCGCCTTGGCGATCTTCGCGGTGGCGTTGGCCATCAGGCCACCCACCGCGAGGATGAAGTCGCACTTCTGGTTGACGTACTGCGTCAGGTTCGGCTCGTAGTCGGCCTCGGCCTTCGACGCGACGAACTTGATGTCGATGTTGTCGTTGGCGGCCTTGGCCTCCTGCAGACCCTTCCAGGCCGAGGCGTTGAACGACTTGTCGTCGATGCCACCGACGTCGGTCACCATGCAGGCGCTGAACTTCTTGGCGCCGCCGCCGGCGTTGTTGTCCTCATCGGGGGCCTCGCCACAAGCGGCGGCGGAGAGCGCGAGCCCACCCACCGCGACGATCGAGGCGATCCGCATCCCACGCACCGAGCGCAAGACGTCTCCTTCCCATTGCACACCGCGCCTAGTGCGGTGGCAGCCCATCAGCCGACCTGCGGGTGTGCCGCCGGCTGTCCCACGTTACGGACGGGAGCGTACGCCCGCGCCCACCCACCGGCCGACAATCGTGCACGACTGTTGAGCGCCTGTTACCCGGGTGTAACCCTCGCGTGGGGCAAGTCACTCTTCGTGCTGGTAGGCGAGTCCTCGGGCGTCCGCAACGTCCGTTTTTCCGGGGGCGGGCCCCTCCCCGGACGTTACCGCCAAAAGACCGCGACCGCCGCGTTGACCAGGGTCAGACCGATGATCGCGAGGAAATGGCCGCGGTTGACCGCCTCCCGCTTCCGGGAGAAGAACACCATGACGAAGATCAGCAGGGCGATCACCAACTTCGTCACAAGTTTCGCCGGGGCCGGCTCGTCGCCATCACGCAGCGGCGCGGCCAGGCCGAGCCCGGTCAGCAACTGGATCACCGCGCCCCACAGCATGGCCGGGTTGACGCGCAGCCGATTGGTGACGTATTGAGCGATCGAGCCGCCGAGCAGCAGCGCGAACCCGATCAGGTGGGCGTAGAGGAGTACGAGTCTGAGAGCTTCCACGATCGCCATACTCCCCTATTCACGACGGAACGTAGTAGTGGGCATCGCCGACCGGCCGAAGATCAGTCGCCGGCCTGCCCGGTCGCGCCCGACAGGACCGGCTTCGGCGGCTCGTCGCGCACCGGGTGCGGCCCCACCTCGCGACCACCGCCGAACGCGACAGCGACCCAACCCGCGCAGCTCACCACCGCCAGCTGGATCACCGGCAGGGTGACCCGGTCCACCGAGGTCGTCAGCCACCATTCGATGTCGTTCGGACCGGACAGATAGGTCCAGACCAGAACGGCCAGGTAGTAGCCATTGGCCGCCCACACCCAGCCGTCCGGGGACAGCCCGGTCGCCCGGCGCTGCCTGCGCAGGAACAGCGTGCCGAGCAGCGCCACCACCGCGGCGCCGGCCAGGAGTGGGCCGACCACGTCCCACAACGCCGAGACGGTGAGCTGGAACCGCTGCACCGCACCCAGGTCCACGGGTGCCACCCGACCCGATCCATCGCCGGTGATGTCCGACCGGGCGCCGAGAAGACGGGCCAGCACCGCCCAGGCGACCCCGGCCAGCACCGGCAGCCAGACCAGCGCGGCACGGCGCGGCTCACCGCGGGCCCGCAGGGTGACCAACACGGCGACGCCGACGGCGGCCACCAGCCCTTCGTTCTTGCTGACCGCCGAGACGGTCAACAGCAACAACGGCAACAGCGGCTGGCGTAGCGGGTCGGCACCGAGCAGCAGGGCCACCACCGCCCCGGCGAAGGCCGCGGACCAGAGTGCGTCGGCGAGCCCGCCCGCCACCCCGTAGGAGGCGGTCGACCAGCACGCCAGGCCCACCCCGGCGGCGAGCGCCCAGGCCAGCCGCGCGGACGCCCCGTGCAGCGTCCGCCGGACCAGGTAGACCAGCATCGCGATCGCGGAAAAGGTGACCAGCGCGCTCACGACCTGGGCGGTACGGAAGTCCGGCTCGACGACGCTCCAGACGACGGCGGCCGGCGCCGAGGCGAGCGGCGGGTAGTCGGTGTGCGAGAAGAGGAGGGCGGGGTTGCCGATCGCCGCCCGGGCGTACTCCCCGCCGTTGGCGAAGTAGCCGGCGTGCAGCCACCAGATGGAATGCGCGTCCCACTGGTAGGCCGGTTCGAAGACCAGCAGGAACGGCGGCAGCAGTGGCAGCACGATCAGCAGCGAGTGCGACAGGCGCCCGTACGGCGCCGGCTCGCCGGGGTGGCGGAACAGCCACCGGCCCGGCCGCGCCGGCGAGCAGCACCACGGCGGTCCAGAGCGGCAGCGGACCGCCGACGACCAGCATCAGGATCACCGCGACAGTGCCCGACAACGCCGCCACCAACGGCGCGAGGACCAGGGCGAGGAAGGGGCTGCGCACGATCGCGAGGGCCAGTGGGAAACCGGCGGCGAGGACGGCGAGGACGGCCAGCACCGGGGCGAGATCCATGACGTCAACCGACCTTCCGGACGACCAACCGCACGCCGGGACCGGTCGGCCGTTTCCGCTTCACCTGCACGACGCCCACCGAGTAGTCCCGGTCCGCCCCCTGGACGACGACACATCCGTTCAGCACGGCGAACTCGGTCAACCGCTGTTGCCAGTGTTCCGCGTCGGTCTGGGGCGGTGTGATGGCGACCCGGCTGCCCGACGGCACCTGCTCGACGAACTGGCGCCAGAGCGTCTCGTAGTCGGCCTGGAACTGGCGCGGGGGAAGGTCGTACTCCGGGTCGTGCAGGATGGCGACGCCGCGACCGGCCGCCTTCACCGCGCCCCCGGCGGTCAGCAGCAGGCAGCCCACCCCGACGAGGGCCACCACGACGCGGACGACAGTCGTCGGGCTCCGGCGCTTGGTGAGCGTCATTGGTCAGCGAGAGAGTTGACGGGGTTGTCGCTGGGACGACGCCGGGCCCGTTCCCGGCCCAGGATCCACAACGCCTCGACCCCGTCCCGCCAGGTGATCTTCTTGCCTTCGTCGCGGCCCCGCGCCCGATAGGTGATCGGAACGTCGTACGGGCGGATCTGCCGCCGCAGCAGCTTGCCCGTCACCTCGGCCTCCATACCGAAGCCACGGGACCGGATGTCCAGGGATCGGTACAGCTCCACCGGCATCAGTTTGAAACACGTCTCGAGATCGCCGATGTAGGAGTTGAACAGCATGTTCGCCGCGGTGGTAACGCCCCGGTTGCCCACCACGTACCAGAAGCTGTAGGCGCTGTGGCTGCCGAAGGTGCGGTTGCCGTAGACGACCGTGGCGCTCCCGTCCAGCACCGGCGCCAACAGTCTCGGGATGTCCTGCGGGTCGTACTCCAGGTCGGCGTCCAGGATCACCATGTACTCGCCCCGCGCGCCGGCCACCGCCGTCCTGATCGCCGCGCCCTTGCCGATGTTGCGCGGGTGGGTCACGACCCGCAGTCGCGCGTCGTCCACACCGCGAAGGATCTGCGCGGTGTCGTCCGTACTGCCGTCGTCGACGACCACGATCTCGATCTCGCAGGGGTACTGCACCGCGAGGGCCTGCTTCAGTGCCTCCGCGACGCGTTCCTCTTCGTTGTAGACCGGCATCAAGATCGACAGTTGCACGAGAGTCTCCCGGGAACGCACCGGACGGCGGATGAGGGGCGGCGGCCAGCGGCTGGTGAATCAGGCGCACCGCCCGTTCGCTGGCCCGCCCGCGCCGCGAGGCGCGGGAGCGGTGCCGAAGCACCCTACCGCTTGACGATCGCGCATCGATCAACCCCGGCCCCTTCCTCGACGGCCGCCGAGGTCGGCCGACCTGACGCCGGGAGGCCGCAGCAAGAAATTGCAACGGGCGGAAGGGATTACGGGGCACCCCGCAAGAACTTGCCGGTGAGCTACAGTGCCGCCATGCGCGCTCGACTGTCCGACATCGCCCGGCAGGCCGACGTCAGCGAGGCCACGGTGTCGCGGGTGCTCAACGACCGCCCTGGCGTGGCCGCGGAGACCAGACAGGCCGTCCTCACCGCTCTCGACGTGCTCGGGTACGAGCGCCCCGCTCGGCTTCGCAAGCGCAGCGCCGGACTGGTCGGCCTGGTGGTGCCGGAGCTGGACAACCCGATCTTCCCCGCCTTCGCCCAGGTCATCGAGTCCACACTGGCGCAGAGCGGGTTCACCCCCGTGCTCTGCACCCAGACCGCCGGCGGCGTGACCGAGGACGAGTACGTCGAGATGCTGCTGGACCGGCAGGTTTCCGGAATCGTCTTCGTCTCCGGTCTGCACGCCGACACCGCCGCCAACCACGACCGCTACCGGGCCCTGCTCGCCCGGCCCATGCCGGTCGTGATGATCAACGGGTACGTGCCCGACATCGGCGCGCCCTTCGTCTCCTGCGACGACCGGGAGGCGGCCGAGCTGGCCGTTGCCCACCTGGTCGCCCTCGGGCACCGGCGGATCGGCCTGATCACCGGCCCGGACCGGTTCGTTCCGGTGCAGCGTAAGGTGGCCGCCTGGCGCGCCGCGATGACCCGCCTGGCCGGCGTCTCCGAAACCGATTTGGGCGCACTGGCCGAACTGTCACTGTTCGGAGTGGAGGGTGGCGAGGCTGCTGCCGGCCGGCTACTGGACCGCGGTGTCACCGGCATGGTCTGCGGCTCCGACCTGATGGCGCTCGGCGCGGTCCGGGCGGCCCGGCAACGCGGCCTCAGCGTGCCCGACAGTCTCTCCGTGGTCGGCTTCGACGACTCCCCGCTGATGGCCTTCACCGACCCGCCGCTGACCACCATGCGGCAACCGGTCACCGCGATGGCGGTTGCCGCCGTCCGGGCTCTGGTCGACGAGATCAACGGGCACGGCGCCCCGCACTCGGAATACCTGTTCCGGCCCGAGCTGGTGGTGCGCGGCTCCACCGCCGTCGCCCCGAGTTCCGCCCGACTCGCTTACGCACGATCCGCCTGACCGTTGCGGCGCCCCGGGACCGGAACGCCTGCCGGCAATTGCGGCGACAGTCCGGTTTGATCGGCGCTGAACGGGTAACACGTCCTCGACCTGGTCGTTCGTCGTGCCCCGCGCCGGCGGGCGACTGGGCTACCGACCCCTTGTGGTGGGGGGTGAGGTGCCACCGGCGCCACGCGGAGCCCGCTCCGCGCGGCGCCGGTGTCCGTTTCGGCGTGTGCGCCGGCACCGACGGGGGTACCGCACCGGTACCGACGCTCCCGGAGGTGACCCAGGTGGTACGGGTGGCACAGTGCACGATCGACGTCACGGACCTGGACCTGATGGTCGCGTTCTGGTCCGCGGCGCTCGGCTACCAGGTCGAGCAGGGCGACGACGGCAGCGCCAAGCTGTGGCCACCGGGGCCGCCGTCCGGCGCGGCGCCCACCATCTGGTTGCAGGGCTCGGGCACCCCAAAGCAGGGCAAGAACCGGCTGCACCTCGACCTCGTCGCCGACGGCGACCCGCAGGCCGAGATACGGCGGCTCGTCGAACTGGGCGCGCGGCATGTCGACGTCGGGCAGACCGGCACCGAGCCGTTCACAGTGCTCGCCGACCCCGAGGGCAACGAGTTCTGCGTACTGGACGCCGCACCCGAGCGCTGACCCTCCCGGCGGTCACTTCGCGGTGAGCAGCGCGGCGATCCGGGTGAAGCCGGCACGGACCTCGGCCTCGTCCGGCGGCTCGGCCGGCTCACCGTGGCCCGCCTCGTCGGCCGCGGCGTCCAACTCCTCGTCGATCACGTCCTCGAAGTCCCCGTACAGGTCGGCCCCCTCCACCTGACGGGCCTCGTCCTCGGCGGCGACCTGCGCGGCGGCGATCTCGTCGCGGATCTCGTCGGCCGACAGCGCCGGCAGCAACGGCTCGACCACCGCCATCAGCTGCTCGTCGGCCACCACCGCCTCGGCCAGCGCCAACGCGTGCGGCCGCTCGTACGGCCCACACACCACCGGCTCCCACTCGTCGAGGTCACCGAGCGGGCCGAAGGTGATGATCCACGGCAGGCCGAGCAGCGGCGAGTCCGCCGGTAGGTCCAGTGTCATGAGTGCGCCCACCGGCTCATCATGGTCCGCGAACGCGAGTCCCGACGGCGTTCTGCTCAGTTACCGCTCGATCGGCGGCCGGTCAGCCGGGCCGGACGGCATCCAGCGCCGCACGGACCAGCGCGAGCGCGGTGGCCGCCGGTACGCCGAGTCGGGCCGCCTCGGCCGCGTAGCCGGCCGCCGCCCGCTGCAACCGGTCGACGGCGTCGTCCCGGCCCGGGGCGACGAAGGTGCCGTTGCGCCCCCGGGTCTCCAGCAGTCCAGCCGCCTCCAGCTCCCGGTAGGCCCGCGCCACCGTGTTCGCGGCCAACCGCAGATCGGCGGCGAGCTGCCGGACGGTGGGCAGGCGGCTGCCGACCGGCAACCGGCCGTCCCCGATCAGCTCGGCGAGCTGTCCACGGACCTGCTCGTACGGCGGCACCGACGAGTCCGGGTCAACCGAGATCAGCACCTGCCCACCTCCGTCCTCAGCCGGCACCGCCCGGCGTACCGGGACCGGTGTCCTCGTCGACCACCTTCGGCGGGGCCGGGGTCTCCGCCAGGTCCACCACCCGGCCCTTGGTGCTGGTCGCGAGAAGCGCCGCGCCGAACAGCACCAGCTGGTTGAGCAGGTAGAGGTAGAGCAGCAGACCGACCGCACCGGCCACCACGGTGTACGCCGGGTTCCGCTCGGTCCGCACCACGTAGTACCGCCCGACGGTGTTCAGCAGCGTGATGCCGACCGCCACCAGCAGCACCACCGGGCGCAGCCGGGACCGGCTCATCCGCAGCCGGGGCACGGCGAGCAGCAGCGCGGTGGCGAGCACGGTGTTGACCAGCACGCTGAGCACCGCGCTGATCGTGGTCAGACCGACCGATCCGGTGCTGCGCAGCAGGAACCGCAGCAGCGATTCCAACGCGTCCACCGCCGCGACCGAGACACCGAGCAGCACGAAGATGCCGATCATCACGCCCAGGTCGACCAGCCGTCGCACCACCAGGTTGCCCGGCTGCTGGTTGAGCTGGTACATCAACCGCTGCGAGGACCGGATGGCCTCCACCCAGCCGATCCCGGTGAAGACCAGGATGACCAGGCCGACCACCCCGACCGTGTTGCTGGAGTTGGCGATCTGCTGGGCATCCAGGAACGGCAGATTCTCCTTGAGGAAGTTGGCCGCCGCCGCGCTCACCTCGTCGTTGTCCTCGAGGATCGCGCCGAAGATCGAGTACGCCACCAGGGCCAGCGCGAACACCGCGAAGAAGCCGTAGTAGGCGATCGCGGCGGCCAGCCGCCCGGCCAGCACCTCGGCGTAGAGCGCGCCGGCCCGCCACACGTGATCGAAGAGCCCCGACCGGTGGCGCGCGGCGCTCACCCAGCGGTCGATGCCCGCCTCGATCCGGCCGATCACGTTCACGCGATCATCCTCGCCGATCTCCCACCGCTGTAGTGGCAACCGGCTCTCGATGCTCGCCGACCGGCGCGTCGCCGACGGCTCAGGTGCCGAGGCGGAAGTCCCGACGCGGCTGCCACCGGGCCTGCCCGCTGTGCGAGAAGAGGGTGAACGCGTCGACCTCGAACATCGCGGAGAAGTCGGCCAGGTCCTCGTACACCTTGTCCAGGGCATCCGCTGCCACGTCCTGCGCCACTGTGACGTGCGGATGGTACGGGAAGCGGGCCGTGCGGCGCAGGCCCGGGGACGCGGCGATGGCGGCGGCCAGCAACTCGCACTCGCTGATCCCGGCGGCCACCGCGACGAACACCACCTGGGTGACCGGCCGGAACGTGCCAGTGCCGCGCAGGTGCAGGGTGAACGGCAGATGTGCGGCGGCGACGGCGGCCAGGTGCTGCTCGACCGCGGGCAGGCTCGCCATCTGGATCTCGGTGGGCCCGAGCAACGTCACGTGCGCGGGCACCGCCAACGGGTCGCCGGCCTCGACCCGCCGCCGGGTGAGCTGGGCACCCCACGGCTCGGGAATGTCCACCGCGATGCCGATCTGGATGGTGTCGCCGGTCGGCGGCACCCCGCCACTGCGATCCACGCTTCGCGCCGCCCCTCCGACCACCGACCCGTCCACCTGTATCGGGAACTATTCGCCGCGCACGGGCGGGAAGAACCCGACCCGCTCGTACGCGACCGCAGGGTCGTCGAGGCCACCGCGCGTGCCTTCTCCGCGCCGGCGCCGAGGAGCTTGTCCAGCTGTGCCGGGTCGTCGAGGTAGCCGCGGGTGCGCTCCTGGATCGGCCGGACGAAGTCGGTCACCACCTCGGCCAGGTCCTTCTTCAGGTCGCCGTAGCCGCGGCCGGCGTACGCGGCCACCAGCTCGTCGATGCCGCGCCCGCTCAGCGCCGAGTAGATGGTGAGCAGGTTGGACACGCCCGGCTTGGTCTCCGCGTCGAAGACGATCTCCCGACCGGTGTCGGTCACCGCCGACCGGATCTTCTTCGCCGACCGGGCCGGATCTTCCAGCAGGTCGATGATGCCGGCCGGCGAGGACGACGACTTCGACATCTTCGCGGTCGGGTCCTGGAGGTCGGTGATCTTGGCAGTGTCCTTCACGATGTGCGGCGCGGGCACCGTGAACGTCGCGCCGAACAGCGAGTTGAAGCGCTGGGCCAGATCGCGGGAGAGCTCCAGGTGCTGCCGCTGGTCCTCGCCGACCGGCACCGCGTTGGCCTGGTAGAGCAGGATGTCGGCGGCCTGCAGGACCGGGTAGGTGAACAGCCCGACGCTGGCCCGCTCGTTACCCTGCTTCTGCGACTTGTCCTTGAACTGGGTCATCCGGCTGGCCTCGCCGAAGCCGGTGATGCAGCCGAGCACCCAGGCCAGTTGCGGGTGCTCGGGCACCTGCGACTGGACGAACAGGGTGCTTCGTTCCGGGTCGAGCCCGACCGCGTAGAGCTGGGCCGCGGCCACCCTGGAACGCTGCCGCAGCACCGCCGGGTCGTGCCCGGCGGTGATGGCGTGCAGGTCCACCACGCAGTAGAACGCGTCGTGGGTGTCCTGTAGCGCCACCCAGTGCCGCACGGCGCCGAGATAGTTGCCGAGGTGGAACGAGTCGGCCGTCGGCTGGATGCCGGAGAAGACGCGGGGGCGGGCGGGAACGTCGGACATGGCGATAATTCTGTCAGCAAGCAACCCGGTACGTCATGACGGGCCGGCGGGTTGGCGACGGCCCGCCGATGCCGGGGTGCTGACCTCGCGTGGTTCGTCCATGCCGGCCCGACGCGTCGAGCCGGCCGCGAGCCGACGCTGCTGCCCGGCCACCGCCTCCCGGCGAGCCTCCGGCAGGCGCATGGCCGAGACCGCGAGTCGGGCCACCCGGCGGCCGTCCACCGTGAGCACCCGCACCAGCCAGCCACCCGGCGGGTCGGCCGGACCAGGCGCGCCGACGTCGGCGGGTTCGGCGGGCACCGGCACCTCGTCGCCGGTCACCGGCAGCCGGCCCAGCGCGGCCATGACGAAGCCACCCACCGTCTCGTACGGCCCGACCGGGAGGGCCACCCCGGTCCGCTCGGCGAAGTCGGCGAGGTTGAGTCGGCCGTCCACCACCGCCGGGAGGCCGGCGTGCACCGGGTCCGGGGCGGCGTCGTACTCGTCGTGGATCTCACCGATCAACTCCTCGATCAGATCCTGGAGGGTGACGATGCCGGCGGTGCCGCCGTACTCGTCGACCACCACCGCCAGGTGCTGGCCCTCCCGGCGCATCTCGGTCAGCGCGGCCAGCACCCGCTTGCTGCCGGGGAACCGCTTCACCTCCCGGGCCAGCTCGCCGACGGTGCCGCACTGGTCGGCGTCCGGGCGCAGCAGCACGTCCCGTAGGTGCACGAAGCCGACCACGTCGTCGTGGGTGCCGTCGGTGACCGGGTACCGGGTGTGCGTTTCGGCGCGGACCAGTCGGGCGGCTTCGGCGATGGTCAGCCGCGCCGGGAGGAAGACCACCTCGGTGCGCGGCATCATCACCTCGCGGATCAGGCTGGCGCCGGCCACCAGGACCTCGTCGATGATCCGGCGTTCGTCCGGGTCGAGCACCGTGTTCGCCGCGACCAGGTCCCGCAGGTCTGCCTCGGAGATGCGCTCCCGGCCGGCGGCCGGACCGGTCCCGAGCAGGTCGGTGACGAGTCGGGTGGTGCCGTCCGCGGCGCGGACCACCAATCGGGCGACGGCCCGGGCGAGCGGGCCGGGGTCGCGGCGGGGGTGTACCCGCGCGCGCCGCCGGAGCCCGGTACGGGCCGCTTCCCGCATGACAGAGATGGTAGACACCGTGGGCCCGTCGCACGGGCGATCCCGCGGAGCAGCCCACCGATGTTCGGCTCTGTTTAATCGTGAGAGATTATGATGGAATGGGGTTGCCGGTGGCGTCGGCGTGGGTGCCGGCCACCGTCCTAGTGTGATCACGAAGGGCCACGTCCCGAGCGGGCCAGGCAGGAGGCAACGACGTGAAACTGCTCGTCACCGGGGGCGCCGGTTTCATCGGGAGCGTGGTGACCCGGATGCTGCTCGACGCGGGCCACCAGGTGGTCGTGCTGGACGACCTGCGCACCGGGCACCGCGAGGCCCTCGCCCCGGACGCCACCCACGTCGAAGCGTCCATCCACGACGCCGCCCGCGTCATCACCGCCGATGCCGGCTTCGACGGCGTGCTGCACTTCGCCGCCCTGATCGCCGCCGGCGAGTCGATGGTCAAACCCGAGCTGTACTGGCAGACCAACACCATCGGCACGCTCGCCCTCATCGACGCGGTACGCGCGGCCGGGGTGCCCCGGATGGTCTTCTCCTCCACCGCCGCCGTCTACGGCAACCCGACCGAGCTGCCCATCACGGAGCACGCGGTCAAGGCCCCCACCAACACGTACGGCGCCACCAAGCTCGCCGTCGACATGGCACTCACCTCCGAGGCGATCGCGCACGGGCTGGCCGCGGTGTCGCTGCGCTACTTCAACGTGGCGGGCGCCCACCTCGACGGCGACGTCACGCTCGGCGAACGGCACGACCCGGAGACGCACCTGATTCCGATCGCGCTGGAGGTCGCCGCCGGCCGGCGGGAGAAGCTCCAACTGTTCGGCGACGACTACCCCACCGTGGACGGCACCTGCGTCCGCGACTACATCCACGTCGCGACCTGGCCCGGGCGCACCTACTGGCGCTGGACGCGGCCACCGCCGGCCAACACCGGATCTACAACCTGGGCAACGGCAACGGCTTCACCAACCGTCAGGTCGTCGACGTGGTCCGCGAGGTCACCGGGCACGAGCTGCCCGTCGAGGTCGCGCCGCGCCGCGAGGGCGACCCGGCCGAGCTGGTCGCGTCCGCCGCGCTGGCCCGCGACGAGCTGGGCTGGGTGCCACAGAAGCCGACCCTGCACGACATGGTCGGCGACGCCTGGGCGTTCTACCGCACGCACATCCTGGGGCAACAGTGAGCGCGAGGAGTGAGCCGGGTTTGCGAGCCCCACAGTCGCGATCGAAGAGGGCACAGTGAGCGCGAGGAGTGAGCCGGGTTTGCGAGCCCCACAGTCGCGATCGAAGAGGGCACAGTGAGCGCGCCGCAGCCGGTCGGTGACGTCGTCGGGCGGGCCGCCGCCGGTTTCACCGCGCAGTTCGGCGGTCAGGCCGCCGGTAGTTGGGCGGCTCCCGGCCGGGTCAACCTGATCGGCGAGCACACCGACTACAACGAGGGGTTCGTCCTACCCTTCGCGCTCCCGATGCGGACCATCGTCGCCGCCGACCGCCAGGACGGCGAGCACTGGACGGTCTGGTCCGAGCTTCCCGACGAGACGATCACCTTCGGTGCGCACGACGTCGCCGAGCCGGGCCGGGTCACCGGCTGGGGGGCGTACGTCGCGGGTGTGGTCTGGGCGCTCCGCGAGGCGGGTCACCGGGTGCCGGGCGCCCGGCTGGCGATCGCTTCCGACGTGCCGCTGGGCTCCGGGCTCTCCTCCTCGGCCGCACTGGAGTCGGCCGTGCTGGCCGCCCTGCTCGACCTCGGTGGGCTGGAGTTGCCCGCGACAGCTCAGCCTCGGCTGGCGCAGCGGGCGGAGAACGTCTACGTGGGTGCGCCGACCGGCATCATGGATCAGTCGGCCTCGATCCGCTGCCGCGCCGGGCACGCCCTCTTCCTGGACTGCCGCGACGAGTCGGTCGAGCACATTCCGTTCGATCTCGAGGCGGCCGGGCTGGCGGTGCTGGTCATAAACAGCCGGGCGCCGCACCGGCACGCCGACGGGGAGTACGCTGCCCGCCGCCGCTCCTGCGAGGCGGGGGCCCGTGCGCTCGGGGTGGCCGCGCTGCGGGACGTGGGCGTGGACCAGCTCGACGCCGCGCTGGCTCAGCTCGACGACGAGGAGACCCGGCGGCGGGTCCGGCACGTGGTGACGGAGGACCAGCGGGTACTGGACACGGTGGCGCTGCTCCGCGCGGCCCGGGTCAACGAGATCGGCCCACTGCTCACCGCCTCGCACGTGTCCATGCGCGACGACTTCGAGATCACCGTGCCGGAGGTCGACACCGCGGTCGAGGCGGCGTTGGCGGCCGGCGCGCTGGGCGCCCGGATGACCGGCGGCGGCTTCGGCGGCTGCGTCCTCGCCCTGGTTGAGGTCGACCGCGCCGACGCGGTAGCCGCAGCGGTAACGACGGCGTACGCCGAACGCGGCTTCACCACCCCCGGCACCGTGCCGGTCCTCCCCTCCCCCGGCGCCACCCGCCTCGCCTAACCCGCCCCACTCCCCACTCCCACTCCACCCAGGTTGATCAAGAATTTTGCGTCGATTCCAACCCGCATCCTGACGCAAACTGCTTGATCACCGGGCAGGGCGAGGGGTGGGTGAGCTGGGGAAGGGGAGATCGTGCTTGTTCAGAGAAGTAGTGGCCTCGCCCGCTGGGCGAGGCCACTACTTCATAGCTCGAGCGCGATCTCGCCGCGGGCGGGCGGGCGGCGCGGTCCGTTGGCGGGGCCGGGGGGTGTCAGCCGGCTTCGACGATCATGGCGGCGCCCACCGTGCGGTTGGTGGTCTCGTCGATGATGACGAAGCCTCCGGTGGTGCGGTTGCGGCGGTACTCGTCGGCCAGCAGCGGCACCGTGGTGCGTAGCCGCACCCGGCCGATCTCGTTGAGCCGCAGCTCGTCGGCCGACTCGTCGCGGTGCAGCGAGTTGATGTCCAGTCGGTAGTGCAGGCCGCGCACGATGGCCCGCGCCGACCGGGTGGTGTGCTTGATGGCGTACCGACCGCCGACCCGCAGCGGGGCGGTCTCGTCCATCCAGCAGACCATCGCCTCGATGTCCTGGGCCACCGCCGGCGCGTTGTTCGGCCGGCAGATCAGGTCACCCCGGGAGATGTCGATCTCGTCGGCCAGTCGTACCGTCACCGACATCGGTGGGAACGCCTCCGGGACCGGCCCGTCGGCGGTCTCCACGGCGGCGATCCGGCTGCTGAAGCCGGACGGCAGCACCATCACCTCGTCACCCGGCTTGAGCACACCGGAGGCGACCTGACCGGCGTAACCGCGGTAGTCGGTGACAGTGGTGGACTGCGGACGGATCACGTACTGCACCGGGAACCGGACGTCGACCAGGTTGCGGTCGCTCGCGATGTGCACCCGCTCCAGGTGGTGCAGCAGCGACGGGCCCTCGTACCACTGCATGTTCTCTGATCGGCTGACGATGTTGTCGCCGCGCAACGCGGAGACCGGCACCACTGTCAGGTCCGGTACGTCGAGCTTCGCGGCGAACGCGGTGAACTCGTCGGCGATCTGCTCGTAGACCTCCTGGGACCAGTCCACCAGGTCCATCTTGTTGACACAGAGGACCAGGTGCGGCACCCGCAGCAGGGAGCACAGGAACGCGTGCCGTCGGGACTGCTCGACCAGCCCCTTGCGCGCGTCCACCAGGATCAGCGCCAGGTCGGCGGTGGACGCCCCGGTGACCATGTTGCGGGTGTACTGGATGTGCCCGGGGGTGTCGGCGATGATGAACTTGCGCCGTGGGGTGGCGAAGTACCGGTACGCCACGTCGATGGTGATGCCCTGCTCCCGCTCGGCCCGCAGACCGTCGGTGAGCAACGCCAGGTTCGTGTACTCGTCGCCGCGGGCCGCGCTGACCGCCTCCACGGCGGCCAACTGGTCGGTGAAGAGCGACTTGGTGTCGTAGAGCAGCCGACCGATCAGCGTGGACTTACCGTCGTCCACGCTGCCGGCGGTGGCGAAGCGCAGCAGGTCCATCGGCCGCGCCTCGGCGGCCGGGGCGACGATCTCGGTGCTCATCAGAAGTAGCCCTCCCGCTTGCGGTCCTCCATGGCGGCCTCGCTGACCCGGTCGTCACCGCGGGTGGCGCCACGCTCGGTGATCCGGGTGGCCGCCACCTCCTCGATGACCTTCTCCACGGTGTCCGCGTCGGAACGGACCGCGGCGGTGCAGGAGGCGTCGCCGACGGTGCGGTAACGCACCTGCGCCTTGAACCGCTCCTCGCCCGCTCGGGGGCGGAAGAACTCGTTGACGGCGTAGAACATGCCGTCCCGCTCGATCACCTCACGCTCGTGCGCGTAGTAGATCGAGGGCAGCGGGATGCGTTCCCGGGCGATGTAGTGCCAGACGTCCAGCTCGGTCCAGTTGGACAGCGGAAAGACCCGGATCGACTCGCCCGGGTGGTGCCGACCGTTGTACAGCGACCACAGCTCCGGTCGCTGGTTCTTCGGGTCCCACTGGCCGAACTCGTCGCGGAAGCTGAACACCCGCTCCTTGGCCCGCGCCTTCTCCTCGTCGCGGCGGGCGCCACCGAACAGCGCGTCGAAGCGGTGCTTCTCCACAGCGTTCAGCAGCACCGGCGTCTGGATCCGGTTACGCATGCCGTCGGCGGACTCCCGGACCAGGCCGCTGGCCAGGGCCTCCGGCACGCTCGCCAGCACGAGCTGCAACCCCAGCTCGGCGACCCGCTGGTCGCGGTATTCCAGGACCTCGGGGAAGTTGTGCCCGGTGTCGACGTGCATGACGGGGAAGGGAATGTTGGCCGGGGCGAACGCCTTCTGCGCCAGCCGCAGCATGACGATCGAGTCCTTGCCGCCGGAGAAGAGCAGCACCGGGCGTTCCATCTCGGCGACCACCTCGCGCATGACGAAGATGCTCTCCGCCTCCAGGGCGTCCAGGTGGGAGACCTGGTATGCCGCGGGAGTGGTCATGACACCGGCTCGATTCGCTCGCTCATCCGATTTCCAGACCTTTCCGGTCGGGCATGTCAAGAAGTCCGCTCAGGCTACCCGGAATGCCTCTGCAGCGCTGCAAGCAACCGGCTGGCGAGATCCTTGCGGCAGACCAGCAGGTCCGGCAGGCGCGGATCCGCCTCGTTGTATTTCAGCGCAGAACCGTCGATCCGGGAAGCGTGCAGTCCGGTGGCCGTCGCCACAGCGATCGGGGCCGCCGAGTCCCACTCGTACTGCCCACCGGCGTGGATGTACGCGTCCACCTCACCGGTGACCACCGCGGCGATCTTCGCGCCGGCCGAACCCATCGGCACCAGGTGCGCCCCGACATCCTCGGCCAGGTCGGTCAGGAAGACCGGCGGCCGACTCCGACTCGCCGCCAGCCGGATCTTCCGCTCGCCGGCGGTCGCCGCCTCGACGGTCATCGGCGGGTACGCCGGCGGGTAGTCCGTGCCCAGCACCCGGTGCTGGGCCGGCAGCCCCACCGCGCCAGCCAGCAGGCCGTGCGGGCTCGGCGCGTTACGCGCCCAGAGCGCCACGTGCACCGCCCAGTCCGAGCGGCCCTCCTCGGCGAACTCCCGGGTGCCGTCCAACGGATCGATGATCCACACTCGGTCGGCGGTCAGCCGCGACACCGCTCCGGTGTTCACCTCCGCGGCCCAGGCCAACCGCGACCCCTCGTCCTCCTCGGAGAGCACCGCGTCACCCGGGCGCCACTTCGCCAACTCCGTGCGGATCAGGTCGTGCGACACCTTGTCCCCGGCCGATTTCAGCGCCCCGGTGTCCGCGAAACCCAGCTCCGTGCGCAGGTCGAGCAGTGCCTGCCCGGCCCGGGACGCCAACCACCGGGCGAACGCGCCATCGATCATCGGAGGACTGCTCATCTGCCCGCTCCCGTCGCCTCGCCGCGCTGCCCGCACGGGCCGATCCGCCGCGACTCGCGTCGCCGGTCGCGGCACGCCGAAAGGCGCAGACTACCGGCCCGCAACGCCCGATCCGGTACGCCCCGCCCGGTTCAGCCGCCGTGGTAGAGGTTCTGCGTCGGCTCCACGCCCTTGAGGATCACCGACTCCACCACGTCGGCAGCCCGGTCCACCAGGAAATCCACTTCCTTGCGCTCCGCCGCGCCGAAATCCGACAGCACGTAGTCCGCCGGGTCCTGCCGCCCCGGCGGTCGGCCCACGCCGAACCGCACCCGGGCGTAGTCCTTCGTGCCCAACGACTTCGACATCGAGCGCAGGCCGTTGTGCCCGCCCTCGCCGCCGCCGAACTTGACCCGCACCTGACCGAACCCGATGTCCAGCTCGTCATGGACCGCGATGACCTGCGCCGCCGGCACCTTGTAGAACTGCGCCAGCGCGGCCACCGGCCCGCCGGAGAGGTTCATGTACGTCAGCGGCTTCACCAACACCAGCTTCGGTCCACCGAACCCCAGCCGCGTCTCGGCCACCTCGGCCACCGCCCGCTTGTGCCGGCCGAACCGCGCGCTCGTCCGCCCGGCCAGCAGCTCGGCCACCATGAACCCGACGTTGTGCCGGTTGCCGGCGTACTCCCGCCCGGGGTTGCCCAGGCCGACCACCAGCCACGGCCCCGACTCGTCCGTCACGACCCGTCCCTCCCGACGCTCATCCCACCGCGTGCCGATACGCCGACAGGCGCCCCCGAACATCCGGGGACGCCTGTCGCACAGTACGAACCGATCAGGCCTCGGTGCGCGCCTCGGTCGGCTCCTCGCCCTCGGGGGCGTCCGCGCCCTCGGAGCCCTCGGTGGTCTCGCCGACCTCGGCCTCGGCCTCGTCGGTGGCCGCCTCGACCTCGGGCAGCGTCGCCTCGAGCTGCTCGGCGGTCGGGGCGGCGGTCACCGACGCGACGGTCAGCTCCGAGTCGGCGGCCAGCTCGACGCCGGCCGGCAGCTCGACGTCGCCGGCGGTCACCTGGGTGCCCGCCTCCAGGCCCTCGATCGAGGCCTCGAGGTGGTCCGGGACCTTGGTGGCGTCCGCGGTCACCGAGAGGGTGTCGTGGTCGTGCACGATCAGGGTGTCCCGGGCGGCCTCGCCGGTCAGCTGGACCGGGACCTCGACGGTGACCTTCTCGCCCCGGCGGACCAGGATGAGGTCGACGTGCTCGAAGGTGTCCCGGATCGGGTCACGCTGGATCGCCTTCGGCAGCGCCAGCACCTGGGTGCCGTCGGTGATGTCGATCGCGAAGAGCTGGTTCGCACCGCCCTTGCGGATCGCGGCGGCGAACTCCCGCGACGGCAGCGCGATGTGCTTGGGCTTCTCGCCGTGGCCGTACAGCACGGCGGGCACCTTGCCGGCCCGGCGGGTACGGCGGGCACCACCCTTGCCGAACTCGGTGCGGGGCTCGGCGCTGATCTTTACCTCGGACACGGGGAAACTCCTGATGCTTTTCGCTGCGGCGGCTTGTCGTCTGGCGGTGCTGGGGCGAGGGGCTCGCTGGGGCTCATGCGTCATGAACGACTGCCCGGAGCACCGCGTCGATGACGGTGCCTCCGTGCGGCGCTTTTCAGCGGCCCGCCGGGCACCCTCGCCGTGGCAACCGCACCAGTCTACCCGAGCTGTTTCCAGCGTTTCCGGCAGTCCCCGGTCACGGCTCGGGACCGGCGCGTCGGTGTGGTTCGCCGCCAGCGCGCCGGCCTCGTTTCGACCAGTTTGTCAGGCCCCGCCCGCACCGGAACGCGAGTGCCGGAAACGGGGCGCGCGGCTCAGCTCAGGCCGCCGAAGAGGGTGGTCACCGAACCGTCGTCGAAGACCTCCCGGATCGCCCGCGCCAGCAGCGGCGCGATCGACAACACGGTCAGCTTGTCCAACTGCTTCTCCGGCGGCAGCGGCAACGTGTTGGTCACCACGATCTCGCTGATCGAGCTGTTCTTCAGCCGCTCGGTCGCCGGGTCGGACAGCAGCGCGTGGGTGGACGCGACCACGATCTCCGCCGCACCCGACTCCTTGAGGATGTCGGCGGCCTTGGCGATCGTGCCACCGGTGTCGATCATGTCGTCGACGATCAGGCAGACCCGACCCTCGACCTCACCGACGACCCGGTTCGCCACGACCTGGTTCGGCTTCATCGGGTCCCGGGTCTTGTGGATGAACGCCAGCGGGCAGCCACCCAACCGGTCGGTCCACCGCTCGGCCACCCGCACCCGGCCCGAGTCCGGCGCCACCACGGTCATCGGCCGGCCGGCGTACTTGTGCTCGACGTACTCGGCCAGGATGTCCATCGCGAAGAGGTGGTCCACCGGGCCGTCGAAGAAGCCCTGGATCTGCGCGGTGTGCAGGTCGACGGTGAGGATGCGGTTCGCGCCGGCGGTCTTCAACAGGTCCGCCACCAGGCGGGCCGAGATCGGCTCCCGACCGCGGTGCTTCTTGTCCTGCCGCGCGTACGGGTAGAACGGCAGCACCACGGTGATCCGCTTGGCCGACCCCCGCTTCAGCGCGTCCACCATGATCAGGGTCTCCATGACCCAGGTGTTCACCCCGTGCGTGACGGACTGCACCACGAAGGCGTCCGAACCGCGCACGGAGTCCTTGAACCGTACGAAGATCTCGCCGTTGGCGAACTCGTACGCGTCGGCCGGGGTCGGCGCTACGCCGAGCACCTCACCGATCTCCTTGGCCAACTCCGGAAAGCCACGTCCGGAAAAGAGCATCAGGCTTTTGCGGTTTTCGGCGACGATGCTGCCCATGGGCCCGTCTGCTCCCGTTTTGTCGGCGGTACCCGACCCGGTGGTGGTGGGTCAGGGACTATTCGGTTGCAGTATCTCCCGTGCCGGATGCACCGCCCACCGTCTCGGCCACCCCGTGGATTGCCTCACTGTCGCTTGCGGTACCGGCCCCCTCCGACGCACCCTTCGCGTCGCCAGTTCGCTGCGCGCCCTCCGCGTCCCGGGCCCGCTGGGCCGCCTCCGCCGCGGCCGTACCGGCGCGCCGCTTCACCACCCAGCCCTCGATGTTGCGCTGACGTGCCCGGGCGACGCCCATCGCGCCCGCCGGCACGTCGTCGACGATGACCGAGCCGGCGGCCGTGTACGCCCCGTCGCCCACCTCGACCGGCGCCACGAACATGTTGTCCGCCCCGGTCCGCGCGTGGCTGCCGATCACCGTGCGGTGCTTGTTGACCCCGTCGTAGTTCACGAAGACCGAGGCGGCGCCGATGTTGGTCTGCTCGCCGATCGTCGCGTCGCCGACGTACGTCAGGTGCGGCACCTTCGAACCGGTGCCGATCTGCGAGTTCTTCACCTCGACGAACGTGCCGACCTTCGCCTTCTCGCCCAACCGCGCCGCCGGCCGCAGGTACGCGTACGGCCCGACGCTGGCGCCCTCGCCGACCTCGGCCCCGACCGCGTGGCTACGGACCACCGAGGCGCCGGGGCCGACGATGGTGTCGACGAGCGTCACGTCCGGGCCGACCAACGCTCCCGCGCCGACCACCGTGCCGCCGCGCAGCTGGGTGTTCTGGTCGACCACCGCGTCGCGGTCGAGCGCCACCGTCACGTCGATCCAGGTGGTCGCGGGGTCGAGCAGGCTCACCCCGGTACGCATCCAGGCCTCGTTGACCCGGTCGCGCAGCAGCCGGCGCAGAATCGCCAGCTCCACCCGGTCGTTGCAGCCCAATGTCTCGACGTGGTCCACGGCCACGTGCACGGCGACCGGTTCGCCGGCCGAGCGGAGTAGGCCGAAGACGTCGGTCAGGTACTCCTCGCCCTGGTCGTTGTCGGTGGAGAGCTTGCCGAGGGACTCGCGCAGCCGGACCGCGTCGAACGCGTAGATGCCCGCGTTGATCTCGCGGATCGCGCGCTGCGTCGGGTCGGCGTCGCGCTCCTCGACGATCTGCTCCAGCCGGCCGTCGGCGTCCCGGACGATCCGCCCGAGGCCGGTCGGATCGGGCACCTCGGCGGCCAGCACGGTGGCCGCCGCGGCGGCCTCCTCGTGCGCGGTCACCAGCGCGCCCACCGTCTCCGGGCGTAGCAGTGGCACGTCCCCGTTGATCACCACGACGGTGCCCGCGCCGTCCGGCACGGCCTCCAGTGCGATCCGCACAGCGTGCCCGGTGCCGAGTTGCTCGGCCTGGAGCACGGGGGTGGCGGTCGGGGCGACCTCGGAGAGGTGCGCGCGCACCTGGTCGGCGCCGTGCCCCACCACGACGACGGTACGGTCCGCGCCCAGCGGGGCGGCGGCGCTCAGCACGTGGCCGAGCAGCGTCCGACCGAGCAGGGGGTGCAGCACCTTGGGCAGTGTCGACTTCATCCGCTTGCCCTCACCGGCGGCGAGCACGACGACGGTACGGAGGTGGGACTGGGGCACGACGTGGCTCCCGTCGGGACGGCGGACACTCTCGCGGCCATGCTAACCGCGAGGCCCGGCACGTTCCCCTCTTACCCCCACCGGAACCTAAAACGGACGTAGGTGGGCAGCTCGGCCGCCAGGGTTCGAACCTGAAATACGGGTACCAAAGACCCGGGTGTTGCCAATTACACCACGGCCGATCAGCGACGCGAGCACGTCGCACGAGGGATGGACATCCCGCCGCTACACCTTAGCGCCCCGAGCGCCGGACGCCATCGCTCATCCCGCCCACCCGTCGCCGACCCGGGCCCCCGGCACCCCTCGGTGGGCCACCCGCAGGGCTCGACCGGCGGCGAGTCGAGCCCCCGCACCCGTCCCCGGTAAACCTTGCTGACCTGCGGGTTCGAGCCGCCAAGCGAGGTTTTTTCCAAACTTCCCCGTGCGATCTACGGTGCCGTAAGTTACGGTGACGTAGGCGTAACTTCGTCGCTTCCATCCCCCTGCGAGGTCCCATGTCCACTGCCCTGCTCGATCCCAACACCGCCACCCCCGGCCCCAAACCACTCACCGACGGCAGCCAGTCCTCCGGAATCCTGGCCGCCCTCTGGGCATTCGTGGTGATCCCCTTCGTCGCCCTGCTGGTCGCCGTCCCGGTGGCCTGGGGTGGCTGGCTGGGCTGGACCGACGTGATCATCGGCTTGGTCTGGTACGTCGTATCCGGGCTCGGCATCACGGTCGGCTTCCACCGCTACTTCACGCACGGCTCCTTCAAGGCCAAGCGGTGGCTGCGGGTGACCCTGGCGGTCGCGGGTTCGCTGGCCGTGCAGGGCGAGATCATCCAGTGGGTCGCCGACCACCGGCGGCACCACGCGTTCTCCGATCTGGAGGGTGACCCGCACTCCCCGTGGCGCTTCGGCACCAGCTTCTGGGCGTTGACCCGGGGGCTGTTCCACGCACACGTGGGCTGGCTGTTCCGCCGGGAACTGTCCAACCGCGAGCGTTTCGCACCGGACCTCATCGCCGACCGTGACATCAGCCGCGTCGACCGCCTCTTCCCCGCACTGGTGGCCATCTCACTGCTCGGCCCGGCAGTGATCGGCGGCCTGGTGACCTGGTCCTGGCAGGGCGCGCTGACCGCCTTCTTCTGGGCCGGGCTGGTCCGGATCGGTCTGCTGCACCACGTCACCTGGGCGATCAACTCGGTCTGTCACGTCTACGGCGAGCGTCCGTTCGCGATGCGCCAGGGCGACCGCGCGTCGAACTTCTGGCCGCTGGCGATCCTGTCGTTCGGCGAGAGCTGGCACAACCTGCACCACGCCGACCCGACCAGTGCCCGGCACGGCGTGCTGCGCGGCCAGGTGGACATCTCCGCCCGGGTGATCTGGCTGTTCGAGAAGATGGGCGCGGCGACTCAGGTGCGCTGGCCCAAGCCGGAGCGCCTCGCCGCCAAGCTGGTGAAGCCGGTCGCACCCCGCTAAACCGGGCGGTGCCGGGGGAGGCCGCCTGGCAGGATGACCGGATGGCCGAGCCACGCGGGGGACCGGACGGCTCGGCGGATGGGGAGCCGAGCCTGATCCGGGCACGGTCGAACGGCCCGGCGGGGCGGTCGGACCGTCCGCCAGTGAGGCGACGACGTGAACGGGCACAGCGGAGGCACCATTCCACGGCAGGGCGTCACCGAGCGCCAGCAAGGCGGCGACATGCCCCAGGTCAACGAGGGTGACAGCGCGGGCGTCGGGGCCCGACGGGCGACACCGCCGACCCCGAAAGCCAAGCCTGCCACCTCCCGGGTCCGGATGTCAGCGGCCCAACGACGCGAGCAGTTGATCGCGACGGGCCGGCAACTCTTCGCCGAACGCGGTTTCGACGCCACCTCCATCGAGGAGGTGCGTCCCGCGCAAAGGTCTCCAAGCCGGTCGTGTACGAGCACTTCGGCGGCAAGGAAGGGCTCTACGCGGTGGTGGTGGACCGGGAGGTCCGCGCCCTGCTGGACCGGATCACCACGGCGTTGACCGCCGGGCACCCCCGTGAGCTGCTGGAACAGGCCGCGCTGGCGCTGCTCGGCTACATCGAAGAGGAGACCAGCGGTTTCCGGGTGCTGGTCCGCGAGTCACCGCTGATGTCCGGCACGGCCAACTTCAGCAGCGTGATGAACGACGTGGCGCACCAGGTCGAGCACATCCTGGGCGCCGAGTTCAACAGCCGTGGGTACGATCCGAAGCTCGCCGAGTTGTACTCGCAGGCGCTTGTCGGGATGGTGGCACTGACCGGCCGCTGGTGGCTGGAGGTGCGCAAGCCGCGCAAGGAGACGGTGGCGGCGCACCTGGTCAACCTGGCCTGGAACGGGTTGTCGCATCTGGAGGCCAAACCGACGCTGATCACCGCGCGACGCCGCTGACGCCGGTCAACGGCGGTGCACGTCGGCCACCGGGTGTCTGCGGCGCTCCCGCTCCGCCTCGGCCCGCTCCGGCGGGCCGACCTTGTCGTACAGGCCGGTGCCCAGCAGGATCAGACCGAACAGCATCGACACCACCACTGTCGACATCGAGAAGTTGAGGAAGTTCGCCTCGGTCTGCAGCACGGACATCATCAGGATGCTTGTCACCAGGAACACCGCGCCGGCGGTGAGGTTCATGTAGTGGCCGAGGTTGGTGCGCCGCGAAGCCCCGATGATCAGGACGATTCCGAAGACCACCGAGGCGAGCGAGAAGGCCAGGTTGGTCCGCAGCCCGAGGGCCCAGGTGCTGCTCCGGGCGAAGAGCGGGTCGCCGATCGTCTCGGCGACGCCCCAGACGCCAAAGACCAGGATGTAGACGCCGATCAGCCCGGAGAGAAGCCGGTAGAGCGGCCGTGCCGGATGATTGACCGGAAAGTGCGGCATAACCAGACCCCCTGATTGACCAATTCAGGAGATTGTCACCCCGGGCAGCGCCAACTGTCCGAAGAACCACGAAGCCGAAAGGGTCCGCCGAAGGCTGGACCAAGTCAGGTTTTCGCCGGAGCCCGAGCTGCGCAGGGATCAAGCCTGACCGCCCGGAGCAGCTCGGGCTCCGGCGAAAACCCCCGGCCGCGACCCAAAGGATTCAGAGAACGAGACGAGCCTTCTGGAACGCCTCCGCCTCATCGTCCGTGCCGACCTTGCCGTACATGCCGACCACGAGCAGCACCAGGCTGACCGACAGCACCACGATCACCGTGGTGATGCTGAAGTTGAAGATGTTGGCGTCGGTCCGGATGAACGCGAGACCACCCAGGCCGATCACCATCAGCGAGTACGCCAGCCACTGGTTGATCGCCACGTCGATGTTGCGGCCGAGCGCGGTGCCGACCAGCACGACGAGCCCGAGCAGCACGCTGAGCAGCGAGAAGCCGAGGTTGGTGCCCTGACCGAGGACCCGGGTGTCGTCCTGCGCGAGGATCTCGTTGCCGGCGCTCGTGACGATGCCGAGCACACCGAAGACGACCAGGTACAGACCGGTCAGCCCGCCGATCGCCCGGTAGATCGGCGCGCGGGGTGGTTGACGGGGGTGTGGGCCATGTCTGTGTCTCCAACGCCGTGGGGTGAGGTGTCGCCGACGATTGTCTCGCATGTGGCGGTGTGACGCCGCACACGGTCCCGGGTCGGCGCGCCCGGACCGTTCAGCTCTCCGGCAAGTCCTCGGCGAGGGTCATCCAGCTCTCCTCGATCTGCTCCCGCTCGGCGCGCAGATCCTTGAGCTGGGCGTCCAACTCGGCGACCCGGGCATAGTCGGTGGCGTCCGCCGCGAGCTGATCGAGCAACGTGGTCTCGCGCTGGTCGAGCTTGCCGAGCTGCCGCTCCAGCCGGCTCAGTTCCTTGCGGGCCTGCCGGACCTCGGCGGCGGACATGCCACCGGTGCCCGGGCTGGCGGGCGCGCTGCTCGGGCTGGCGCCACCCCGGGAGGCGCGGCCGCTCCGCGGTCCGCGCCAGGTACTCGTCCACCCCGCCCGGCAGGTGCACCAGCCGGCCGTCACCGAACATCCCGTACGCGGTGTCGGTGACCCGCTCGATCAGGTAGCGGTCGTGGCTGGCCACGATGATCGTGCCGGGCCACGAATCGAGCAGGTCCTCCAACGCGGCGAGAGTGTCGGTGTCCAGGTCGTTGGTGGGCTCGTCGAAGAGCAGCACGTTGGGCTCTCCCGCGAGCAGGCGCAGCATCTGCAACCGGCGGCGTTCCCCACCGGAGAGGTCGCTGACCGGGGTCCAGAGCCGGCGGTCGTCGAAGCCGAACACCTCGGCGAGCTGGGACGCGGAGACCTCCCGGTCACCGAGCTGCACCCGGCGGGCGACCTCCTCGACGGCTTCGAGCACGCGCAGGTGCCCGGGCAACTCGGCGAGCTCCTGGGACAGGAACGCGGGCCGCACTGTGGAGCCGGTGCCGAGACGGCCACCGTCGGGGCGGGTGATGCCGGCGAGCATCCGCAGCAACGTGGTCTTGCCGGCGCCGTTGGCACCGAGGATGGCGATCCGGTCGCCGGGACCGACCAGCCAGGTGACGTCGCGCAGGATCTCCTTCGGCCCGGCGTGCAGCTCGACGTTCTCCAGCTCGTACACCTGCTTGCCGAGCCGGGAGACGGCCATGCGCTGCAACGACATGGTGTCCCGCGCCGGCGGTACGTCGGCGATCAGCGCGTTGGCGGCGTCGATGCGGAACTGCGGCTTGGAGGTCCGGGCCGGCGGCCCACGGCGCAGCCAGGCGATCTCCTTGCGGAGCAGGTTCTGCCGGCGGGCCTCGGTGGCGGCGGCGACGCGCTCGCGCTCGGCGCGGGCGAGGATCCAGGCGGCGAAGCCACCCTCGTAGGCGCGGACGGTCTGGTCGGCGACCTCCCAGGTGGTGGTGCAGACCGCGTCCAGGAACCACCGGTCGTGGGTGACCACGGCCAGGGCGCCCTTGCGGCCGACCAGGTGCCGGGCCAGCCAGTCGACACCGCCGACGTCCAGGTGGTTGGTGGGCTCGTCGAGGATGAGCAGGTCGGAGTCGCGGACGAGCAGCGCGGCGAGCGCCACCCGGCGTCGTTCGCCACCGGACATCGGGCCGACCGGCTGGTCGAGACCGAGGTGCGGCATGCCGAGGCCGTCGAGGATGGCGCGCACCCCGGCGTCGCCGGCCCACTCGTGCTCGGCGCCCATGCCCTCGGCGAGCCAGGCGGTGCCGAGCACCACGTCCCGGACGGTGGCGTCGGGGGCGAGGGTGAGCTGCTGCGGCAGCCAGAGCACGCGCAGGTCGCGACGGTGGGTCACCCGGCCGTCGTCGGGATCCTCCTGCTTGGTGAGCAGCCGCAGCAGGGTGGACTTCCCGGCGCCGTTGAGGCCGACCACGCCGATCCGGTCGGCGTCGTCCAGGCCGAGCGAGACGTCCGTGAGCAGCCGCCCAGCGGCGCCGTAGCCCTTGGACACCCGGTCCAGATTGACGATGTTCGCCACATTCCACCCTTCATGATCAAGGCGTCCCGGTGCCGGCGGGCACCTCGGGACGCCTGACCCAAGGGTACGCGGACGCCTCAGCCGTCCGCGCCGCCCGTCGGCAGGGGCGCGGTGGACCGACCGGACGTGCGGTCAGCCGATCCGGGCACCGGCGACCGGACCGTGCGCCACCCGCGCCTCCCGGCACACGCCCGCAGCGGTCAACTCGGCGGCGATCCGCTCCGCGTCGGCCGCGCTGGCGGCGAGAAACACGCAGGTCGGCCCGAGCCGGAGACGATGCCGGTGAGCGCGCCGGCCGCCTCGCCGGCCTTGAGGGTGTCAGCCAGCGCCGGGCGCATGGTCAGCGCGGCATCCTGGAGGTCGTTGCCGAGGGTACGGGCGAGCACCCGGGGGTCGCGCTGACGCAACGCCCCCAGCAGGGCATCGGTGCTGCCCAGCGGTGCGCCGGCGGCACCCGAGTCGCGGAGCCGATCCAGCTCCCGGTACGCGGCCGGCGTGGAGAGGCCGGCGTCGGCGATCGCCACCACCCAGTGCCACGAGGTGGGGCGGGCCAGCACCGGACTGATCGCCTCGCCCCGGCCGGTGCCCAGCGCGGTGCCCCCGTAGATCAGGAAGGGCACGTCGGAGCCGAGGTCGGCGGCGATCCCGGCCAGCTCGTCGCGGGAGAGCCCGGTGCCCCAGAGCGCGTCACAGGCCACCAACGCGGCGGCCGCGTCGGCGCTGCCGCCGGCCAGCCCACCGGCGAGGGGGATCTGCTTACGCAGGTGCAGTCGCGCGTGCGGCAGCACGCCCGCGTAACCGGCGAGGGCGTGCGCCGCGCGGATCACCAGGTTGCTGTCGTCCAGGGCCAGCTCGCCGGTGCCCTCACCCTCCATGGTCAGGGCGAGGGTGTCGCCCCGGCGGGCGGTCAGCTCGTCGTAGATCGAGATGGCGTGGTAGATCGTGTTCAGCTCGTGGAATCCGTCGCGGCGCAGCGGACCCACCCCGAGGTGCAGGTTGACCTTCGCCGGCACCCGGACCTTCACCGGCCCGGCGGCGCCGCGTCGCTCGTCCTCGTCGTCCGGTCGCCAAGCCTCGGTCACGGGGTGACATCCGGCAGGTGCAGGCGGATGTCGAACGGCTTGGCCACGATCAGCTCCTCAACGTCCTCGGCGGGCACGGCGTCAGCCTACTTCGCGGCCGGCGTACCGACCGGAGCCGACGCGGCGATGGCGGCGAACTGCGCCACGGTCAGCGACTCCCCCCGGGCGCCCGGGTCGACGCCGGCGGCGGTGAGCGCCTCGGCGGCCCGGTCCGCGCCACCAGCCCAGCCGGCCAGCGCGGCGCGCAGCGTCTTGCGGCGCTGCGCGAACGCCGCGTCCACCACCGCGAAGACCCGTTCCCGGGACACGTCGTCCCGGGGCGGCTTCCGGCGGCTGAAGGAGACCAGACCGGAGTCGACGTTCGGCACCGGCCAGAACACGTTCGGGGGCACCCGCCCAGCGCCCCGGGCCTGGGCGTACCAGGCGAGCTTGACCGACGGGATGCCGTACACCTTCGAGCCGGGACCGGCGACGAGCCGGTCGGCGACCTCCTTCTGCACCATCACCAGGCCGTGTCGCAGGGTGGGCAGCACGGCGAGCAGGTGCAGCACCACCGGCACTGCCACGTTGTAGGGCAGGTTCGCCACCAGCGCGGTCGGCGGCGGGTCGGCCAACGTGGCGGCGTCGATGCGCAGGGCGTCGGCGGGATGCACGGTGAGCCGGCCGGTGTCGGCCCCGGCGTGCCGCGCGACGGTCTCGGGCAGCGCCCCGGCGAGCACCGGGTCGATCTCCACGGCGTGCACGTGCCCGGCGACCGGCAACAGCCCCAGGGTCAACGAGCCGAGTCCGGGACCCACCTCCACTGCCACGTCGTCGGGGGTCAGACCGGCGGCGGTGACGATCCGGCGCACGGTGTTCGGGTCGTGCACGAAGTTCTGGCCCAGCTTCTTGGTGGGCGCGACGCCCAGCCGGGCGGCGAGTTCCCGGATCTCCGCCGGGCCGAGGAGACCGGTCATGCCTGGCAGCGTAGCGACGGGGTCGGCGCCGACCGTCGGGCCGGGCTCACCACGGCCCGAAGACCCGGTCGCCGGTGGTGGAGATGGCCGCGCACAACTCGTCCAGGTCACTGCCGGTGGTCGCGGCGAGCGCGCGGACGGTGAGCGGGATCAGGTACGAGGCGTTCGGCCGGCCCCGGTGCGGCATCGGGGTGAGGTACGGGGCGTCGGTCTCCACCAGCAGCTGGTCCACCGGGGTCAGCGCGGCGGCCTCGCGCAGCGGCGCGGCGCTGCCGAAGGTCACCGTGCCGGCGAAGCTCAACAGGTAGCCCCGGCGGACGCACTCCCGGGCGAAGTCGGCGTCACCGGAGAAGCAGTGCAACACCACCCGGTCGGGAGCGCCCTCGTCGTCGAGGATCCGCAGCACGTCGGCGTGCGCGTCCCGGTCGTGGATGACAAGCGTCTTGTCGTACCGCTTGGCGATGGCGATGTGCGCCCGGAAACTCTCCTCCTGCGCGGCCCGCCCCTCGTCGCCGGTCCGGAAGAAGTCCATACCGGTCTCGCCAATGCCCCGGACCCGGTCCCGCGCGGCGAGTGACTCGATCTCCCGCAGCGCCTCGTCGAGGTCGGTCAGCCGGGGTGCCTCGTTGGGGTGCAGCGCCACGGTGGCCAGCACGGCCGGGTACTTGTCGGCGGTGTCCGCGCCCCACCGCGAGGAGGCGACGTCCACCCCCACCTGAACCAGCCGGTCCACGCCGACCCCGGTGGCCAACGCGATCGCCGCGGCAACCGGGTCGTCGGCCGGCCCGCCGCCGGGCACACCGGCCTCGCTGACCGTGATGTCCAGGTGGGTGTGGCTGTCCAGCACCGGGCGGGGCAGCGACTCGGGGGCGGGCGGAAACTCTCCGGCCCGTCGCGCAACCCGCTCTCGGCGGGACTCAGTGGGCTCGCTCATCAGCGACAGCATCACACACCGGGCCTGTCCATCTGCCCGCCACCCGACGTTCACCTCGACTACGCCGCGCGACTCTACCGTCGCCGGTGAGCGAGCTCGCTGAGGACACGGGAGGTGACGGTATGAGCGTCACCCCCCGGGTCGGCGGGACCGAGGACGAACGGACCGGGCTGCGGGTGGCGTTCGCTGGCGGCGTCTACCCCGCCGAGGAGATCGCCCGCGGCGCCGCGTACGAGCTGTTCAGCGCGGACGAGGTGAACGGCTTCGAGTGGGCGCCCCGCCCCGGTGGCGCCCTGCCGTGGCGCCGGTTCGTGCACGTCACCGAGGTGACCGCCGTGCACGGGGCGACGGAACCGGCCGACGAGCCGGAGACGCCGCTGATGATGCCGGCGCACCGCGAACGGGGTTGGGCGTACCTGCACCAGCTCAGCCAGCAACCGGCGGCGGCCAGTGACCCGGTGCTGGCGATGGCGCGCGGATCGGCGGTGGTCCGGCGGGGCACCCGGATGATGAAGGTGCTCTCGGCCCAGCAGCTCTCCGGGTACGTGCGGGGTTGGCTGCCGCACGGCTTCTGCTACCGGGAACACGATGTGGCACATCTGCGGACGCCCGCGGCGACGACAGTGTTGCGCACCGACGGGGAGGTCGGCCGGGACGGTTCGGACGTGGCGTACGCGCTGCGCTGGCGCGCCTCCGATCCGGGTGACTACGACGTGCCGGCGGGCGAGGCCCACCGGGGTCTGACCGCACTGGCATCCCGGGACCGGCTCGGCGCGCCGGTGCTGGGCACGGGTTTCGTGCCCAGCAACCGTCAGCTCATCCCGGAGTTCGTCACCCGGGACTTCGCCGACCTGCCGATGCCGGCGAACGCCACCCTGGTCGCCTACCCGGCGCAGGGGGTCGAGGTGGTGCTCTACACCTACCAGGCCGAGCAGCGCGGGTGGTTACGGATGGTGGGCCCGCAGTGGCGGCACCTGCTGGCCGGGGTGCCGGGTCTCTCGCCGGACCAGGAGTACGTGCCGAACGGCGACGCGCCGCGCTCCACCCAACTGGTCGGGATGTACGGCGACAACGAGTACGAGGCGGTGGCCGACCTGCCCGGCGGGTTCCGGGTGCTGGCGATGACCCGGGCCGCCCGCTACCCGGTGGACGCGGTGGCCCGCCGGCTCCGGTTCGCCCAGTGGCGGGGGGTGCCGTGCCTGGTACTGCGGGAGGAGGCCGGGTGGCTGCGGATCCGGCTGCGTTACCCGAACCCGGACACGGTGGCCGCGACCGGTGCGCAGTGCCAGGAACGGGGCGTCTACGAGGCCTGGGCGCCGGCCGCCGAGGTGACCAACGACCAGGTGATGGACACCCGGTACGTGATGTGACGGCGCGCGGCGGCCGGAGGTCCAATCGCCGCGCGCCGGGCGATCAGTCCGCCAGTCGGGCCAGCTCCTCGTCGACGATCGACGGGTCGAGCTTGCGGAACACCGGCTTCGGCGCGGCCAGCGGCCGGTCCGCCTCGATCGGCACCGACTCCCAACGCGCGCCGACGGTGTAGTCGCCGGTGAGCACCGGGTACGCCGGGCCGCCGTCGAGGTCGTCGACCTGCTCGATGACCGGCATCGGCGCGTGCACACCGGTGCCGCCGAGCAGTTCGTGCACCTGCTGCGCGGAGTGCGGCAGGAACGGGGTGAGCAGCGTGTTGGCGTCGCTGATCACCTGGAGGGCGACGTGCAGGATGGTGCCCATCCGGGGCTTGTCCGCCTCGCCCTTGAGCTTCCACGGCGCCTGCTCGGAGAGGTACCTGTTGGCCTCGGCGACCACCTTCATGGCCTCGCCGATCGCCTGCTTCTGCCGGTGCCGGCCGATCAGGTCGCCGACCGTGCCGAACCCGGCGCGGGCCACCGCGAGCAGGGCCTCGTCGGCCTCGGTGAGCCCGGCCGGGTCGACCGGCGGGATCGCCCCGAAGTTCTTCGCCGCCATCGAGACGCACCGGTTGACCAGGTTGCCCCAGCCGGCGACCAGCTCGTCGTTGTTGCGGCGGAGGAATTCGGCCCAGGTGAAGTCGGTGTCGTTGCTCTCCGGGCCGGCGGCGGCGATGAAGTACCGCAGCGCGTCGGCGTCGTAGCGCTCCAGGAAGTCGCGGACGTAGATGACCACCTTGCGGGACGAGGAGAACTTGCGCCCTTCCATGGTCAGGTACTCGCTGGAGACCACCTCGGTGGGCAGGTTGAGCCGACCCAGCTCGCCCGGCTCACCGTCGCGGGAGCCCTCGCCGGAGTAGCCGGAGAGCAGCGCCGGCCAGATCACCGAGTGGAAGACGATGTTGTCCTTGCCCATGAAGTAGTAGGACTGGGCGTCCTTACCCGCACCGTCGGCGGACCACCACCTCCGCCACGCGTCGGGGTCGCCGGAGCGGCGGGCCCACTCGATCGAGGCGGACAGGTAGCCGATCACCGCGTCGAACCAGACGTAGATCCGCTTGTCCGGCCGGTCGCGCCAGCCGTCCAGCGGGATCGGCACGCCCCACTCCAGGTCGCGGGTGATCGCCCGGGGCTGGAGGTCGTCGAGCAGGTTGCGGGAGAACCGCAGCACGTTGGGCCGCCATCCCTCCCGGGTGTCCAGCCACTGCCGCAGCACCTCGGCCAGGGCGGGCAGGTCCAGGAAGAAGTGCTCGGTCTCGACGAACTTCGGGGTCTCCCCGTTGATCCGCGACTTCGGGTTGATCAGGTCGATCGGGTCGAGCTGGTTGCCGCAGTTGTCGCACTGGTCGCCACGGGCGCTGTCGTACCCGCAGATCGGGCAGGTGCCCTCGATGTAGCGGTCGGGCAGGGTGCGCCCGGTGGATGGGGAGATCGCGCCCATGGTGGTCTTCGGCACGATGTAGCCGTTGCGGTACATCCCCTCGAACAGCTCCTGCACCACCGCGTAGTGGTTGCGGGTGGTGGTGCGGGTGAACAGGTCGTAGGAGAGGCCTAGGCCGTGCAGGTCCTCGACGATCACCCTGTTGTACCGGTCGGCCAGCTCGCGCGGGGTCACCCCGTCGGCGTCGGCCTGCACCTGGATCGGGGTGCCGTGCTCGTCGGTGCCGGAGACCATGAGCACGTCGTGGCCGGCCATCCGCATGTACCGGGCGAAGACGTCGGAGGGAACGCCGAAACCGGAGACGTGGCCGATGTGGCGGGGGCCGTTGGCGTACGGCCAGGCCACTGCCGCGAGAACGTGACTCATGAGCAGCAAGCCTAGTGACCCGTCCGGGGCGTCCGCGAACCAATGGGGGGTGCCGGGCCGGCGGACCGGACCGACCACCCCGGCCATTGGTCCGATTTGTCGTCGACACGCGGCTCAGCTGCCCGTTCCAGCTCCCGGACCGGTGTGCAATGAACGTCGTGACGGGCAGACGAACGGCGCGGGACCACGACGACCGTCCCACCGGACCGGCGATCGACGACGATCCGGGTCCCGACGCCGCCGCGCCCCGCAGCAGCGGGGTGGCACCGCAGCCCCGACTGGTGCCCAGCGCCGACCCGGGCGAGCAGCGCCCCACACCGGCCGGGAGGTCCGCGACGCCGGCCCGGCCACGCCGGCCGCGCCGTC
>NZ_JAEVHL010000025.1 GCF_016803395.1 Micromonospora tarensis | reverse complement strand
CGCGGCGTTGGCGGAGGGCTCCGCCACGCCGTCTACCGTGGTCCGAGCGGGCCCGGGCCCAGGCGCTGCTGCTGCCGCCGGTGCGGCCACCCGACGACCCGGTCGCCGCCGAGGCGCTGGAGGAGCTGCGCCAGCTACAGCACCACGTCCGGCAGGCGGAACTCGCGGGCCGCCCGACGCTGACCTTCCACAGTCGATTGGAGGCGCTCCGGCGGGTGATCCGGGAGCGCGCCTGGGCGACGCCGGGTCCCCGGGACGCGGCGCCGCCGAAGCCTGCGCCGCTGACCGCCGTGACGGCGCAGCTGGCCGGCGCGGCGCTCGTGGTGTACGTGGCCGCCGGGGACGTCCTGCACGCGCTGGTGGTCACTGATCGGGCGACCTCGGTGGTGGTGCTCGGCGACCGCGGCACGGCCGAGGAGGCGGTACGACGGTTGCGCGCCGACCTGGACGGGCAGGCGGGCCGGGCCATGCCCGCCCGGCTGGCGGCCGTGGTCCGCGCCGCGACGCGGCAGGACGCCGACCGAGTGGGCTCGATGGTGCTCGATCCGGTGCGTTCGCTGGTTGGCGACCGGGACCTGGTGGTGGTCCGACCGGGCTGTTGCTGACCACGCCGTGGCACGCCCTGCCAGCGTGCGCGTCCCGGCCGGTCACGGTGGCGCCGTCGGTCGGGGTCTGGCTGGCCGCCCGGCGCGCCTGAACGCCGGCGGGCCCGCCGCCGAGTCGGCGGCGGTGACGGTGGTGGCGGGACCGGGAATCCCCCGGGGTGAGGCGGAGGCCCGGGCGGTCGCGTCGCTGCGATCGAGGTGCCGTGGTGCTCACCGGGCCGGAGGCGACCCCGGCGGCGGCACTCGCGGCGATGGCCGGCGCCCGCCTCGCTCACATCGCCGCGCATGGGCAGCACCAAACCGAGAACCCACTGTTCTCCACGCTGGAGCTGGCCGGCGGCCCGCTGATGGGATATGACGTGCAGGAGCTGCGGACCGCGCCGCGTACCGTGGTCTTGTCCTGCTGTGACCTGGGCCTGACCGACGTGCGGCACGGTGACGAGGCGCTCGGCATGCCGACCGCCCTGCTCGCCGCAGGCACCGCCACGGTCGTCGCGAGCGTCAGCCGGGTCGCCGATGAGGCGGCCACGGAGATCATGGTGGCCTATCATCGGGCGGCCGTCGCGGGCCGGCCGCCGGCGGCAGCACTGGCGGAGGCCGTACGCGGCAACCAGCCCCCGAGCTTCGTCTGTTTCGGTGCCGGCTGAACCGACAGCACCAGAGTCGTGCCGGCAGCAGGTATCCAGGAGGCCGCCCGGCCCCCCATCCAGGCATGACTGACCACAATGTGAGGAAGCTCCGACGCCGGACGGGTCTCGCCGCCGGCCTTACCGTGCTCGCCCTGGCGGCCAGTCTCCTGGCGGGCTGCCGCACGAACGGCGGCGCGGCCAGCGGCGGTGCCGAGAACCGCCCCGGCACGGCCAACGGCCTCGCGAAGATCGCCGGAGGTGGCTGCCCGGCGGCCGGCACCCGGAGCGGCGGACTGCTCCCGAAGCTGGACGAAAAGCGCTACACCTCGATCGAAAATCCCTGCCTGCCGTACGTCGACCTGGTAAGCGAGGTGACCCATCGGATCGTGCCTGGGCAGCGGCCCCGGGTCGACCAGTTCCTCGACAACCTCGGCCGCTTTGCCGACCGGCTCGGGCAGGTCAACGATGCCGTCCAATGCGCCTACCAGACGGACCGGCTGGCGGTGCGGATCTATCAGAGCCGGCGCGACTCGTGGGCGGTCGGCGTTGTAGCGGTCCTCCGGGGCCGCCTCGGCGCGGTCGCCGACACCACCGCCTGCTTCCTGATCAAGCAGATTCCGCTCCTGGACCTGGCCACCCAGGGCATCGGACCGGACCAGGACAACCCGGCGTACTGCTTCGACACCAGCCACCAACAACGCGACGGCGAGGACTACACCATCATGTGGATTGGCTCGTCGGCGCTCACCTGCCGAGGACTCCAGGACGGCCTGGTTCCCGGCGACGGCCGGCTTGTCGCGGTGAAGGCCCGACCTGACGTGGCGCTGCGCGCCGGCCCCTCCACGGGCGACCAGGTGCTGCGGAAGGTGCCCGACGGCACGCTGGGCCGGGTGACCTGCTACCGCACCGGGGAAGCCGTCAAGAACGACGACGTGTGGGCCCGGACGACCGTCCTCGGCGACACCGGCTGGATCGCGGCGGCCGACCTGGACAGCGCTTTGCCGATCCGCGGCACCGGGTTGTGCCCGGACAACTGAGGCGGCACCGTGCGCGCTGGCGGGCGATGCCGCCGGGCGGCCGGCTCAACAGCGGCCACGTACAGAGCGGTGGTCCTCGCGCGCGCCTGACGCGGACGTATCTGGCGCCGACCGGCTACCCCTTTATCGGTATCTCCAGCTCCCATTGGAAGGAACGGTCATGAAGATCCTCAGCCGGACGTCCATGGTGTTCGCGGTGTGCGTCGGACTCGTAGCCGCCAGCCTGGTGGTCGCCTCGCCTGCCAGCGCCGCCACCGAATACTCATTCAGATCCCAGAGTTCCGCCACCAGCGAGCAGCCCTTCGGCAGCCTGTGTATCGACGTGTCGTACGCCAGCACCGCCAACGGCACGGCCATCAAGCAGTGGCCCTGCTACGACGGCCCGGCCCAGAAATGGACCATGGTCTACGAGGGAAGGTGGAACGGCATCGTCTACTACCAGCTTGTCAGCTCCCTCTGGTCGCCAGAGGGCCCCAAGTGCCTCGACCTGCCCTGGGGCAACCCGGCAGCCGGTCAGACGCTACAACTGTGGGACTGCCTGGGTGTCGCCCGGCAACTCTGGTCCGTCACGCAGGTACCCGGTGTGAACGGCTACGCGCTGCGCAACCTCCAGACCGGGCAGTGTGCCGATGTCCCCTGGGGCGAGCCCGTCGCGGGCAACGCCGTGTGGCAGTGGCCCTGCAACAACACCGCCGCCCAGCAGTGGGTCCTGCGCGCCTGGAATACCGACCTGGTGTTCTCGCCGCCCTATGGTTCGCTGGCCAGGCATGGAACAGGACCGACAACCTCGTCCAACTGCTCGGGGGTGCCGGACTTCGATGATCTTCGTCAATCAATTCGGCGACTCCCACATCCGACGGCCGGCCCTCGCCGGGCCCTCGCAGTGCGCGATCGCGTTCGTGTTCTGAACCGGCTCGCCCAGTCACGCGGCATTGACGCTCTTGACACGCTCCGGATAGCACAGTTAACATCACCGGAATATTGTTAGCGCTAACAGCAGCCGGTCGCCGATCCGCCCCGATGAGATCGACCCGATGGACCTGTGCGCTGGAAGTCGAACAGGTCTAATCACGCGCACTCTCCTACCCTTCGTGCATCGAGGATGCCTCACCCCCAACAATTGACCACGCTCGGCCGGTTATCCGGACGTCGGCGCAGCTGCCCGTTGTTAGCGCTAATACGCCTAGACGGAAGGTGGAACCTGATGGTTGTCGAGTGGGCTCCCGGCAAGCGACGTCGAGGTTTAGCGGCTATTGGCCTTGCTCTCGCGGTAGGAATGGGGATCGGTCAACTGACACCGATCGTGCCGGCCTCGGCGGAGAAGCCCGTGCCCCCGCCGGCGCCGGGCGTCGGACCGCAAACCCCGTCCGCCAAGGTGCCACTGGCCGGTGTCGACATGGCCCAGACGTATGTGAACCCGATCAACCTGCCCGGGATGGCCGTGCGCAACATCGTAGGGTCGATGCCGCCCACGGACGAGAATGTCGCAGACACTTCGCAAATCCCGGCCAGCCTGGACCTGGAGACGTGGACGGCAGCGTCCGGGCGGACGCTCGCGGGCCGATCCACAGTCGGTTTCACCAGGATCTCGGAGAACTCCGCACGGACCGGGGCGGACTGGTCCGCCCTGAACGTCGACGGGACCATCTATCTCTATGCATCAGGTGCCATGCAGAACGCACCGAACAACAACCGCACTGTCTGGTCCACCACCGACTATCTCACCTGGACGCCCCATGAGATGAACCTGGGCCTGGTCGCACCAACCGTCGTGCAGGTCGGCGACAAATTCTACATGGCCGGTAACAACACGCCGGTCTACCAAGCGGACTCGCCCACCGGGCCGTGGACCAGCATGGGGAATTTCCTGCGCCCGACCGGCCAGACTCTGAGCGTTGGCGACGTGCAGTTCTTCCTGGACACGGACGGTCGACTGTACCTGACGTACAACATCGGCTCGCCGATCATGGGTGCCGAACTCGACCCGAACAATCCTCGACAGCTCATCAGCGACCCGGTCGTGCTCTGGACCTTCGACCCGCGCCAGGAGTGGCAGCACATCGGTGACAACAAGGCGACCTACACGCACGGGTACGTGGAGGGTTCGCAGCTGTTCAAGCTGGGGGACAGGTATTACCTCTCGGTCGCGTCCGGTGGCACGGAGTTCACCACGTACTCGACCGGTGTGATGACGTCGGACAAACCGCTGTCCGGCTTCAAGGTCACCCAGCAGAACCCGATCGGATACGGGAACAACCACCCGAGTGCGGTGTATCCGAACGCCGGGCACGGCAGCTTCGTGCTCGACAAGTCCGGCAACCTGGTGTTCTTCTACACCTATGTCATCGCGTACGAGGAGTTCTTCGAGCGGCGACTGGGAATGGACATCTGCAACGTGATTCCCGCCGGTCCGAAGCGGGGAGCAATCGATTGCGAGTTGTCCAACACGCCGCAACTGGCCCCGGGGAAGAAGATCTCGGGCCGGGACGACGTCGGACTCTACAATGTGGCCACCAACAGCCAGGCGTACTGGGCAAGCAGCTACGCGCCCGGGCGGAACCCGTACTACGGAAGTGACCGCTCCCTATCCACCTGGTGGGAGCCGGCTGACAGCGACACCGCGCCCACGTACATCAGGGGCTTCGGCACCGTCTTCCACATCTCCGCCGCGCAGATCCAGTGGAAGGAGCTCGGGCGCACGTTCACCAGGGACAACGCGGTGCGGTACACGCTGGAGTACAAGGACATCCCCACCAACACCTGGCGGCCCCTGGTCGACAGGAGCACGAACACCACCGCGTACACCGCTGACTACGTCACCTTCGACCGGGTGCTGACGAACGCGGTCAGGCTGAAGGTCCTGGGTACGACCGAGAGGGTCAAGGTCGGAGTCCACGAACTCAACGTGTTCGGGGAGAACTACAACCTGGCCGTCGAAAAGGGCATGATCACTCCATAGTTCGGTTGCTGGGTGTGCAGCAGGGAGCGGGCGAGATCAAATGATCTCGCCCGCTCCTTCGAGTGGCGCTTTTCAGCGCGCCTCAGCGTCCCCTGTGCTGACTACCGCACCCTCAACGTCTGGTGGTCGGCGGCGTGGGGCTGGTAGGTCGGGTTGCCGGAGTACGCGACGTGGACCCGGTAGGTCCCGGGCCGCAGCTCGGCGGTCGGCAGGTCGACGACCGCCTTACCGTCCGCCAGTGGTACGACCCGCACGGTGCCGCCGAAGGTGACGGTGACCTCGCCGGTCGGGGTCGGAGCATGATGCTTCGGCCCGCCCGCCGGCCCGACAGTCACGTTCAGCTTGAACGTGCCGCCGCGGACCACCGACGCCGGCGCGGCCTTCGCCTTGACCTTGACGGCGGCCGAGCCGGAGGGCACCTCGACCGAGGCCGTACCCTCCGACGGCTTCAGGTAGTCGAAGCCGAGGTACTCGGCCTCGACCGCCCGGGCACCCGCAGGCAGACCCGTCGGCAGCGTGACAGTGGCCGCGCCGTCGCTCAGCTGGGCGAGCGCCGACCACGAGCCGCTGCTGAACCGCACCTGACCACCGGTCTCGAACCCGTCAGCCGCCCTGACCGTGGCGGTGGCCGTGGTCGTCTGGGCGCCACTGGCGTACGGCTTGACAGCCACCTCGGTGGTGGTCGTGACGTCGCTGTTCGGGATCCCGCGGATGTCGTTCCACTCGCGGACGGTCAGCGGGATCACGGTGCCGTGACGCGGGCGGACGACACCCGCGTTGGTCATCGTGATCGCCTTGGCGTTCCAGGTCGGAGCCTCGATGTTCTCGTGGCACGCGGCCTGGTACCCGCCACCGTTCGTGTACCGGTCACCCCAGAGGTAGAACTGGCCGGGGCAGGAGGTGTCACCGGGGTTGGCCTTGAAGATGACAGGTCCCTCGTACCCCTGGTTGGCGACCCAGGTCGTGCGCCCCAGAGCCGGCGCGACCAACGTCCAGTTGTTGATGTTGCTGTCCAGGAAGTCGGTGTGCTTCTCCGAGAAGATGTCAGAGCCCTGGTTGCCGGCCTCGTTCTTGGTCACCCGGTAGTAGTGGTCACCGACCCGGATCGCTGTCGTGTCGATCCGCGACAGCGGAGCCGGGTTCTGCCAGACCTGCGGAGCGGAGAACGTCTGGAAGTCCCGCGTCGTGGCGTACCACATCTGCGCGTTGCCCTGACCGGTGCGGTTCACCGGGTCGTTCCACAGCGACTGCGCCCAGAACACGACGTAGGCGCCGATCTCCTCGACCCACAGCGACTCCGGCGCGAAGGCGTTGCCCGCGTTGTCGGGCGCGACCTTGACATGTCGCTGAGGGGTCCAGTGCACCAGGTCGTGCGACTCGAACACCTCGATGTACTGGGTGTCGTTGATGGCGTATCCGCCCTGGTCGTACCAGTTCAGGTCGGTCGCGATCATGTAGAACGTGTCGCCGTCGGGTGAGCGGACGATGTGCGGGTCACGAAGACCCTGGTCGCCCAGCTGCGAGATGAGCGACGGCCGGCCCCCGGTCAGACCGGTCCAGTCCAAGGCGGTGTTGCCGTTGGAGGTCGCGAACATGATCTGCTCGCCGTCGGCAATGCCCTCGCCCTTGAAGTACCCCATGAAGTACCGCTCGTACTCCTCGGAACGCGGCATGGCGGCGATGGTCACCGGGAACGACTTCTTCCGCGAGGCCGTACCCTTGGTGATGGTCGCCGTCAGGGTGGCGGCAACATCCTGATGGCCGAAGGCCGGGCGGGTGACCTCACCCGTCGGGGTGACGAGGCCGCTGGTCGACTTCCAGGTGATCGTGGATCCGAACTCGCCCTTGGCAGCGAGGTCGAGGTTTCCGCGTACGGCGCCGGTAGCGTCCAGGGCCAGGTCGAAGGTGTCACGGTCGACCGCCTGCGCGTCGTCGAACTCGGCCTTCACCACGACCGGGATCTCCCGGGTGGTGACCTCCTGGGCGCCCTTGCGAACTGTCGCCGTGAGCGTGGCTGTCGCGTCGGGCTGCCCCTGCGTGGGCCGGGTGACCCTGCCGGTCACCGCGACCTTGCGTGCGCTGGGGACGGCTGGCGGGGTGTGGACCTCGACGACCGACGGGTCCGAACTCGTCCAGGTGATGGTCGAGCCCGCCACGGAGCCCACCTTGGGCAGCACGATGTCGTGTACGACCGCACTGGTCAGGCCGAGGTCGATGGCGGCGGCGTCAGCGTGAACGCCGTCGGAGACGGTCTGCTCCGCCAGCGCGAGTGTCTCGTCCAGACTCACCGCCCGGTCGTACACCCGGAAGTCCCGGATCGTCCCGCGGAACGAGTAGTGGCCCGAGGTCTGCGAGCGACCGAGGAAGTTGCAATTGGTCCCCGCGGCGTTCACCGACGGCGCCGTGGTCAGGTCCGTCGACGTCGCGTGCAGCACGCCGTCGAGGTAGAGCCGGCCGGTCCAGCTCGTCCCGTTCGAATTCAGCGACTGGGTGTAGGTGACGTGCGTCCACGCTCCCTCGAGCATGCGGACCCGGTTCTGTTGCAGGTTCGCCGGACCCACCGCGACGCGGAACCGCTGGGTGTTCGACGCGAAGATGGAGCCCTCGGCGCCGGTGTCGACGTCGCACGAGCCGGACTTGCGGCCGAAACTCCACATCTGGTGCTCGCCGACGTTCGCCGGGTCGATCCACACGTCATAGTCGACGGTGAGGTTGGACATGCCGGCGGTGATGTCGTTCGGCAGCGCCACGTTCGCGCCGTCCAGGGCGCCCTGGTAGGAGTCGGGGTTGAACCTGACTCCTTCGCCGGTCAAGGTCGCCTTACTGGGGTTCACCAGCGTGGCGTTCGCCGCCGAGCCCGCGCTACCCGAGTTGACCAACGTCGTCCCACTGGTCTCGTCGAGGGCGAAGTGGTGCACCAGACCCTCGTTCAGCTGGTCCCCGGCAGCGTGCGAGGGCGTCGCCGCGAACGAGACCGACAGCAGCGCACCCAGTGCCAGGACGGCGACACCTCTACCCTTCCGACTCAACCCGAGACGTGGCCTTCGCTGTCGCAGTCTCAATTGATCCTCCTTGGCCGGCGTGGGCTCGCTCCAAAGTGAACGGCTTGTTAACGCTAACTACGGGGTGCTGTCAGGTCAACGCAGTGCGTCGCGGCCCGCTCCACCTTGTCCCGGTCCGGGGAGGGCTGGACGGCCTACGACCGTCCGACGAGGAATTCCGCTTCCATCCGCGAGCCGTGCGGTAGCCGAGCGAGCGGAGCCTGCCCGGCCCGCACGATCGTGGTGCTGAGCTTCGTTAGCCTCTGCAGGTGATCTCCTACCGCGCTGGTGCCCCCGCAGACCTCGACCGAGTGACCTCGTGGATCGTGACCGAGCCCGTCGGGTGGATCCCCGCCGACCGTTACCTGGCTGACCTGGCCGAGGGCATGTACCGGCTGGAATGGACATGGATCGCCGAGCACGACGGCCAGGTCGTGGGACGGGCATTGTGGTGGGGGCCGAAGGGCAGCCCGCATCCGGTCGCGCTCGACTGCCTCGACGTGGATCCCGTCGTGGGCGACCGTGCCGCCGTGGCGGCCGAGCTGGTAGGGGCCGCGCTGGCCGGGATCCCCGAGCCGGTGCAGTACAGGATCATGGTCGCCGGTGGCTGGCGCGACGATCCGGCCACCTCGGCGGCCGTGGAGTGGCGGCGGGCGGCGGCGCACGCAGCGGGCCTCACCCGGGAGGTGGAGCGGCTGCAGTTCGAGTGGGCACCCGCCGACGGGGTGCCTCCCGCGGTCGGCAGGCTGCGGTTCGCCGAGGCCTCCGACGAGGAGTTCCTCGCGGTGTTCAGGAAGATCGCCGAGGGCAGCCTGGACGCCCAGACCCGCGCGAACCTGGCCGCCAAGGGCGTGGACGCGACCGCGCGCGAGGAGATGGACTTCTATCTTCGGGCGCCGGGCAAGCGGGAGTGGTGGCGGATCGCCTACACGCGCGAGGGGGAGGTGGCGGGCATGGCGATTCCCTCCGCGACCTCGTACAACGTGAACGTCGGCTATCTCGGGGTGGTGCCGGAGTTCCGCGGGCGCGGCTACGTGGACGAGGTGCTCGCCGAGATCACCCGCCTGCACGCGGCCAACGGGGAGTCGCGCATCACCGCCACCACCGACATGGGCAACGCGCCTATGGCGGCCGCTTTCCGTCGCGCCGGTTACCGCAACACGGGGATCCGGATCAACCTCTCCAACGACGTCCAGCCCTAGACCGCAAGGCCAGTGCCGACAGCCAGCTACGATCGTCGCCGTGGCTGAGGCGTCCTACCTGAGCGCCACCCGCGCGGCCTACGACACCGTCGCCGTTGACTATGCCAAGCGCTTGCGCGCCGAGCCGCCAGAAACGCCGCTGGACCTTGCGATGCTTGCGGCGTTCGCGAAGCTCGTGCAATCCGCCGGTGGCGGACCGGTCGCCGATCTCGGTTGCGGTCCAGGCCGCATCACCGCGCACCTGCGCTCTCTGGGGTTGACCGCCTTCGGCATCGACCTGTCGCCGGCGATGGTGGCGGTGGCCCGCCGCACATACCCCGATCTGCGGTTCAACGAGGGTTCGATGGCCGCCTTGGACCTGGCGGACGCCTCCGTCGGCGGCATCGTGGCCTGGTACTCCATCATCCACATCCCACCGGAGCTGTTGCCGGTGGTATTCACCGAGTTCCACCGGGTGCTGGCTCCTGGCGGCCACCTGCTCCTCGCGTTCCAAGTCGGCAACGAGCGTCGGCACGTCGAGCACGGGTACGGCCACAGTTTGTCGCTCGACGCCTACCGTTTGTCACCTGACCACATCGCCGAGCTGTCGAGCGAGGCCGGGCTGGTCGTACAGGCCCGGCTGCTCCGCGAGCCGGAGGGCCGCGAGAAGGTCCAGCAGGCCTGCCTGCTGGCCCGCAAGCCCGGGATGTCGTAGCTTCCCGACACGCGCCTTCGCGCATCGACGCGAACCCCACAGAGCCACTCATGGCCACTGACCGAGCAGGCGGCGGCCACGGTCGAAACCGATCGGCTGAGCGCGGCAGCAGGCGCTCACCGCGCCGCCATCGACGAGGGGCTTTCCACCAACAGAGGTCCTAGCCGCGGTGGCCGCAGTACGAGCAACTGACATCGACTTCGCCGCGATCGTGCTGGTAGACGACCGCCGACCCGGTCTCCTCTGCCAGTTGCCGGGCCAGCTTCCGGCCCTGCTCCGTCCACGCCCGGTACTGCTCGTCGGTGGCGAGCCGACCACCGCCGTACTCGCTGTGCATGTCCATCCAGTCCGACCACGTACGCAGCCCAGTAGCCAACTCCACCGAGAGCCTCAGCTCCTCCGGGCGAACCATCCCCACGACCTCGCGGCCAGAACGACCACCGTGAGCGGGAATCGTGCCCCAGGCCCACACCGGGAAGGCACCGTAGTCGAACGCGAGGTCCAAGCGCGGCACGCCAGGCGGACGGCCTCGCGGGCAGGACAGGACATGCCGACGGAAATCCTCCACCCACCACCACCTCGGCTTCAACCTACGTCGACGCACGCCCTAGGCGGGGAACAGCTTCCACTGCCCCTCGGAGACCACCTCGACGACGCCGTCGGTCACCTTGATGGCCGTCTCGTCGTCGATCGCGTACGCCGGACCCGCGATCTCGGCCGCCCATTTCTCGGCACCAGCCATGGTGTTGTCCGGCTCGAGACCCAGGTGCGGGAAGATCGAGAAGTCGACGACCCCCAGTGTGCGGTCGTCGGGTGCGGACTGCCACTCGACGAACTCCGCACCGACCCGAGGGGTCAGCACCATGCTCCCCGCACTCAACCCCACCCAGACGGTGTCCCGCAGCGACGGCAGGAGGTCCGCCAGCCCGGACTGCCGCATCCAGTGGCACAGGTACGTCGCATCGCCGCCGCCCACCAGCAGGACGTCAGCCTCCCGGACCCAGGGGACCCACCGCTCCTCGCCGACGCTGGGCAGCGCTGTCAGCTCGAGGACGCCCAGCGACTTCCAGCCCAGGCCGGACATGGGCAGCGGCGTCTGACCGGTGATGAAGCGCCAGGCCGAGGCTGGTCCACCCATGGGGTAGGTCGCCGTAGGGATGCAGAGGGCACTGGATTCGGCGATCGGCTTGCCCAGCAGGTCGACCAGCGCATCGTGAATGCTCGGGTTCTGGACGCCTGCGGACGTGAGAAGAAGCTTCACACTTGCCTCCTGCATCTAGAGGTGATGAAACGCTATCCCGAGCGTCGGGAGACGGGCGCACGGGAGTGCAGACGGGACACCATAGCGAAACAATCGTCGATGCGACCCCCCGAGGCCGCCGCAGGCACATCGGCAGATGCGTGCGCCGACGTGCTGCTGCCTGGTCCGCTGGGGGTCCGCATCGAAGTCGGTGAGATGGCCCTACTCGGTGAACGCGGGGAACGAGCGCATCGTGTCGAAGCGGCCGGCGGCCAGGTCGTCGAATCTCATCAAGAAGCGTCCGAAGTGACAACCTGATCTGCCGGAATGCCCCGCTCAATCGCCTCGCGCCGAAACGGCCCATACAGTTCCACAGCGGAGCATCATCGCAGATGAGCGCGGTGGCTATGCACTACCGTCGCGCGCTGAATCACAGGACTCCATCGCCGCCAGCTCACCGGCAGCGCGGCGTCGTCGTTGATCGGGTGGATTAAGACCCTGTTTCGTATGGGCGGCTGGGGGTCGTCGTGGCGGCAGACCCGTCCGGAGGGCCGGCCTTTGGCACCAGGGCGACGTTGCTGGGATCGCGGGGCCGGGGCGGCGATCACCCCGAGTCACGCCAGATCCTGACGTAGCGCGGGTCCGCGCTCGTCGTCGGCGGGCACCTGCTCGGGCTCGAGGGCCGCCGCCGGCCCGCGTTCGGCCTTACTTGGTCACGCGGCTCGCAGTGGTACGCCGTCGTGATGGGCGCCGACAACGACGCCGACCAAGACCGCTGGCTCGTTGAGATCGTTGCGGCAGCTGTGGGGCACACCATTCAGGATCAACCAGTCGCCGGGGCGCAGACGGATCTCAGTGTTCTCCAGAACGAAGACAGCTTCGCCGGAAACCTGCATCAGGCAGTCGATGGAGGCCGTCGTGTGCAGGGCCGAAGCCCCTTTGGCGGTGCCGTAACCGTAAGGATTCGGATCCGGCACGAGTGGATGGGTCTGCGGATCGATGCTGGCCTGGAACAGCTGCTCACGCAAGGCCGGGTCGTCGGTGCCCCACAACTCATCTGGATTGAAGTTCGCGGGCAGCGTGAACATGGTGATGTGGAAGCCGCCAGGCGCCGGCAGGAGTGGCCCCTGGAACGGCGGAGCAGAGCCGTCGTTGGGAAGCCGCACCGGGCCGTCAGCCGCCCAGATCGACCATTTGTCACCTCGATCGGGACTGGTCGACTCGACTTGCTCGTCGGAGACGACGACGGCTCTGCCGTCGGACCCGTAGCCGGTGACGACCCTGCGAACGGTTTTCACGAGGGGCTCCTGTCTGACGAGTGGATGACAATGCGCAGCGCTACGGCCATCAATTCGGCCAGGTCTTCGGTACCGCCGCGTTCGGCCCAGCGCACGATCGCCGCCGTGGCCGCGGAGATACACGCGCCGGCAGCGACCCACAGCTCGAATTCGTCTATGCCCTCATCAGCGAGTGCTTCGGCGATGTAGCGCTGCGTCTGGTACTGCCCGTCCCACATCCGTGAGCGCAGTGCAGGCACGGACAGACCGATACGGAGGCGAGCCAGCAGCATGGCCCGCTCGTCAGGGCTTTGCGCGGAGGTCGACTCAAGTAACGCCGTGCCGATGCGCTGGATCATTGGTTGATCAGTGGGTTGGGCGCGAATGTGGTCGACAATGATCGGGTCGTGGTCATCGGCGAGTACGAGATCCTCCTTGGTGGGGAAGTAGCGGAACACCGTCATCGACGAGACCTCGGCGGCAGCAGCGACATCCGCGACAGTCGTCGTGTCGAAGCCTCGCTCGGCGAACAGCCGCATCGCGTGCTCTTGAATCGCCTGTCGGGTACGCAGCCGATGGATCTCTCGAAGCCCCATGTGTTAGACACTAACAGATGTGAGTGTCTAACGCTATCTGTGGATTCGATCTTTGCTGACGATGACGGTGCCAGCCAGATCCCAGCCCGAGGGTGGTCGCAACCCGAGATCCCGCTTCCCCTGTGACCACGAGCTTCTCAGCCGACGGACATCGCTAACCCCGTTGCCGCTCGGGGCGGGACTGCCTACCTTGGTCATCGTGGAGAACAAGGGCCGTGGCGCAGACAAGTGCGCCCGGTGAGCGGTCGTCTTCGCGAGACTGCCCGGCAGACGGTCGCAATCGCCGATTCCGGTCGCTATCGCAATGGCGCCGGTGACGAGGTCGGCATCGGCGAGGCGGTACGTGCTGCAGTCGGCGGCACTCGTCTCCACCTGCCGGACGAGGCGCCCGCGGTGGGAAACGCGGAGCCGGGCGGAGGCAGGGTGGAGGTGACGCAGGAGTCGACCTTGCAGGCAGCTCGTCGGCTGGCGCCCGGAGCGGCCTGTCTGGTGTTCGCCTCGGCGAAGAATCCGGGTGGCGGGTTCCTGGGCGGGGCGAAGGCGCAGGAGGAGAGCATCGCCCGCTCCTCGGCGCTGTACCCGTGTCTCCTTGCCGCTCCGGCGTTCTATGCGTTCCATCGTGGACAGCGGGACCTGCGGTACAGCGACCGCGTCATCTTCTCCCCGTACGTGCCGGTGTTCCGGGATGACAACGGCAATCTGCTCGACCAGCCGTACCTGACGTCGTTCGTGACCGCTGCGGCGCCGAACCTGGGCGCGATCTTGCGCAACCAGCCCGAACACGTTGCGGACGTACCGGCGGTGCTGGCCCGGCGTGCTCGCCGAGTGCTGGAGGTCGCGGCCGTGCACGGACATCGGACGTTGGTGTTGGGCGCGTGGGGTTGCGGCGTGTTCCGCAACGATCCCGCTATGGTCGCCGACGCCTTCGTCTACGCGCTGCGGCAGGTCGATCGCTTCGACCACGTGGTGTTCGCCATCCACGACAACCTCCCGGGATCACCGGTGTACCGCACGTTCGCGGAACGCCTCTCCGGATCGACGGCCAGGTAGACGGCCACACCCTGGGATCGGCAAGGGGACCACTGGGGCGGACACCTGGGACGACGACCGGAGTGGGCGGTACGGGCGAGGACAGGGCTGCGGAGTGACGACATTCGAGATTTTTGGGGAGCGGGCGGCCGGCGATACGCGGACAATGCAGGGATGAAGCGAGAGGTACGCCTGCTGCGGTTGACCGGGACGCGCGCCAACGGCGCGGTGGCGACGGGCGCGTCGGCTACCGGCGCGCGGGCTGCCGGGGCGGCCTCGCGTCGGTGCCCTCGCTGTGGGGGCGCTTGCCGTCGGGGCCGTCGCGGTCGGCGCGCTGGTCATCGGGCGCCTAGCGATTCGCCGGGCGGTCGTGCGGGAGCTGCGTGTCGGCCGGTTGGAGATCGACCAGTTGGTGGTGCACAGCCGTCCCACTGCTGAGGGCTAACCCGCTCCGGCGGCGCGCCAGACCGTCGTTGGGGCGGCGCCACTACCGGATCTTCAAGAGCTGCCCCGGACGCCGCTCGCGAGCGAGGGGTCCGGGGTGCCGCTGCACCCCAGACCCCTGCGGCCTGCTCCGCCAACGTGGGACGGAGCAGGGGTCTCTCAGGTCACCCGCAGCGTTGACCGTTGAGGTTGAAGGTGGTTGGCGCCAGATTGGTGCCGCTCCAGGTGCCGTTGAAGCCGGCGCTGGTGGACGCGCCGGGGGCGAGTCTGCCGTTCCAACTCGTGCTGTCCGCTGTGACGCTCGTGCCGTTCTGTTTCCAGGTGGCCGACCAGCCCTGGCCGACCTTTTGGCCGGCGGTGGGAAAGTCGAAGGCGAGTTTCCAGCCGTCGATCGCGGTGGTGCCGGTGTTCTTGATCGTCACGGTCGCGGTGAAGCCGCCCGGCCAGCTGTTCGCCGTGTAGCCGACAGTGCAGCCGACGGTCGGGGCGGTGGGCGCGGTCCGCACGGTCAGGCCGGGCGAGGCCGCCGAGACGTTGCCCGCCGCGTCGCGGGCGGTCACCACGAAGGTGTACGGAGTGTCCGGCGTCAGCCCGGCCACGGTGTACGTGGTGCCGGCGGCGCTGCCCACCTTCACGGTGCCGGAGGTGTCGACCCGGTGCACGTCGTAGCCGGTGACGGCGGTGTCGTCGGTGGACGGCGTCCAGGCCAGCGCGACGCTGTCGCCGGTGATCGTGCCGGCGGTCGGCTTGCCCGGGGCGGTCGGCGCCTGGGTGTCGCCGGGCGTGGTGCCGCGCGGCAGCACCAGGTGGGTGATCGAGTTGGCCGGGAAGGTGGCGGTGAGGCCGCCGGCGGTCACCGGCTGGTCGGCCTCCCGGACGACGCCGGCGAGGTCCGCAGCGCTGTAACGGTAGACCTGGGCGGTGCTGGCGGAGGCGCCGGTGAGGGCGATCGGGCTGGTCAGGTCGTCGCCGGTCTTGTTGACCACGACCACTGTGAGCGCCTTGTCGGCGCTCCGCTGGGCGGCGTACACGGCCAGCTTGCCCTGGTCGGCACTGGTCGCCTGGACGGAGGTCTCGCCGAACGCGCCGCCCTTGCCGTCGTAGTTGCGGTAGACGCGGAAGGCGTTGGCCACCGGTTGGTCGGCCGTCGGCGCGGTCCAGAGGGTGGCCAGGTCGAGCCCTTCGCGGCCGAAGATGCCGAGTACGTCAGCCTGGGCGAGCGCGCCGTTGAGCGACCCGAAGCCGCCCCAGTTGTACTCGGTCATCGCGATCTTCGTGCCCGGGTAGTGCTGGTCGACCAGCTCGCGCAGGCGCGGAATGTACCGGACCGGCTGGTTGATCCAGCTCTCGTCCACGTAGGTCGGGTCCCAGAGCTGGCGGGTGGAGCGCAGTCGCAGCGCCTGGGTGGTGGCGTCGCCGGCCGCCTCGCCGAGCACGCCGGACTGCTGCGGGTAGAGGTGGACGTCGAAGTAGTCGAGGATGCGGGTGCCGTGCTGCTGCTCGTACTCGCGCATCCGGTCCAGGTACCACGGGCCGAGGTCCTGGCCGCCGTGCGCGGCCTTGTCCGGCGGGTTCGACCAGCAGCCGGTGCGCGAGCAGGTGTCCTGGTCGAGGCCCGAATAAATGATCGAGTTCAGGCCCCACCCGACGGGACCGAGCGTCTTCGCGCCGGGGTCGGCGGCCTTGATCGCGGCGGCGTACTCGTAGCTGCGGTCGCGCAGCTCGTCGTAGCCCAGCCCGGTCGGGCGGACGTCGCGGTGGGTGGAGTGCCACAGGTCCGGCTCGTTGTCCAGGTTGTAGAACTGGACCCCGCCGTCGGCGGCGGCGCCGAACTGCCCCTTGAGGTGGTTGACGAAGTCGGTGGCGTACTCCGGACCGACGGCGACGCTGGTGTCCTTCGGATCGTTGCCGGTGACCAGCGACCCGTCCGGCTTCTTGCCGTTGCCGCAGTCCGGTGCCCACTGGTCGGTGGACTGCTGCGGGCCGTACTTGGCGACGCTGAAGCCACACGCCCGCGACCGGTCCTTGGCGATCCAGCCGAGCATGGGCACTGTCATGACCGTGGCGGCGCCGATGGCCTTGTTCTGCTGCACGAACCGGTCGCTCTCCGAGCCCTCAGGGAGGTCGTCCGGGTTCGGGTTGTCGTTGGGAATGTTCTCGAAGTACCAGTCCGCCGCGCGGTTGGTGGTGTCGGCACGGAAGTTGTAGCGGGTGGTGGCGTTGCCGCCGTAGCGGTGCACCGGCAGCCGCAGCTCCCGGGCGAGGGCCTCGTCGGCGAAGTTCATGCCGTAGACGTACGGACTGATCTGGTGCCGGGCGGCGGTGGTGTCCACGGCCAGCGCCGGGCCGGCCACGGCCAGGGCGGGCTCCGGCAGGGCCAGACCGCCGAGGGCCGTGGCGAGCACGACCGAGAGGAGGGCTGAGGTGGGACGCACGAGCATTCCTTTCGAGTAGGAGGCTCGACGATGGGAGCGCTTCCACAGCGTCGCGCTTTCCTGACTTCGCGTCAACGCCGGAAAACCCGGTGCGGATCACCTCCCCTGACCACCACCGCCCTGGCCCTCGGCCGTGCTCCTCGTGGCGCTGTCGGCCTGCTCCAGGGCGCTCAGGGGCGTACCCGAATGACGGTTTTGCCCTTGCGCCGCTCGGTCGGGTTGAGCGCGGCGATGGCGTCGTCGAGAGTCGCGACTGTGCCGATGTGGGTGCGAAGGCGTCCGTCCCGCACCCGGTCGACGATTTCCACCAGCTGGCTCGGCACCGACTCGACGACGAAGTCGACCGCCAGGCCCTCGGCAGGGCGAGCCTCAACGGGCCCGACCACCGACACCAGTGTCCCGCCGGGCCGGATGATGCTCGCCGAGCGCCGCTGGATATCGCCGCCGATGACGTCGAACACCAGGTCGACCCCGCCGATGTCGTCGAGACTCTCGTGGTCGAGGTCGAGGAACTCGTTCGCGCCGAAGTCCAGCGCCGCCTGGCGGTCCGCCGCCCGACCGGTACCGATGACGTGGGCGCCGAACTCCCGGGCGAGTTGCGTCACCACCGACCCGACGGCACCGGCGGCGCCGTGTGCGAGGACGCTCTGCCCAGCCCGGAGGCGACCGTGCTGCAACAGGCCCTGCCATGCGGTCAGGCCGGCGATCGGCAGACTCGCGCCCACCGTGAAGTCGACGTTTCCCGGTAGCGGCGCGAGGTTGCGTGCCTCCACGGCCGCGTACTCGGCCAGCGTTCCATCGCGGTGCCAGTCGGTGACCCCGAACACCCGCTGCCCCAGCGAGAGCCCCGTCGTGCCGTAGCCGAGGGAGGAGACGACTCCGGCGAACTCGTGACCGATGATCGGTTGGGCGCGATCGTTGCCGGAGCGATCGACCCAGGTTGAAGGCCACTCCCACTCGGCGGGGACGAAGCCCGACGCGTGGATCTCAACGACGACGTCGTTGATCGCCGCAGTCGGCTCAGGCCGCTCCGCGAGTGTGATGCCGGCTGCTTCCGCGGCTTGATCCGTCGCGACGATCGTCTTCATGGGTGCCTCCGTCTGTCTCGTGCTCGTCGGCTGTGTGCGCCGTTTTGGGCTTCGTAGCCCACTAGGGCACTCAACACGGTGTAGATGTGGGCTGTCAAGCCCAGTCTGGGTTATCGTGGGTGTCATGGAAGCCACAGCGGAAGCTCGGGTGCCGCAGAAGCTCACCGGCAAGGGGCAGGCGACTCGAGCCCGCATCCTCGAGCACGCCGCGGAGCTCATCTACACAAAGGGCGTCCACGCAACGAACAACGAGCAGCTCCGTCGCGCGGCAGGCGTCAGCGGGTCACAGCTCAACCACTACTTCCCGACCAAGGAAAGCCTTGTCCTCGCGGTCATCGAGTGGCAGGCCGATCGCGTCCTGACGTTCCATCGCAGTGAGCGGTTCACCCACTTCGACAGCCTCGGCGCCCTCCGGGAATGGGCGGGCTTCTACATCGCCTACGAGCGTTCCTACCAGGAAGGCTGCAGCCTCGGCTCGCTCGCCAGCGAGATCATCAAGACCAACCTCGACGTGCACACGGAACTCGCGAACGCGTTCGAGCAGTGGCGGAACATCTTCCGAGACGGCCTCGAACGGATGCGGCGGCTCGGCCGCCTCAGCGCTGAGGCGGACCCCACCCAGCTGGCCCATCTCCTGCTCTCCGCCTTTCAGGGCGGCATGCTCCTCGCCCAGGTCGCCCGCGACATCGCCCCGCTGAGAGATACCCTGCAGGCAGCCATCGACCACGTGCAGACATTCGCGGTGCCTCCTGCCGCCGGCGCACCCGACAATCTCAGCGAGACCCAGCGCGAGCAGCCCGGCCGGCCCCGCAGGCTCGACCCGAACCAGGTCGCCACGGCCCGTGCCGCTCTCGCCAGACCAAGCGGTAACCGCGCCGAAGTAGCCATCGACGGTGGACGCTGACGACCGCTGTATGGTCGGGGCATGATCGAAATGTCAACTTCGACATGGTGGTCGAGCCGGACCGGTCCCAGGATCAGGTCATCGCCGACTACCGGAACGCGATCGCCGACAGCGACGCCCACATCATCGCCGCCGCTGGCCTCGACGTCCTCACCGCGCAGCCGGTCGGTGACGCGCCTCGTACGCTTCGCTGGGTGCTCGCCCACGTGACGAGCGAGACCGTCCGGCACGCCGGTCACGCCGACATCCTGCGCGAGCTTGTCGACGGGGCCACCGGTCGGTAGGAGATCGCGACTCGGAGCCGTACCCCGTCCGGTGCTACGCAGCCTCGTCCAGCGCTCGCAGACCACCAGCACCACCCGGCCGGTGGGCGGGCGCACCCGCGACCGCTGGTGCCGGTCCGGTCAGGCTGGGCCGGTGACCAGGGGGTCGTGGACCCGGCCGAGGAACAGCGGTACGCCGGTGAGCCGGTCGTGGATGACGTAGAGGAATGGTCGGTTGACGAAGAACTGCGGCCCCTGCGGGATCGACGGCGGCCGGACGATGACAGCCGTCGCGGCTGCGGCTTCGGTGCCCTTCTCGTCCACCGCGATGAACGTCTCGTGCACCACGTCGTCGATGCACAGGGCTGGTTCGGTGCTCATGGCGGTGAAGTCGGCCTGTGACGTGAATGCCGTGGGCATGCCGAGGCTGCTCAGTGCGGCCCCCAGCTCGGCCGGCAGGCGGAACCTCCATCGGGGCAGGCGTAGCTGGACGTCGGTGATCTGGAACCCGGTCAGCAACGCTCCCAGCCAGGTCGCGTCGAGGTTCGCCTCGACCGCGGCGAGATTGTCCCGGGTCGGCATGACGATGGCCATGGCAAGCCCGTCGCCCGCGTACGGCACGTCGACGGCGCGCCAGCCGTCCCCCTCGAGGTAGCCCATCCTGTCGAACGGCCCGCGCATGATCGGGACGTCGACGACGCTGCCGTCATCCCGGGTGAACGGCCCCACCGCCGTGGCGGTCGCGGTGAACGGGTACTTCCAGGCTGCCATCAGATAGATCGCGTTGGTGAGGATCAGACGGGTTTCGGGGCTCACCGCATCGGACCGCAACAGCTCCGGGACCTTCGCGTTTGTCCGATCGGACACCCAGGTGTTGATCTCCTGGCGGGCCGCTTCCGGGGCGCCGCCGAAGTCGACAGGGTGCGGCGCGGCACCGTAGTAACCGGCCACTGTGTCCCGGAACCCGGGTCGCAGGCCCAGGTCGAGTCGTGTCCACAGCGCGTTGGCAGTGGTCAACCGAGGCTGCCTAATCCCGTCGCCGTCCTGGTACCGGTCGGCGAGCGCCTGATCGACGGTGTTGAGCCCGCTGTCGAGCGCGCCGGGGCGCGGATGCGGCGCGTGGAGCACAGCGTCCATCTCGTCCGCCGTGGTCGAGCCGGCGCCCGCCCTGGTCATCGCGAGCGCGAGCCCGACAGAATACGGTGCGCACACCACATTGCCGCCCGCGTGGGTCGACGCCAGTGCGCGGTAGAGGTCGGCCGTGAAGCCGCGAACCGCGGTGGCGGCGGCCTGCGTCGTGGCCGGGTCCGGCGGTATCCGGTCCGCACCCGTCGAGGTCGACGACGGGCCGAGCCAACGGGACTGACCTGGGGCGGCGGTGAGGGCAGCGGCCGCAAGTGGGACCGCCCGCAGAATCGATCGACGCGAGACCATGTGGCGACGGTAGAGCAGCCCCACGGGGACCCACCAGGCACAGGGCCGAATTAATCGAAGTTCGACAATGCCAGTCCTGTCGATATCAGTTTCCCCGGCGACAACGGCTCAGCGAACGACCTGCCCCAGTCGGAGCCGGCCTGGCTGGACAACATCGGCGTAGGTCCCGAAGCAGGCCGCCCGCCCCAGCTCCGCCACCGGGATGCGGTAGTGCCGGGCCAGGGCGCTCAGCACCGACAGGTCGGCCGGCAGCTCGCCCTGGGGAAGACCGGGAATGACGCACCTCGGCGTGGGCAGGACCACCCGGAGCACGACATCGCCCAGACGTAGCTCCTGCCCCGGTTCGGGGTCACGCGGTGCGTCGATAACCAGGTTCGGGCGAAACCGCTCCTCGGCCACCCTGACCCCTCCCATGCGCTCACCCAGCAGGGACAGCGCACCAGTGGTCACGAGGTGAACTGCGCCGAAGTCGACGAAGCGGCCAACTTGCCCCGCGCCCGCGATCGCCGTGATGGTTTCCTGACCAGGCCGGGCATCGCCCATCCAGTCCGGCACCATGCCGACCTCATCAGGCAACGTCCGGTGCAGCCTCGCATCGGGCGGCAGTTCCCGGCTCACCCGCACCGGGCGGTTCAGGTACTTGCTGAGTGCGGCATCTGCCGCTGCGCTTCCGGCGAGTAGCGACGTGCCGTCGACATGCAGCGTCAGTGTCGTCTCCGGGCCGGCATCCGACATCGTGGTACCGACATCGAACAGACGGCCCCACCGTCGTGGGTGTTTGGCGCTGCCAACCGTCCCGTCCAGGCGGTCGATACAGGCCCACGTCCGGTCGCCGCGCAGACCTGTCGACTCGACATCAGCCACCTGGAGAACCTCACCCCGGGCGCTCTTGAGCGGGTAACGTCGAAGCGCGACAACAGTCCGCATGACGATCATGCTGCCCTACCCGTTCAGGCACCCGAGCACGGGTGGCACGAGGACGATGACAGGGTCATCGGGGCAACGGCGCCGTGATCGGGAAGGTCTTGTCGAGCGCGTCAACCGTCCTGCCACCCCCGCAGGCCGCCAGCGGATCGGGCGTGAGCGAGCGGCGCAGCGGCAGACCAGGCTGTGCGGGAAGGCGCCCGCGATCGGGGCCGGGCGGGCGGCAGGCACAATGCGGCGATGTCGGATTCCATCAAGCCGCTCGGCTACCGTCTCATCACCGGACCGGATGACGCCGAATTCTGCGCCCGCGTCAGCGCCCTTCTCGACCAGGGCTATCAGCTGCACGGGTCCCCGGCGCTGACCGTCAACGGCGACCGCGTCATCGCCGCCCAAGCGATGGTGCTGGCGCACTCCGTCGACTCCAAACCGTCCCAGGGCAGCGCCGGATAGCGCCGCGGTGGCGGAAGCCCTGGTTTCTCCGTGACGCCGATGGCCTCTGCGATGCTGTCGGCGTGGAGTACGTGTCCAGAGTGCCGCGACCGCCGCTCGACGGGCTGATCGACGACCTCTACTACCTGGAGGGTCCGCCGCCGTACGCCCGGCTGATGCTGCGCCGATGCCGGCGGCGTTGTTCATCGTCAACCTCGGGGCGCCGTTCCGTATCCGCGGCGGCGCGGACATCGAGACGGCGGAGTACGCCGACGGCTGCGTGGTCACCACGCCCACCCGCGCGTTGGAGTTCGGCTACCCACTCCGGACCCGGTCCGTGGGCGTGCACCTCAAGCCGTGGGGGCTGGCGCCGTTCCTGCCGATGCCCGCGGCCGAGCTGTCCGACCGGCCGGTGACGGTGGAGCAGGTGTGGGGCCGGCGCGCCACCGCTGAGCTGCGCGACCGGCTGGCCACGGCGGACGGACCGGACGAGATGCTGACGCTGCTCGAGGAGGAGTTGATGCGCCGGCTGGGCGAGACCGTCGGCCTGGGGCTGGTCCGCCACACGAGCGGCGTCATCGCGGCGACCAGCGGGGCGGCGGCGATCGGCGACCTGAGCGTGGCATCCGGTGTCAGCAGCACCCATCTAACACAGCGGTTCAAGGAGCACATCGGCGTCACACCGAAGCGGCTGGCCCGCACCTACCGCTTCGCCGCCACCGTCTTCGCGATCGACCCCACCGGAGCGGTCGACTGGGCCGAGATCGCCAGTGCTGCGGGCTACTTCGACCAGGCCCACTTCGGCCACGAGTTCCGGGCGTTCACCGGGCTCACACCGACACGATATGTCGAAGTCCGGCGGCGGTTCCTGCGCGAACATCCCGGCCACGTCATGGACGGTTGGCCGCTGCCGGCCGATTGATTTCTTACAAGAGCGGCAGCTCACGACAGGTTAATTTGGGGGCACCCCAGACCAGAGGAGAGCCCGTGGGCAAGGTGGTCATGTACAGCTCGGTGTCGGTGGACGGCTTCGTCGCGGACGAGAATGACCAGCCCGGGCCGCTGTTCGACTGGTTGTCCAGCGGTGACGTCCCGTTGGACTCCAGCGGCGCGGTAAAGGTGTCGCAGGTGTCCTACGACTACACCCGGCCGTACTGGGACCAGATCGGGGTGACGATCGTCGGCCGCCACGTCTTCGACCTGACCGACGGCTGGGACGGAAAGCCTCCAGGCGGAATCGACCACGTGGTCGTCGTGACGCACCGGCCCGCACCCGAGGGCTGGGACCCCGAGGCGCCGTTTCACTTCGTCGACGGCATCGAGGCAGCCGTGGCCACCGCGCAGGAGCTCGCGGGTGACCGCGTGGTCGAGGTAGCCGCCGGCGACGTCGGTGGCCAGGTGCTTGCCGCCGGCCTGATCGACGAGGTGCGCATGGACGTCGTACCCGTCGTGTTCGGGGCCGGCAAGCGTTACTTCGGGTCGTGCACGCGCGGCACCTGTTGGCGGACCCGGACGTGGTGATTCGGAGCAACCGGGTGCTTCACCTGCGCTATCGGGTGCGTCGATGACCGACCTGAGCTAGCGGGACGGTCGCCCAGCTCGGTGATCCTGACTTGTGCGACGCCGGCCGGTGGGCAGCGCTTCAGGGCATCCCGCCGCCGTTACTCGAGATGCCTGCGTTGTAACCCTGGTTGTCGTCTCCGCCGTAACCTTCACCGCGGATAGTGCCCCTGCGCCGGCGGCGTTGGTCGCGTCCGCTCTGACGGATGGCCCGGCGGGCTGCCTCCAGCGCATGATCGGCTCCCTCCGCGTTCGCCCGCGGCCGGGAAAACACGGCGAGGGCGGCAGTCACGAGAAGGATGGCGACCAACGACCCGACGATGAGCCAACTCACCCTGTTCATGGCACCGATCGTAGGTACGACACCAAGGCCGCCGTCGCCGCCGCTGGAGAGCCGCGAGGAGCGCGGATCCTGGCCGCGCCCTCAGCATCAGCCCCATGCCGAGGTACGTCCGCCAGAACCGCGCGAGCTACTCCCGCGGGTGTTCGTGCCGCGGGCCGAGTTGACTGATCTCGTACCCGTTGGGGTAGCTCCTGGTGGTGATCCCGTCGGCGAACATCGCCGTCGTCCGCGGCGTCCCCAACCATCGCTGAAGCCGTGAGCGCACCTTCAACGCCCCGTGCAGGCCGGCCCGAACAGGCCACGCCGGCGGCTCGACCCGCATCGCCCGCCGCAGCGACGCGTCGTACATGGCGCTGACCAGCGCGTTCCCCAGCGGCCCCAGCACCGGTGGGATCCGGGTGAGCATCAGCATCCGGGTGGCCCGCTCGATGGCCGCCGCGTCGTCGTTAGGTCGCAGATGGGCCGCGTCGTGGGCGTTGAACCAGGTCTCGAACTCCTGGTACGACCCGGGGATGTCCGTGATGCCCATCCGCCGGCCCAGCTCTCGGTAGAACAGGTACGTGGCCTGCCGTTCGTGGCAACAGGGCGGGCGCCAGCCGTACTCCCGCAGCCACCGGGTCGGGATCACCACCAGGCAGCCGAGGACGTACCGGAAGTCGTCGTTGCTGATGTCGTACTGGCGGTGGATCTGGTTGACGCGTCGCAACGCGTCCCGGCCGCGAGGCTGCTCGAAGCCGTTGAGCACCATCTCGTACATCAGCAGGCCGGTGTCGTCGATCCGCTTCTGGGTGTGTTCGGTCAGCTCGCCGGTGGCGATGTGGACGGCGGCGATGGCGGGGATGGAGAAGGACCGGTTGAAGGCGAGGTTGAGCCCGAGCTTCATGTCCCACGGGAACTCGTAGCGCAGCATGGTCTGGTAAATGTCCAGGTAGTCGCGCTCGGGGTCCAGACTCCGGATCCGGTTCAGATTGGCGTAACGGCCTCTCATCGGCGGGTGTCTCCTCCGGTGCGACGCGGGCATTCGGAATTGGCTGGGTCAACCGATGAGGCCGGGATCAGTGCCCGGGTGTCGCGGTAGTCCAGCGCCTGTCGCCAAGCTGTGGCGTTCAGCGGCAACACAGGACCGTCGCATCGTCGGCGGCGACGCCGTCGCGAGCCTCAACCTCCCTGACGCAGCGGATGATCTCGCCGGGTCCATCGGTGCCCAGCAGGCGCAGCAGTCCGGCCCAGCCGGTCAGTCCGAAGGTGTCAACAACCCGGCTCGCGCCGTTGCTGAGCAGCGCGGCCACAGTCACCTCGCCGGCCGGGCAGCTGCCGGTGATCGCCTCGTCCACCACCCGCGGGTCGTCCTTGGCCACCCAGAAACCGCCCGGGCTGTTGCGACGAGCGCGCAACTCCAGCAGGAGCCGTCGGTACTCCGCACTGCCCTCAGGAATACCCGTCAGCCGGGCCTCGAAGGACCGGGCGATCACCGCCTCGCGCCGATCGCGGACGACAAACGGATCGGCCCCGACCCTGCCGACGACCGCCACGGCGTCGCCGAGGACCAGGTGCTCGACGAGACCACCCGAGATTCGGAGCATCGCCACGGCCGCGTACGGACTGATCGGATGGGCGACGTCGCAGGTGCCGCGATGCTCATCGGTGACTCGCTCAATGCTCTCGGCCAGCAGTTCAGGTAGGGGCCGGTCATCAGACAGCACGCCCAGGAGGGCACCGCCGAGACGGGTGGCGTACCAGGCCACGCCGTGATGGCAGACCTTCTCGGCACCGGCGATGCCACCCGCGCCGTCAACCAGGACCAAGCCGGACGCCACCGCCCCGGCGAAGTCCTCATTCGTTCGCCCCGGGTGTCCCGCATCGGTTGCCATCGTCACCCGCACCACCCGATCATCACACGGGCGACACCCCGTGCCGCTCCGCCGACGGGTTGGTCGGCTGGTCTGCTACCCCGGAGTGTGCACATGTTCCTGACGTCGGCGCCCCGCCGGGCACTGTACGCGGCGACGGCCGCGCTGCTGGCGGTCGCCGGGGCCGGCTGCGGTCACGGCGACGGCAACGAGACGCAACGGTACGCCGACCGTGTCCGCGTGGCGGGGTTCACGTTGGTCAAGACGGCGTACGCGAACGGCGAAGGTCGGTCCTACCTCGGGCCGGCCGGCAGTGGCGCGCCCACGGTCACCGCTCCCGGGCTCACCCTGACCTCGGGCGGCCCGGACCTGTCCTACCTGTTCTACGACTATCTGGCCAGCGGTGAAGGTACTGACTCGGACACCGGCGCCTGCCAGGTGATGGTGTACGAGATCCGAGACCGGACCAAGGCAGTCGACTATCTCGGTGGCGACCTGGACGAGAGCCAGCAGCAGGCGGTGCGCGAGGGCACGTCCAGGATCGTGCAGATCGACGTGCTCTGCGATGCGCAGGCCGACAAGTGACCCGGTGCGGGCCAGCGGCTCTCCGCCAGCTCGCACCCAACGCCAGAGCGGCCTTCGGTTGGCCACGCTCGCTACGTCTCGTGAGGATCTTCGAGGTGTGACCTGTCATCGGGGTCGACCACCATGTCCCCGAGGAAGCGGGCCCCGCAGGTGTCGCAGAAGGCTCCCTCCGCCGCGCCGTCAACCACCAGTTGGCCGTCCGTGCCTGGGTAGCCGAGATACCACTGGCCGCGCAGCTTGACCATCAGCTTCGGCCAGCGCGGCTCGCAGGAGCACACGGTGTTCTCGGGCTCGTGCGCCCATTCGAACGGGGGTGGCGTGCCCGGTTCGATGATGAAGTTGCCCGGATAGGTCGCGGAGCACTCGGCACACCTGGCTGACAGCTCAAAGAGCTTGGTCATCGGACTGCCGTGCTCGGATGGCTGGCACGGTACGACATAACCGTTCATCTCGCTGACGAGTGCCGGCCACTGCGGCTGACAGCGGCACGCGGACTTCTTTGTTTTGAACAGCTTGATCACGCACGCTCCCGCACTCCGACGTCGAAGCGAGGAGCCTAGCGGGCGGTCAGACCCCGGGCGAACCGGCGCACGGCGTTGGCGGACACGTCCAATCAGGAGGCGGTGATCTCACGGAGTGCGCTGTCGATATCCGCCACCGTTGCGTCTATGACGGCACCGGGCTGTCGCTCCGGGGCGGCAATCCATTCGTTGAGCGAAAGCCCGTGCTTCTCGGCCAGGTAACGCGCACGGTACAGGCGCGTCGCGTCGTTGATTGTCGAATGGAGCAGGTTGAAGCTGAGGCCGGCAGTGAGGAGGAGGCCGGCGAACGGCACGAGTCTGGCCAGTTGTGCCTTGGTGAGTTTCAGCCCGAGAGCACCGAAGACTCGCACAAGCATCTGTACGAGGGCGTCTCCGCGCAACTCGTCCCAGGTTGCCCGGCGCATCATGCGCTGGGTGAGGCGGGACAGGCTCGCGAGGGCGGCCGTCTTGCTCGTGGCCGTCGATGCCATGCTGTAGTTCAGGACTCCCATGAGGAACAGCTCCTCTTCGGGCGCGCGTGGGTCGTACCCGTAGTGGACGGCGACCTCTCCCACAGCGCGGCCGAGGAGCGCGAGCGTGGCTCCCACGTCTGCCACAACCGCCCCGAGGACGACCTCCGCGGACGGGCCGTCGCTGACGTTCTCGCCAACTGTGAATCCGGTGATCGCGAGTGAGGCGGCAGCGGACTCGGCCATTCCGATGAACGGAATGGCGAACATGGGACGACCTTCGTCGAGGTCCTTGAGGTCGAGTGAGATGAACGGCGATGCGCTGTTCAGATACGGGTGCCTGCCGCGCAACTCCTCGATCCTCTTGTTCAGCGACGGCGAATGCATCGCGGGCAGGAAGGCGGATTTGAACAGGCCTTCGAGCGCCTTGACGATGGTCTCGTCACCGACCTCCAGGGCAAGCTCCGCGCCGGGAACCTTCTTGATGTGCTCGCCGGCCCGCTTGACGACTGCTGAGACCTTGTCTGCCGCACGTGCCTTTACGCCGTTCCGGCGCTTCCGCTCCAGGTCGAGCAAACTGGCCCAGGCTTTGGTTTCGTAGTCGGACATCTCTTCCCGCACCTGCGCCCCCGCCGAACTCGTGGAAAACCGCCGGACCCATTCAACTACGCCGGAGGAGGCGGGCCGATCAGGCGATCGGGTGTCCTGGATGGCCTGGCCGGAGTCGTCCCAGAGGGGGCGGCTGCCGCGTGAGGATCAGCTGCCCGAGTTCCTGGGTGCATCGGGTGAGCGCGACGTAGAGGCGGTTCCAACCTCGCGGTTCGGCGGCGATGCGATCGGGGTCGACGAGCAGCGTCGCGTCCCACTCCAGTCCCTTGGACTCGGTCGCGGTGAGCACCGGCACGTCACTCAGCACGGCGAGGAGGTCGGCGACGCGCTCGGCGGGGGCGATGACGCCGACCGTGCCGCCCTGCCACCGTTGCCGCAGCTGTCGCAGAGCTTGGGCGGCAGTGTCGGCGAGTTCGGCGGGTGTGACGGTGAGTTCCCAGGGCGTGATGCCGGCGGAGCGTACCGCCCGGGGCGGCGTGTTGCGGCTGCCGGCCTTTTTCAAAACCGGTTCGGTGAGGTCCATGACCTCGCGTGGGGTCCGGTAGCAGATGGTCAGTTCGGCGGCGGTCCAGCGGTCTCCGAAAGCGGCCCGTACCGCCTGTGCCCAACTGGTGTGGTGGTGTGCCGCCTCGGCCTGGTCGATGTCGCCGACGGCGGTGATGGAGCGACTGGGGCAGCGCCGTAGGACCATGTGCCACTGCATCTCGGACAGCTCCTGCGCTTCGTCGATGACGACGTGGCCGTACACCCAGCCGCGTTGCCGGCGAGCGCGGTCGGCGACGAACTCGCCCTGCGGTTGCGGGGCGTCGACTTCGCCCAGTAGGTCGGCGAGGGCGTCGAGGAGGGGTATGTCGCTCGATGCCCACGGGGTGGGCTCGGACGAGACAGCGGTGATCTCCTGCGGGGACAGCTGTGGGGCGAACCGGGTCAGCAGGGCGCGGTCGGTCAGGAAATCACTGAGCAGGGATTCGGCGTCGAGGGTGGGCCACCATGCCTCGACGAACCGGGCGATGGCGGTGTCCTCGGCGATACGATGACGAAGGTCCTCGATCTCGTCGTCGGAGAATAAGCCGTCGACGTCGCTTCCGGTGGGCGTCCTGCCGGGGTGCGGCTCGTCCTGCCGCATGCCCCGGTCGACGCGGGCGAGGATGTCCTCGAAGCCTTCCTCCATCTCGTCCATCAGCGCCTCGCGCTGCTCGACGACGGCTTCGGTGAGGAGGTGGTGCAGCTGCTCGGCGAAGGCCGCCCGGGCGCGATGGTACGGGCGTCCCTGCACCGCTGAGGCGAGCGCCTGCGCCACTGTCGCGGCGGTGATGACGTAGAACTCGCCCTGCCAGCGTAGCTTCAGCTCACGGGGCCGGGGGAGCAGCGACGTGACGTAGTTTTCGAGCGCGGGTTGCCAGAGGGCGCGGCCCTTGATCTCGGCGAGAGGTCGGCTCTCGTCACGGGCCACGCGGATCCCGGTCAGCAGCGTGTCGCAGGTCGCCGCGACGACGGCGGTCTCACCGAGCGCGGGCAGCACCTGACTGATGTACTGGAGGAACCGCGGCGAAGGACCGAGCACCAGGACCGCCTGGTCGGCCATCGCTCGGTGCGCGAACAGCAGGTAGGCGACGCGGTGCAGAGCCACCACGGTCTTGCCGGTGCCAGGGCCGCCCTGCACGATCAGCGGACCGGTCGCCTCGGCCCGGATGATGTCGTCCTGTTCGCGTTGCAGCGTCGAGATCGCCGTCGACATCCGGCCGGTACGCCGCTGGTCGAGGGCGGCCAGGAGAGCGCCCTCACCAACGAGGTCCGCCGTCATGGTGCCGTCGAGTGGCTCGTCGTCCACGCCGACAACTGCTGATCCCGTCGTGCGGATGTGACGGCGCCGTGCCTGACCCTGTGGGTCGACAGCCGTCGCGGTGTAGAACGGCCGAGCCGCGGGAGCGCGCCAGTCCACCAGCAGTGGCTCACCGTCCTCGCCGTCGTTGCGGAGACCGATCCGGCCCACGTGTCGCACGCTGCCGTCAAGGCCGTCGAGGCGGCCGAAGACCAGGCCTTCCCGGGCTCGTCGTAGCTCGTCGTGCTGCTGGCGGAGCATGCGCTGCCGGGCCCGCTCCACCGCGTCCCGGGGCTCCGCCGAAAGCTCGGTCTGCAGGTGGTCGGCCAGCGTGTCGCGCCGGGCCGTGGCCAGGTCGAGAAACTCCTGCTCCTCGGCGACAGCGGATCGGCGCGCGACGCCCTCCACGGTCGAGGTCGATGGTTCGCCGTCCGGTGCTGCTTCACCCACGTCAGCAGGGCCGCTGCTCAGAGCGGAATCTCGGCGCATTCGCAAATCCTTGTATTGGTGGCCGCTCGGACCGGATACGTCGCAACGCATTCCGGCGGCAAGCATAGGGTTGGTTTCTTCCATCGGCCAGGGAATCCGCCGGCAGAGACGGGAATCTCAATGCCTTGAAGTTCCGGATCGCTTGTGGCCTCACCCAATCGTGTTTCCTTATTGACAGCTCGGCCCGTATCTGATCTGCGGTCGCGGATTACGGCGTGCCGCCGCACACCCGGCAAGCTGGCAGTTCCCATCACTTTGCCTGCCAGGGCCCGCAGGCAGCCGCCGAGGCGGTGTGTGCGGAACTGTTCCGCACAGCTCAGACCCTGTTCCGCCGCACCAAGCGCAGGCCAGGCTTACCGCCAGATCGATGTCGTCGAGCAGGGCGATCTCTGTCCTGTGGCCCACTCAACACGGGAGGAAGGCGAAGGGAATGAACGTCTCCATCAAGCAGAGAGCCTCGGCGGTTCTGGCGGGACTCGTCCTCATGGGGGGGCCTGGCGATCACGTCGGCCGCACCGGTGCTTGCCGCTCCCGCCCCGGCAACACCCGTCTCGCAACTCGCGGCGGCCGACTCGACCATCACCTCGATCAACCCGTACGAGTGGAACACCGCCACTGCCTCAGGCGCGCCACCGGCGGGATTGCCTTGTGCGGTGACGACCGGCGCCAGGGCATGTTTCGAGAAGTCCGGCGACCGGTGGTGGGTGCTCGACACCAGTTCTGATGGCCACTCGGCGACCGCGTCGTGGACGAACTGGCTCGCCGACTACCTCAACGGGTACACCGTGGATTACCGCGAAGGTTCCTGCGTGAACAAGCTGGGCGCCGGTAACTGGGGCGTGTGCAACAAGGACTACTACGAGGACAGCACCCCACACGCTTACGGCACCGGAAGCCTGCTCGACTGGCAGGCATGTGTCTACGACGCCACGGCCGGCACCTGGCACGGATGCTCTTCTCCCAGGTGGCAGTACAACGACTAGTCCTACAGCAGGAGATCCGTTCTGACCTGCTGTGCCGGTGCGGTTCTGTCAGTGGACGGGGAGCAGCCACCGCTGAATCTTGTGGTTGTGTGGACCCAAGATGCGGCGGTGGCTGCCGCCTGGTGAGTAGACGTCGAACGATGGTCTGGGCTGTTCGATGAACTGGTGAACGTGGTCGGGTTGCGCTTCGGGCGACCTGAGCCCCGCCGGCGGGTGCGGGACTTCATGGCCGGGCTGCTGGCACCGGTGCCGGCCGACCTCGGCTACGGTGCCAGGTCAACGGTCTTCTGGGTTGTCGGTCGGCCATACCGCTTCCAGGCCGTGGTCGGTGGCGTAGAGCAGGTGCGGCCGCAACTCACTGGCGTGTTCCAGGTCGCGGCGCAGCGCGTACAGCTGAGCCGACTTCGCCGCCAGGAACGGTTGGGCGGCGAGCAGGCCCCTCAGATCCCCGAACCGCCAATCCACACCCAGCAGCTTCCGTGCCCGTACCAGCAGCTGAACTCCATCGACCGGGATCCTGCCCAGATAGACGTCGGCGGTCGTCGGCAGGTCTGGCTCCGGGTCGGCTGGCAGAGCGAAGCCGGAGCGCAGCCACACCTCGAACACGGGCGCGGCGACATCGAGGTCGGCGTCTCCGAGACCGCCCAGGTCGGCCCAGAACACCGGGCCACCGCCGTCGTCGCACCTGAGGAAGAACCCTCGATCGCCCTCTTGGCCGATCATGACGTGGCCCGTGAGCCACTCGCCGATGCCGTAGGTCGTGTTCCGCTCCAGCAGGGATTCCAGGCAGTACATGACCACTCCGCCGGCGACGACGTCGTCGGTGACCGACGCCAGCCATCGCTGGTAGGCGGCATCCGTCCGAGAAATGAGCTGCTCGACCATCTCCACCGCCGGCTCCCACCTGCCGTCAGCGGGCGTGGACACGCCTGCACCGGCCGGCCCCACCCCGACACCCGGAAGCCAACACCGTAGCCCGACCCAGACCGCAGGAGTCATCGTCAAGACCCAGCCCTGCGCCACTCTGTGGGGGCCCAGTGACGAGTTGGGCCCATCCCGTTCTCACGCCCGTATGACAACGGTCAGTAGTCAATCCGTTGCGTGGAATTCCTCTGTGTCAGTGGAGGGCTGTGCCCAGGGCGGGATGTGGCGGTCGACGTAATCGCGAGCGCGGGGAAGCGGGTCATGCCAGTACTGGTTCGGCATGCGGTGGTGGTGCGTCTGGCAGAAGTCGGCAAGACCCTCTGTGACCTTGACCCGCTCCAGCGCCTGGCCTTCGAACTGCGAGTTGACTGTCAGCAGTTGCGTCTCGGGATTCCAGCCCGAGTGGTCGAACGCCCAGCCGTCCCAGGTCGCGTAGGTGTGGAACACCTGCCGCTGACCCCGTATGCGCACCGCGGCTATCTCGATGAGCCGGTCTGGATAGGAATCCCGGCAGACCCAGGCGAGGATGTGACACGCTCCGGCAGCGAAGAAGGCCTGGTCTGTCCGGTCCCATGCGACGCGTTGGTCTGACCGCTCGATCGGCGTCCGACGAAACGCTCCCGCGGCTCTGGCTGCCATGGCCTCGACCGTAATGGATGGACCGACACATCCGCTCGGACCGTGGTCAGAGTTGCTGACCTGCTGACATGTCCGGGCGCCCGAGCCGCCCGTTCACGACGGACCCGGACGCGCCGCCAGTTAGGGCGTCCAGTCGCGCCGGAGCAGACCGTAGATCACCATGTCGACGAAGCCGTCGCCGTCGTACTTGCGCTCCCGCAGGGTTCCTTCGTGGGTGAAGCCGCAGCTCTCCGCGGTCCGCCGCATGGCCGTGTTGCTGGCCACGGTCTCCAGTTCCAGACGGCGTAGGTTGCGGTTGCGGAAGCCGTACCGGCAGAACAGCCGGATCACCTCGGTGCCGTACCCCTGGCCACGCGCCTCGGGTAGCAGCGAGATGCCGAGGTGGGCGTACTGGTTGAAGGCGTTGATCCCCCAGAGCGCGCCGCCGCCGAGGAAGGTGCCGTCGGCAACGGTTTCGGCCAGCAGCGACACCACGATCTGGCCGTCGGGCGGCTCGGTGAGCTGTTTCTCCAGCCGGCCGCGGACCTGGCCGACGTGGCGTGGCACGAACGGCCCGCCATCGGTGACCAGGTGCAACTCGGGATCCCCGTACAGTCGGAACATGCTCGGCGCGTCGTCGGGCGTGGGCGGACGCAGTCGGACCCGGTCGGTGGCGAACATGCCGCGACGCTAACAGCAGTCACGAAGGCCGACGACCGGGATGTTCCGGCGGGTCAGCTGAGCCACCGGTCGAACCAGGCACGGGTACGGCGCAGTACGTCGAGTTGGTGGTTGCGCTCGCGGATCGAGTGGTTCTCCCGGGGATAGACGACGTACTCGTGCGCGACTCCGAACCTGCGTAGCGCGCGGTGGAAGAACTCCGCCTGGGATACCGGAACGTTCGTGTCGTCTTCGCCGTGCAGGATGAGCACCGGCGTGCGGACTTTGGAGGCGTACGAGATCGGGCTGAGCCTGTCGTGCCGGTGCGGGCCGGCTCCTTCCCAGCCGCTGCTGCCACCGAGGGCGGCCTCGAAGAGCCCCCCTTCTCCGGCGGCCGCGAGCATCCCCCAGTCGCTGACGCCGGCGCCCATCACGGCGGCCTTGAACCGGTCGGTCTGCCCGACCGCCCAGGCGGCCATGAACCCGCCGTGGCTCCAGCCCCCGATGCCGAGCCGGTCGGGGTCGGCGATGCCCTCGGCGATGAGCAGGTCGATGCCGGTGCGGACGTCGGCCCACTCATCGAGGCCGACCGCACCGGCGACGCGCATCGCGAAGTCGTGGCCATGCCCCTGGCCGCCGCGTGGGTTCGGCAGAAACACGGCGTAGCCGGCGGTCGCCAACCACTGGCCGGACGGGTCCCAGCCGAGCATCAGCCGGTCGGCGTGCCTGTCGTACGGACCTCCGTGCACCAGTGTCACAAGTGGGAAGGGCCCGTCCCCGCGGGACCGGCCGGCGGGCAGGATCAGCAGGCCGTCGAGGGCCAGCCCGTCGGATGCCTCGTACGACAGGCGTTTCTGGACACCCCACCGGATCTGGCGGAGTTCGGGCCTGAGGTCGGTCAGCCTCGTCAGCGGCCCGCCCGTCGGGCCGGCATAGACGTCTCCGGGCTGGTATGACGTGCTGACCACCGCCGCGACGGCGTCACCGTGCCGGTTCGTGGTCAACGACGTCGCGAGGCCGTCGACCCGGGAGACTTCGACGAAGGTGGACCCGGCGGGGTCGAGCCGGTAGATGGCGGTGTCGAGCCCGTCGGCGACCAGCGCCAGCGGCGGACCGGTGTCGACCTGAACCAGGTTGCTCGGGCAGCCGGTCGTGCCGGCGGTCAGATTGCGGTGCTGGCCCACCGGCCCGCTCACCGGCACGCCGACATCGAGAACCGCGTCCCCGCCGACCAGAGTGGGCGGGGTCTTGGCGACATACGCCAGGTGCCAGCCGTCGTCGGCGGCCCACCAGCTGAGCGACGACGCGCCCGCCGCGGCCGGCCCGAGATCCCGCGATCCGCCGCTGCGCGGGTCGAGCAGGTGCAGACCGGGCTCCACCAGGCCCGGATCCACGTCCGGGGTCGACCAGGTCAGTACGGCCAGCATCCCATCGTCGGGCCGCTGAGCCACCTCGACCACGTGGCGATCACCGCACACGGTGGGCGTCTCGACCTTCCGGCTCCGTACGTCGAGCAGCCGCAGCCGGTCCGGGCGCACATGTTCACCCCACACCCGCGCGTCGTCGCGCTCCCTGCCTCGACGTTCGTCCTCGGCGGACGGCTCGTCGGCCGCGATCACCACGACTCGGTCCGGATCGGCCAGCGGGAGATGACCGGACACCCCACCGGCCCAGGACGTGACCGCCTCCACGACACCGTCGACCAGCCCCACCCGATGCAGTTGCGCCGTGCCCCGCTCGACCCGGTCGGAGAGGAAGTAGATCAACAGCGAGTCCGGAGCCCACCGCGGCGCCGACTCGTACGCCGCACCCGAGGTCAGTCGTCGCGGCGGCCCGGTCCCGTCGGTGGCGACGACCCAGAGTTCGCTGACCGGGTGAACACCGGCCCGCCCGACCGGGGCAACCAGGTAGGCGATCCACCTGCCGTCCGGCGACAGCGTCAATGCCCGCGCGACACGACCATCGACCACCATCTCGGCGGTGAGCTGTACGCGGGCCACCGACGCACACTAGCGATCGACCCCCAACGGCGGCGAGTGCCCTCGGGTACGTGGTCAATCCGATGTACGAGTTCGACGCGGCCCCGCGGACATCTACCGCCAGAGCATGAAACGTCCGGTGAGTGCCTTCACCGGATCGGCGGGGCCGTGCACGAGCACGCCGAGGTAGGCGAGGTCCGACTCGGCCACGTCCGCCAACGCCGAGGCGAGTTCGTCGTCGTGCCCGGTGCTGAGCATCTGCTCCGGGAAGTCGGCGAGGAACAGGTCACCATCCGGCAACTCGCGGGCCTCGCTCAGAAGCTGCCGCAGTCGTCCTTGCTTCACCTTGGTAATGACGACGTTGTACCGCGAGATGCCCGCGTGCCGGACAGCCGAGCCGTCGACGAGCCAGCGTCGACCCATCAGGCCAGGTTCGGCATGTGCGCCAAGAGCGATCGACAGATGTGCCGCGACGTTCAACGCGACGCCGGCCTCGAGATTCGAGGCCAGTGCGATTACCGTCTTTCGTCCGGAATAGTGGTAGCTCTCTGCATTTGGCATGAGTTATTCCGTGATCTGTCGCTGGTGCGGTGTCGGGCACACGTCAGTAGCGACGGAGTGTACCAGCCGAACTGGCTTTAGGGTCCCTTGCACGGGACGATCGGCTGCGTCGCGCTGACCGATGGCGCTGTTGACTCCTTCCATTGGGGCCGGTCTAATGAAGCCGCCCGTTCATGCGATGTACCCGTGATCAGCGATCTTGATAACCAATCGCTCGTCGATCTGGAGGCATTGTGGAAACTGGAGAGGCTCGCGCTCGGGTCGAGAGTGCACTCAAAGCCGTACGGGAACATCCGTTTATCGTCGAAGCGGCCGCCGGTACGCTCACCCGGGAGCAGGCAATACGGTGGGTGTGCTGCGCGGGACGGGAGAGTCGTAGCTTTCCCTGGATCCTGCGGATGCTCCTCACCTGGATTGATAATGAGCGCGTCCGCGAGATACTCCAGGACAACCTCGACGACGAACTCGGCAACGGTGATCCCGACGACGCGCACTTCATGCACTACGTGCACCTACTGGACAACCTCGGCGTTCCGCGGGCCGAATTCGACAGCTATCAGGAGTCGACCGGGATCCGACACGCGCTCAACCTCGCTTTCAATATGGCGGCGTGCAGGCGCAGTGGGTGGGCGATCGGCTACATGTTGGTCAACGAGGCGATGACCCCCATCACGTACGAGGCCGCCCGCGGCGCCCTGTTGCCGAAGTTCCCGCACCTCGTCACCAACTTCTTCGACCTGCACGTCGAGGTCGACGAGCATCACGTGGCGGCGCTGTACGAGGCGGTGGCCGAGCTGCCCGCCGAGGAGAGCGCGGCCCTGGCGTTCGGGATCTCGGTCGGGCAGCGCGGCATGGAGCTGCTGCTCGACGAGGCCTACGGCGTCCTCGACTATCACACCGAAAAGATCGACATCGTGGCGGACCGCTGGAATCCGGCGTCGGCGGTAGCGTGAGGAGCTTCTCGTTTGAGTCGTCAAAAGGTCGTACTCTCCGACAACTCGGTGGTGTGGGTCGACGAGGTCTCGTCGAACGTGGAGCGAGAGGTCGCGCAACGCGACGTGCAGGAGCGACTTGCCGACGTTCTTCCCACGATCACCCGGCTGTGCAGCGACATCGGCGATGCGCTGGGGGCGATCAAGCCTGACCACACGACCGTGGAGTTCGGGGTGGCGCTGACTGTCGACGCTTCGGGGCTGGCTGCCCTGATCACGAAGATGGGTGCCGAGATGAACTTCAAGATCACCGTGGAGTGGGACGGCAGCCGGTCATCCGCCAACGACAGAAACCAATGACGCCAGCTACCGTGGCGCAGGCAAATGGTCACGAGTTCGTCGAGATTCCGGGCGGGATCTCGGTCCTTGGCGCCGGACCGCTTGATCCGTTCGCCGGTGAGCGCGAGCGCCCGATGCGTGAGGTCTACATCAACCGCTTTCTGATGGCCCGGCATCCGACGACCCGTAAGCAGTTCGCCGAATATCTGATCGCCACGGGGGAGAGCTTCACCGCGTCCTGGTGGCGTCCGGTGGGCGGACAATGGACGGACGACATGGAGACCGAGGGGGACTATCCCGCCACCGAGATCGGCTGGGAGACGGCCGTCTCCTATTGCCAGTGGTTGTCGACTCGGGCAGGTGTCAATGTCGCATTGCCGACTGAGGCGGAGTGGGAGAAGGCCGCACGCGGTGGGGATGACCGGATCTGGCCGTGGGGGAACGAATTCAGCGTCAAATTCTGCCGCTCAAGCGAGTCGGGCCTTGGCCTCGGATCGGTCCACTCGCACGACGGGGGTGCCTCGCCCTACGGCTGCTGCCAGATGGCGGGCGGCGTTTGGGAGTGGTGCGAGGACTTCTATCACTCGTCGTCGCACTACATGGCCGCCTTTGTCGATCCGGTGAACACCCGGCCGAGCGACCAGCGTGTGGTGAAAGGCGGATCCGCGTACTGCGCGAAAGAGGTTGTTCGGCCCACGTGCCGCGACTGGACCAACTCGTACAACCAAGGCGGTGGTGACGACGGATTCCGCGTCTGCGCCCGGGACTGGCGCTGAAGCCCAACCGCTTGCCGGGGCTGGCATGACCGGCGTCCAAGCGTTGCCCAGGAGTGTGGTCCGGGTGTCCCAGCGAGGGTCCCTGGGCACCGGCTTCTTCGTGTTGCCGGGCCTGGTCCTCACCTGCGAGCACGTCTGCCCGACCGAGCCCTCGCGCGACGCGATCCAGGTCGAGTGGCAGGGCCGCCACCTGACGGTGACGGACGTGATCCGGCCACCACAGCCTGAGACGCCGGACCTGTTGCTGATCGAGGTCGCCGAGCGGGACCACCCGTTGGCGCCGGTGGGTTCGGCCGAGGACCTACTGGCCGCCTTCTACGCCTTCGGTTACCAGTTCACCGACCGGCAGTACGACGGCTACTCCACCTCGGGCAAGCTCGCGGGACCGGCCTGGGACCGTAAGCTCGCGACCCCTCGACAACTGATCGTGCTCCAATCGGCGGCCGTCTCGTCCGGCCTGTCCGGCGGGCCGGCATACTCGCTGGCGGACCGACGGGTGGTTGGCGTGGTGGTGCGCCAGAACCCGGACGGCGGAGGATACGCGGTGCCGATCCAGGAGGTCGAGCAGCTGCGTCCCGGCCTGCTGGAAGAGAACGCCCAGCTCACCGGCACCGTGACGCTCGGCCCGTACCTTGAGCAGTTGGCGCGGGAGCATTCCTACGTCACCCTTGCCGACCTCCAGCGGGACCTGCGCTTGGACCAGATCTACGTCACGCTCACGCTGGCCTCGGTGGCCGTCACCGGAGCGCGCCAGGGGCTGGACTCCACCGGCCGGCCCACCGACGTCGGCCCCTCTGCCAAGATCGACTTCCAGCGTGACCAGGGCAGCCCGCAGCGCCAACACCGGCAACCAGAGGTGCCACTGGGCGAGGTGCTCGCGCAGCCGGCGGCTGTCGTTCTCGGCGAGCCCGGCGTGGGCAAGACAACGCTGATCCGTCACCTACTCATCAGGACCTGCCGAGGCGAACTCTTTCCGGGGCGGGTGCCCGTCTTCATCAAGCTTGCCGCGCTCGGCCGCGAACCGGGCGCGGTTCGCGCCTACCTCCGCGGCGTCCATCCGCAGGCCGCCGACATCATCGAGCGGGAGACCGATCGAGGACAGGCTGTGTACTTCCTCGATGGCCTCGACGAGATGCCGAGGGCCGATCAGCAGGCGGTCGCCGCCGAGGTGGTTCGGCTCGCCGCCCAACGTAACCACGTCTTCGTGACCTGCCGCACGGCGTCGTTTCCGAGCGGCATCCTGCCAACCGCGTTCAGGGTTTTCGAGTGCGTCGGGTTCAACAGGTCCCAGCGTCGCCGCTTTCTCCAACACTGGTTCGAGGACGACCCCACGCTCGGCCACGACCTGAGCCTGCAGGTCGAGGCTAGGCCGGCGATCAGCGGGTTCGGGCGCAGCCCTCTGCTGCTGTCCCTGCTGGCGATGCTCTCCGAACGGCAGGGCGGAGCGAACCTACCGGCGCACCGCGCCGAACTGTACGGCCGTCTCGTCGACGAGCTGCTTCGGCGGCGCGACGGCGAGGCGTACGGGCTGACCCTGCAACGGCGGGCCAAGGAACGGCTGCTGCAACACCTGGCGCTGACCTTCATGCGGAGGAAACGGGAGGCGCTCTCCACTGACGAGACGCTGGATCTCGTCGAGGAGTTTCAGGCCAGTGACAGCGGGCGCCACCTACGCGCCGCCGATCCGGAAGAGGTGCTCGCGGCCATCGTCAAGCGCGACGGCATCCTGGCCGGGGACAATCGCGGCGGCCTCCGATTCATTCATCGGTCGTTCCAGGAGTACCTCGCCGCCTCGGCGCTGCTGCGGCTGGGCCATGCCGGGCGTGCCGAGATCGCGTCGCATGTCGGTAACCCGTTGTGGGAAGAGGTGGTTCGGCTCTTCGCGTCCCAACTGCCGAGCGCCGACGCCGACCAGTTCCTCGCCGAGCTGTTCGCCGTTGCGGGCGGTGGGCCCCTCGCCCGACATGACCGACTGCTGCTCGCCGCGCGCTGCGCCGCCGAGGCCGACGTCTCGCCCGCCACGTTGGCAGGGCTGCTGCGCGCGCTGGTCGAGCTGGCCATCGAGTCCGACCTGTCGGCCATGTCGACCGAGGGCTCGTTCGCGCTCGCCGCCCTCTGCACCACTCGACCCGGGCTCCTCAGCCATGCGCACGACCTTGTCACCAACCGCGACGGCGGGTTCGGCAGTCATCGGGCGTTCCACCGGTTCGTCGCACTGCTGGGCCTGGTGCCGACCGAGGAGAGCGGGCGATACCTGATGGGGCTGCTCGCCGGCCTCTGCGTCGAGGAGACGATGGCACAGCTGGGCGACGAGGAGAGCTGGGTGCGGATGGTGGTGGCGGTGCTGAAGGCGGTGGGACAGAACGGACGAACAGCCGGCGAGGACCTCCTCACCCACCTGCACAGTCCGTACAGTTCGATCGCCGCGTCGGCGGCGGCCGCGCTGGAGCAGGTGCGCCCGCTCGCGGAGGAGAGCATCGAGCTGTGCTGGCGGTCGCCGCGCGAGGTGCGGGGGCTGGCGTTGCCGGCACTGCTTCGGGCGGCGGAGCCGCAGCGCGTGCGCGCGGCACTGCGCCGGCTCTACGTGACCGAGCCCGACCCGCTGCTCCAGCTCTCGCTGCGCGCCCTCGCCGACCCCGAGCAGGTGGAGGCGGACCACGACTTCGTCTCTGCGCTACTGGCCGACTGCGCCGACCAGGTCAGCCTGGGAAATCTGCTCAGCCTCTCGTCACTCATGGCCTACCTGTCGAGCTCGCGGACGTTGCTCGACTATGTGACGGACGCGGCCCAGCCCCACCGGGTGCGGTCGGCCGCCGTGCAGTCGCTGCTGGAACGTGATCCGGCCGCTGCGGCAGAGGTGGTCGATCAGTTGCTGACCCTTGGTGACCACGACCTGGTCACCGTTGCGGTAAGCGCTCTGATCCGCACCGGTAACTCCACCGCGCACAGTCTCCTGACCAGGCGCGCGAGCGAGCACCCCTATCTGGTGGATCGCTGTCTCGACCTGTTCGTGGCGGTCCCGTCCGCCGTCGCCGTGCCCTGGCTGCGACCCCTCGTCGCCAGCTACCCGGAAACTGATCCACGGACGATTCGGGTGGTCCTCGCGCTCGCCGCCGCGGGTGACCCGGTCGCCGTCCCGCCGTTGACGCGGTACCTGAAGGGACACGACGAGAGGTTCCGGACGGCGGCGTACCGGGCGCTGGCGCAGATGGCCGTGCCGGAGGCAGCGCCGTTGATCATCGAGCGACTTCGTCGGGAGGTCGATGTAACGGTGGTCACCACGGGGATCCTGGCGCTGGGGGATTTGTCCGACGACGCCTCCGCGGCGATGCTGCTCAGCTGCCTGGACCCGACCGCGTGGCCAGCGGCGTGGCCGGCGCGGATGCTCGAACTCCGCAAGGGCGAGCAGCGTTCCTCGGACCGCAGGCTGGTGGCGGCGACGATCGGCGTCGGCAGTCGGGGTGTCACCGCCGCGCTCCCGCGGCTGTGGCAGCTGACCAGCGATTCCAGCGAGTCGCCGGAGGTTCGGGAGACCGCGTACGCTGCCCTTCGAACACTCGCCTGGCTCGCCGAACCCCGCGACGTCGTCGAGACCGGTTAGTACCTGCCCCTACGCCCTGGCGTAGTCGACTGCGGTACTAGACTGGGCGGATCCGCGCCAGACCGCTTTGGCCGGGATCGGGTAGTTCGCGCAAGTATCAGAGTAAGTGTGGGAGACCGTGGCGAGCGAAGTTGACCGCGACTGGGTCGATCGGTATGCCGGCGAAGTGATCGCCGAGGCCGAGCGGCGAGCGCCTGGCAAGCCGATCGTCTGCGCCTCCGGGCTCAGCCCGTCAGGCCCGATCCACCTCGGCAACCTCCGCGAGGTGATGACCCCGCACCTGGTCGCGGACGAGATCAAGCGGCGCGGCCATGACGTCGTTCACATCATCTCCTGGGACGACTACGACCGGTTCCGCAAGGTGCCGGCGGGCATCGACCCGTCCTGGGCCGAGCACATCGGCAAGCCGCTGACCTCGGTGCCGGCCCCGCCCGGCAGCTCGCACGACAACTGGGCCGAGCACTTCAAGGCCGCGATGACCCAGTCGTTGGCGGAGCTCGGCGTGGAGTACCGGGCGATCAGCCAGACCCAGATGTACACCTCCGGCGCGTACCGGGAGCAGATCCTGCTGGCGATGCGCGAGCGCGCCCGGATCGACGACATCCTCGGCCGATACCGGACGAAGGCTGGCGTCGCGGCGACGCCGTCGACCAAGAACCTGGACGAGGCGGACGCCGCCGCGGCCGTCGAGGCGGCGGCCGGCTCCGGTGCGGCCAGCGACGACGACGGCGAGACGGCTACCGGCTACTACCCCTACAAGCCGTACTGCGCCCAGTGCGGGACCGACTTCACCACGGTCGTGGCCTACGACGACAGCACCACCGCCCTGACGTACACCTGTAGGTGCGGCCACACCGAAACCGTCCTGCTGAGCGAGTTCAACCGGGGCAAGCTGGTCTGGAAGGTCGACTGGCCGATGCGCTGGGCCTACGAGGGAGTGGTTTTCGAACCGTCCGGCGTGGACCACCAGTCGCCGGGCTCCTCCTTCGTGGTCGGCGGTCAGATCGTGACCGAGGTCTTCGGCGCGCCGCAGCCGATCGGGCCGATGTACGCGTTCGTCGGCATCAGCGGCATGGCGAAGATGAGTAGTTCCCGCGGCGCCGTGCCGACCCCGGCGGACGCGTTGGAGATCATGGAGGCATCGCTGCTGCGCTGGCTGTACGTGCGCCGCAGGCCCAACCAATCCTTCAAGGTCGCCTTCGACCAGGAGATTCACCGGCTCTACGACGAGTGGGACGCGCTGGAGCGGAAGGTCTCGGCGGGGGCGACCGGGCCGGTCGACCGAGCGGGCTACGACCGTGCGGTCGGAACGGCCGCGGTCGAGTTGCCGCGCACGCCCCGCCCGGTGTCCTACCGCACGCTGGCGTCGATCGTGGACATCACGACCGGCCAGAGCGACCAGATCCTGCGCATCCTGAGCGCCATGGACCCGGAGCAGCCGATCACCTCCCTGGCTGAGGTGCGACCGAGGCTCGACAAGGTGCAGCGTTGGGTGGAGACCCAGCTCCCCGCCGAGCAGCGGACGAGGGTGCGGCCCGAGGCGGACAAGGAGCTGCTGGCCGCGCTCGACGACGATCAGCGGAAGTCGCTGGACCTGCTCCTCGGCGGTCTCGACGAGCACTGGTCGCTGGAGGGGCTGACCACGCTGCTCTACGGCGTGCCGAAGACGATCGCCGGGCTGCCGCCGGACACCAAGCCGACCCCGGAGCTGAAAGTGGCTCAGCGCAACTTCTTCGCGCTGGTCTACCGGCTACTGGTCGGCCGGGACACCGGTCCCCGGCTGCCCACCCTGTTGCTGGCGGTCGGGGCGGATCGGGCACGCGAGCTCCTCTCCTCCTAGGGCATCCGAGGCGCCTGTGACCCGGGGTGGGCCGGCGGCCGTACCTGCCATGAGCGGAGCTGCCGCGCCCCTCCCAGGGGTCAGGGTCGCGCGTCGAATTCGGCGCGGGCTGTGAACACCTGGTCCATGTGCGCTTCCGCCCAGTGCTTGATCGCGACCATGACCGGAAACAGTTCGTGGCCGAGTGGCGTGAGTTCGTAGTCGACGCGGGCCGGTACCGACGCGGTGACCGTGCGGGTGACCAGGCCGTCGCGCTCCAGCGTGCGTAGCGTCTGGGTGAGCATCTTCTGGCTGACGCCGGCGATCCGGCCGGCCAGTTCGCTGTGCCGCTGCGGGCCGTCGGCGAGGGCCGGAACCACCAGTGCGACCCACTTGTCGGTGAGCCTGCTCAGCAGCTCACGTGTCGGGCACTGTGCCAGGAACGCGTCGTAGTCGCGTTTGGCCTGTTCGCGGCGTTGGGCCGCAGTCGTGGTCGCCATCGTGCCTCCATCGGTGCCCTAGGCACCTCACGGTACCTACTTACTCACGGTGCCCTCCGGTTCGTACCGTCCTGGTGATCACTGGAACCACCGAGGAGACAACGATGCGCGCAGTCAGCTATGCACAGTTCGGCGGACCGGAGGTCCTGCACGTGGCCGACGTGCCGATGCCCGAGCCCGGACCGGGGCAGGTACGGGTCACTGTCGCCGCGTCCGTCGTCCACCCGGTCGACCTGATGATCCGCTCCGGTCGGTTCCCGGCTCCGCTACCGACCGGTCTGCCGTACACGCCCGGCTGGGATGTGGCAGGCGTCGTCGACGCGGTCGACCCGGCGGTCGAGCGGTTCACGATCGGCGACGAGGTCATCGGCTTCTCACCATGGCTGCAAACCACTGTCGGCACCCACGCGGAGTACGTGGTGCTCGACGCGGCCTGGCTGACCACCGCGCCCGCCGGCGTTCCCGCCACCGAGGCGGCGACCCTGCCGACAAACGGTCTCGCCGCCGCCCAGGCACTCGACCTGCTCGCCCTCCCGGCGGGTTCGACGGTGCTCGTCACCGGCGCCGCCGGGCAGGTGGGCGGGTTCGTCCTGGCGCTGGCCCGAGTGGCCGGCCTGCACGCCACCGGACTCGCCGGGACGGACGACCGGGCGTTCGTGGAGTCGCTGGGCGCGGCGTTCCTGTCGCGCTCCGACGAGCCGACGGGGACGTTCGACGCGGTCATCGACCTGGCGGTGATCGGCTCCTCGCTGCTGGACCTCGTCCGCGACGGCGGCGGCTACGTGGCCGCGTCGCCTCCGCTTCGCCCGGAACCGGTGCGGGACATCCGGACCGTCGCGCTGGAGGTGCTGCCGGACGGCTCGCGGCTGGGTGACCTGGTCGAACTCGTTGCCAGCGGTGACATCCCGCTTCGGGTCGCCGGCGTGTACCAGTTCGCCGCCGCCGCGTCCGCTCACGACCGGCTGGCCCAGGGCGGCGTCCGCGGCGGCGTGGTGATCGTCCCCTGATCCCAGCCCGCCGCTGCCGTCACGGCATCCGCGGCCCCGCTGCCGCTACCCGTCGGGTGCGACAGCGGCGGTGACCGATGAGCATCAGCGTCCAGTGCCACCGCGCGAGAGGCCCAGCGAGAATCAGAACACCTCACCCGTGGGCTCGGCGGGGTCAGGCCGTGCGGTAGTGGCCGGTGAGCCGACCGAGCTTCATGGCCAGGTGCAGACAGAGCCGTTCGTTGCCGTCCTTGAGGTCGGTCCCGGCGAGCTGCTCCACCCGTTGCAGCCGGTAGTAGAGGGTGGTCCGGTGCAGCCGGAGCTTCTCCGCTGTCGCGTGCGCGTTGCCCGCCAGGTCGAGGTAGGCCTCCAGGGTCTCCAACAGCACCTGGTGGGCGTCGTCGCGCAGCAGCCGCTCCAGCCCGGGATGGACGCCCGCGACGTCGAGGTGCTGGCTGTCCAGTTGGGACAGCACCCGGTAGATGCCCAGGCCGGCCCAGGAGACCACCCGGCCCAGCGCGGGCAGCTGCGCGCCGACCCGGGCGGCCTGCGCCGCCTCCTGGTAGGACTCGACCGCGCTGGACAGCTCGGCGCGGGGCTGGCCGATTCCGGTCACGGTCCGGTCCACCGAGGCCAGGCCCCGGGTCGCGGTGCCCAGCGCCTCGTCCAGGTGCCCGGCGGAGGCCTCCGGCGAGGGCCGGCCGGCGATCCGGTCGCCGCAGACCAGCAGCACTCCGTGGTCGTGCCAGACGAGGTGCAGCGTCTCCCGCACACCGATCCACCGGCGGGTGGAGACAAGCGCCTGCTCCAAGGCGATCCGGGCCACCTCGTCGGGCTGCCGGCCGCCGGCCGGCACGAGCTGGGCTACGAGCGCGACTGTCGACCCGTCAGCGGCCACCACGCCCTCCTCCAGCAGCGCCCGCGCCGCGTGCTCGCGCGCCTGTCGGCTCTCCACCAACAGGGTGCGGGTGGCCTCGGTCTCCCGCTGTGAGGCGAGCTCACCGAGTAGGTTCTCCCGGTACAGGGCCAGCGACAGGTCGGTGAAGGGGCCGGTCGCGGTGGCGATGTCCGCGTCGGTCATCGAGCCGTCCGCGTCGATGAACCAGACGAACCCGAGCAGCAGGTCGTCGTGCCGGATCGGCACGCAGACCCGCGCCAGCAGATCCAACTCGGCGCAGGCGGGGGTGCGGACCGGCGCGTGCGCCGTGAGCACGCCCAGGCCCCGGAACCAGGCGATCACCTCCGGCGTCGTCTGCCGGCGCAGAATCGACGTCCGGCGGACGTCGTCCATCGGCCCGTCGTGCTCGCTGTAGGCGACCACCCGCTGTCGCCGGTCCTCGATGAGGGCGGGTCGCCCCACCCGGGCGGCGACGGCGTCGACGATTCGCTGGAGCTCACCCTGCATGTAACTCCCCTGGTTGCGCGCGATCGCCAGTCCTTACCCTCCGGTGCGGGTGGGGTCTCGCGCAAGGTCCACTGTCCAGGAGCGACAAAAGGACGGGCGGCAGCGCGACTGTTCCGGCATCTGTCCGAAGACCGGTGGCGGCAGCCGTTCCTAGGGTTCCGGTACGGACCGCACCAGCGCCGCCGCGCACGGTGCGGGTGGATCGAGGGGCGGTGCCGGTGCGCAGCGGGGATTTCCGAGTGGGAGCTGGTAGGCCCTGGCGGGGTGTGCTGGTCGCCATCACCACGCGTTCCGGGCCGACCAGTCGGTCGACTTCGACCAGCTCCAGGAACACGTCCGTTGGCTCGCCGCCGAGGGGTGTGACGGGGTCGCGCCGTGCGCGTCGGCGGGGGAGTACCGGGCCCTCTCCGACGACGAGCGGGCCGCCGTGGTGCGGGCGACGGTGCAGGCCGCGCCGGCCGGCTGCGCGGTGGTGCCCGGCGTCGGCGGCTACGGCAGCAGGCAGGCCCGCCGCTGG